>JAUIGX010000008.1 GCA_030432435.1 Alphaproteobacteria bacterium
TGCAGTATCAGCTGCTCAAGCGCGGCCGCGAGCTGAAGCGCGATATGGAAGCGATCCTGACCGGCAATCAGGGCTACACCACCGGCGGGACGACAACGGCGCGTAAGCTGCGCTCGCTGGAAAGCTGGCTGTCGAGCAACACCAGCCGGGCGAGCAACGGCGGCAACGCGGCCTCGGCCACGGTGGGCGCGACCGACGGCACCCAGCGCGCCTTTACCGAGGCGATGCTGAAGTCCGTTATCCAAAGCTGTTACGGCAACGGCGCCGAGCCGCAAATTCTGATGGTAGGCCCTGCGAACAAACAGAACGTGTCGAACTTCACCGGCCGGGCCTCGGCGCGGCAGAACATCTCGGACGACCGCATTCAGGCGGCGGCGCATTTGTATGCGTCGGACTTCGGCGAGATCCGCGTGGTGCCGAACCGCTTCCAGCGGGAACGCTCGGCCTTTGTACTGGACCCTGAATATGCGTCGGTCGCGTATCTGCGGCGCATGCAGCGCAAGGACCTAGCGACCACCGGCGATGCGATGAAGAAGTTCATCGTCGCCGAGTACACGTTGTGTATGCGCAATGAAGGCGCGCACGGGGTGGTGGCCGATCTGACCACAAGCGTGAGCACCTAGACTTAATCCTTGAGTTACGACCGCGGCGAACCTTCGGCCTGTAGAGGCTGAAGCGGCGCAACGCCCCGCGCTGGATTCTCCCCTCCGGCCCGCGTGCGCCCTGAACAGGGCTGCGGTCGGGCGGGAGAGGCGGCTTAGGCCCGTCTCTCCCGCCATCTCTTTTTTTGGAGATTTCGATTTGATGAAAAAATCCCGCAAAGACGGCTTTTCCTTACGCGAAGGCGTAACCGCGATGATGGCCAAGGCCGCCGGTATTGAGCCTGACTTGGCGCTGCGCGGCGGCAGTGCTGCGACCCGCGTGCTGGGTCATATCAGTGATGCATTTGAAGCCGGCAACGAGAGCGCGAAGAGCGCGGCGCTGCAAAAGGCGCAGCAGAAACTGCAAGCGATTGATCCGCGCAAACATGGACAATTGGCGCAGTCGCTTCATGGACGCATTCGGGCGATGCAAGGGCGTGGTGGCACTCCCCAGCCGCAACCCATGCAGGTGGCGGCGCTACCGACCAACTCACAGATTAGTCCGCCGTCACCACCTTTACCGAAGCCCCCCTTAAATTTCGGGGAGCATCTACCGCCCGATGTCGTTGATCCGCGCTTTGATCATTTGCCACACGAGGAGCAGCGCAGAAAATTGATAAACTTACGCAGGGACGGCGAGATCGGTGAAGACCTCTTTTGGTGGTTAATGATAAATTCAACAAACTTTGAACCAAAGATGGAAATTCCGCCGATGCCGCCGATTAATATCGAGGAATAGAGAATCTATCCCACGTGGTCAGGCAATGGCGTACACCCGCTTTGCCGCGTGAGTATGGTTGGCCGCGGCGGAGCAACAAAAAAACTAAGTCCTTCCGACGAAGGAGGCGCTCCGGCTTTGGGCACTCTAGCCAGAAATTTCTGAATGGTAAGGTCCGTGCGGTCATCGTAGCTGCGCGGGACATAGTGGCCGATGTTCTGGTGAAATAGAAAATCCCAGGAGTCGGCTTCGCGGGCGGCGCGGTCCGAGTCAAGGCCAGGCCGGTGCAAGGTGGTCAATTTATAAATGCTGTCGAGGTGTCCCTGACGTGCGGCCTTGTCGTGCCAAATGTATGCGTAGCATGTGTCCGGAGTCAGCGTGCCTTCAATGCCGACCTCATAGCTGTACGCGACGAACTCCTGTGCCTGGGCGTGACCGGCTTCCGCAAACGGGCGAATAAGTTTGTAAGCTGCGCTGACATCGCCCGCAGTGATGGCTTCGCGTGCCGCCCCGATAACATTGGCGGGAACTTCAGGGACCGGAGAAGATTCGACACCTTGATCGGCGGCGAATGTCGGCATTATCCAACAGACTGCGAACGACAGAGCGGCAGCCTGAAACGCGGAGCCTATGGACACCCGGTTAAATTGCATATTTGAAATTATAATCCTCGTTGCGGCGTTTGTCGAGTTTAAGCGTGAGTCAGCATGGCCGTTAAATCCGGCCATTTTGTGATCCTCGAAACCTTGCGGATTTTCCATGTCCAAAAAACTTTTGCTGAACGCTTTTGCCAACCGGGCGGAGGTGTTTATCGACGAGTCCCATCTTTCCGGCCAGGTGCTGGTGCATGAGATGGAAGACTGTGAGCCGTATCTAGAGCAGGCGCGGGCGCTGTCCGATCTCGCGCCCGGGCGAGAGTTTCGGCACGCGGCCGTGGTGCCGCATTTTGTTTATGCGAAGGCCTACCGGGAAGGCTGGGCCAACGACCGCAAGGCCTGGAAGAAGTGGGCCAATGATCCGGCCAACAAACTGTTTCGAACCTGGCCGGGCGCTCTCTGACAGTTTCTTACTGAAAGTCTGATCCATGAATGATGCTGATAATAGCGCTCCGGACAGCGGAGCCTGGCTGAAGGTGGCCGTGTGCGTACCCTCGGCCGGAGAGTGGAAGGCGGCAACGGCCGTCTCGGTCGCGAAGACGGCGCAACACTTCGCAAAGGGCTGCGCGGGCGAGCTGGAGATTATCGCTGTGAAGGGGTTCATGATTCCCGAGCAGCGCAGCCGCTGCGTGGCCGAAGCCTGGAAGATGAACGCAACGCACCTTCTTTGGGTGGACAGCGACATGGGATTTCCCGAGGACGCCTTGCTGCGGCTGCTGAAACACGGCGAGCGGGTGGTGGGTGTGAACTATCCGCGCAAGATACCGGCGGCGATTCCCACAGCTTATGTGGACAACGCGGCGGAGACGGGGCCGCTGTACACGAGCGATGACAAGTCCGGTCTGGAAGAGGTCCGGCACTGCGGATTTGGTCTGATGCTGTGCGAGATGAATGTGTTCGACACCCTGGCAGAGGATTTGCCGCTGTTCGCCTTCGAGCCGCAGCCGCCGCATTACACGCGGTTCTGCACCGAGGATGTGTACTTCTGCCGCAAGCTGCGCAAGCACGATATTCCGGTGTTCATTGACCACGATCTGTCGCGCGACATCGTTCACGTCGGCGAATGCGCTTACACCAACGCCATGGCGTTGAGCGCTTTGGACGCAAAGAGAGACTCTGTTTCGCGTCTTCAAGTTCCGGAAAGATTGAACGCTGCGGGAGATGCGGCATGAGAAAAGTTGCCATCATCGGCCGCTGTGATTCGACGCGCGAAGACGCGCCGGTAGGAACGCCCGATTGGGAAACCTGGGGATTAGCCTGGGATGCAGGGTTTGTCGGCGACCGCTATTTCGAGATTCACACGCCGAACACCTGGAGCCCGGACACGCTGCATGAGTCGATGGATTACCGAAAGTGGCTGCGCGAGCTGGACGGCGAAAAAATCATGGCCGAGGCCTATCCCGATATTCCGGGAAGCCGGGCTTACCCGTTGCAAGACGTGATGCGCTTGCCGGGCCTGGAAGCCGGCTACCTTGAGAGCTCGATTGCTTACATGCTGGCGCTCGCGCGGCTGGAAAACGTGCCGGTGGTGGGGATCTGGGGCGTCGATCTGACGGCGCTGGATGAATACGTCTATCAGCGGCCGAACCTTGCTTACCTTATGGGGTTGTTCCGCTACCAGGGCATGCAAATTCGCGTGCCGCGTGCGAGCGCGTTGTGGGAGTTGTCGTGGCTGGACGGATTGCCGGTGCCGGACTTTACCGACGAGAGCATCGACCGGTTTCATCTGGAGTATCTGCTGGGCCGCGAAGTGGGCCGGGCCAAGAAACCGGACAAAATGCGCGCCGATTTGATGACGTCGATCTGGACGGACCCGCCGCGCTATGGATTTCAAAATTTCAAGACCGACACTGAAGGGGAGGCGGCCTGATGAGCATTGCGAATTATGCAGACCTGAAGGCATCGGTGGCCGCTTGGCTGAACCGTACCGACCTGACGGCGGTTATCCCAGACTTCATTACGCTGGCGGAAGCGTACCTAAGCCGCGAGTTGAAGACGCGCGAACAGGTGATAGCCGCACCCCTGGCAACTGCGGCGGGCACCTCGACGGTGGCGCTGCCGGACGATTTCGGCGCGGCGCGGCGATTGACTGTTCTGACCAGTCCTAAAGTCGTGTTGCGCGCAACGACGGTTCAGGATGTGGATGCGCGCTATTTCGCGAATGCAACGGGCGCGCCGCGTACATTCGCAATAGCGGGCGATAATCTGCACCTCGGCCCCGTGCCGGATGCGGCGTATGCAATTGAGCTTTTGTACTACGCGCGGCTTCCGGCGTTGTCGGAGGACGCTGATTCCAACTGGCTGTTGCGCCGACACCCCGATGCGTATTTATATGCAACGCTTATTCAAGCCGCGCCTTACCTGGGCGACGACAACCGCGTCGCGGTGTGGAGTACGCTGCTGCAAGCGGTGACGAGCAGCATTGAAGCCGACAATACTTTAAGTGAGTGGAGCAGCGGTTCGGCGTCTGCGCCCGATTTACAGGCCGCGCCATGATTGCCGTTGAGGCAAGCGCACCCGCCTGGGCGCATGAACTGGCCCGGCGGGTGGGTGAAGCATTGCGGGATCAGGCCGGTCAACCGGTGCGGTTGCCGGGCTTCACCATTGTCGACCTCCCGAGCGCGGCGCGTTTTAACGGCTGCATGATTTTTATCACAAATGAGAGCGGCGGCGCGGTGCCCGCCTTTTCCGACGGCGCAGATTGGCGCCGTGTAACCGATAGAGCAGTGGCGAGTTAGCGATGGTTGACACTCCAACGACACGAAACAGGCTGCGCAAGCAAGAGCTTGGCACCAACACCAACACCTGGGGCGATACAAAGCTTAATGAAGTGCTGGACGCCCTGGACCAAGCCATGGACGGGGTAGAGAGCATTGCCCTGACCGGGAGCAAGACTCTCACGACGAGCAACTATTCGACGGCCGATGAGGCCAAGAACCGGGTGCTGAAGTTTACCGGCACGTTGGCGGCGGCGGCCGAGGTTATCGTTCCCAGTGTCGAGCATATGTACGTGGCGGTGAATGCCGCCGGTGCAAGCGTGACTATAAGAACCGCGAGCGGGAGCGGGGTGAGTTTGCCGGACGGTTACGCCGCAGCCGTGTATTGCGACGGCAGCGACGTGTTCAACGGCTCGCCGACTTATCTGAGCGGAGCGGTGCGTATCTCCGGGGCGCTGCAGGTGGGCGGCAAGATCGCGAATGTGAGTGCAGGGACGGCCGCCCAGGATGCGATCAACAAAAGCCAGATGGATGCGGCGATTGCTGCGGCGACAACCTCGAGTACCGCAGGCACGGTGAAAGTGAGCTCGACGGATACAACCAACCGCTATCTCGGCGGGGCGGCGGGGGCGTTGCAGGCGGGCACTGGAATCGAGCTGGAGGTGCAAAGCCCCGGCGGTGACGAAACTTTGCATATACGCGCGCCGCGTTTGAACCCGGGCGCGTTTTTTTTAGCCACAGTGTAGGTGAAATATGACAACCAGCGGAGGCAGACTGGGTGCGCTCGAAGGCACCACAACAACCTGGAAGACACTTTATAAACCGGCCGGCGGTGTGCTCGCGACCATTACGGTGACGGCGTGCAACCGCAGCGCCTCGGCGCGCACGGTCCGCATCGCCCAGGTGCAAAGCGCATCGACCGACCCGACGCCGGCTGACGGCGAGATGAAGATTTACGACCGAAGTCTTAGCGCGGCCGGCGATACGGCCGGCAAGGACGTGCTGCAATTTACCGGCATGGTGCTGAACGGAGACAGCGATGACCAAGTGGTTGTTTATGTCTCCGGAATCGACGTCGATTTCACCTGCGACGGCGTGACGGAGAACTAGAGATGGGCATTAGTCATGGATCAGCGCCCGGTGTGACCGTTATCGGCGATAATGTGGCATCTGCGGCGCCCTCGGCTACCGGTAGCGCAGACCTTGTTTCCGCGGGAACAAACACTGGTGGAGTTATCATTACTAGTGTGTCGATGTCGCTGAAGGCAATCAGTACATCAGCGAATGCTACGGTCGCTCTGAAGGTCGACAGCGTAGAAATTTTAAAATTGTCACAAAGTGCTCCTGGATCTGGACTGCAAACACAAGCCCTTGGCGGATTCTGTGCGATTGAAATACCGGCTGGCGAAGCGGTTGGCTACGACATGGTGGTTAGTGCAGGAAACAATGAGGCGATAATTATCATTACATGGAGGCATAAGTGATTGGAGCTAGGGTGCTGTAGTCGAAAGACAACCGGCAGAACTCGCTAGTTTTCACGCCGATGTCGAGCGTGGCTAGCGTAAGAAATCAAAACTGCATAGTTTGTGGTGTCAGGTAGCTAGCAATAAAAAAACGCTGTCGTCTAGTTCATGAACGGCTGCCAACGGTGCATCGGCCATTGCTGGGCTGCGCGTGATTTCCTCGCGGTTGGCGCTAAATTTTGCACTTTGCTGTGGCTCGCGCTCTACACGCGCCCAAGGAAAAGGGCCCGATAAAGGCGGTGCGCCGTTCAGAGCCTTGATGATCATTTCAGCAGTGTTCTTTGTGCCGTGCTGAGGGAACATGTCATCCATCGGCTTCGTTCCCATCAAATCAATTTCATTGCGAAAAAACGCAGCGATAGTCTCAATAGCAGTTTGCGCTGATCCAACGGTGTGGTTGATCTGACCGAGGACGTACCTCGCTCCGTAAGCTGGGCTGGCATCGAGGTTGAGGGTCGGGGTGCCTATCAAAGCCGCTTCCAGGCCGGTGGTTGAGTTCGAATGAACCATCAACCGGGCACCTTTAATCCAGGGTAGCGGCGCAGACCCTTCGACGACCTCAACATCAGAAACAGTTTCGCGCCATGTCGCGGCACGTTCGGAAGGGTGCGGCCGCACAACGGTACGATGTCGAGGGGCGAGCCAGCGGAGCACGTTTCTCATGGCGTCGAACGTATTCTGCTCTGCCACGATTAGAGCTTTGGCATCTTCGTCCGTGATCGGCGCACTATTGTTCATCATTTTCAATGCATCGTCGGCATTACCCCAAACACTGTTTATGACGCCAAAGCCAGTGTTGAAAAGGATATACGGGGGGCCTTTCATGGGTTCTATGTCGGCGCAACGCACGGCTTCAAGTCTTGCTGACCCGGCAATGGAAAATTTTTCCGCGCACCCGAACGCCTCAATGAGCATATCGTGATGCGCTGCTGTATCCACCAGAAAGCGGTCGCAGGATTCTACGGCGGCGGCTGTAACGTTCTTCAGAGGATTTACCAGCGGCAGCGCCTCTTCATCGGACGCTATAACAATGTGTCCGGCATCACGCGCCCACATCATCGCTTTGGCCTGGGCATTGTTGGACGTGGTGAAGAGATAACAACCAGGAATATTACGTTTTGCGCGTGCGTTTCCTACGAGAGACCACACTGGGCCAATCACGACGGGGATACCCGCCCTCAAGAGACGAGAAGCAATCAAAAGACGGGATTCGAGGTCGCGGCTTTTTAGCTCGCAATTCAAGTACGCAACACGGTTCATTCTTTGACAGTAAGCCGACTGGTCTAACCTCTTCAATTCTAATTTTACTTTTAGAGTCACAAAGCGTGAAGCGCCTCTCATAGACGCTGTTTATCCGTATGGTCGCCTTCCCACCCCGGGGGCGCTTCTTTTTATGATCCGAGGCATAAATGCCCTACGCAAAAATTCCGCTTATGGCGGGAGTTTACAAGGATGATACCCCTCTCGCTGCAGAGGGGTTTTTTGTTGATGCGGATAAGATTCGATTTGTTCGCGGCAAGGCCCAGACAATCGGAGGGTGGGAGGTCGCGACGGAACACCCGTTCTCCGGCGTTTGCCGAGGCTTGCACGCCTGGCGAGATAATACCGGCCTGGGTCTTGCCAGCCTGGGAACCCATACGCATTTGCAGGCCTATTTTGACGGTGAACTTTACGACATTTCTCCGGTTCTTTCGCGCGGGCGGTTGACAGACCCGTTTTCAACGACGGCATCGTCATCGGATGTAAGTGTGGCGGATACGGGCCACGGCCGGACCAAGGGAGATCGGCTCAGGTTCCTAAATGCTGCTGCCGTCGGCGGCATCACAATCGAAGGTGAATACGTCGTTGCCGAGGTCATAGACCCGGACACTTATGTCGTTACGCATTCGAACCCTGCCGGGTCTACGGCTGGTCCAGGCGGGGGTGATCTGGATTACGAGTATCTGCTTCCCGCCGGGTTGGCGGACGGAACGGGCGGTGCAGGCTACGGCACCGGCGCATATAGCGTCGGTGGATACGGACTGCCGTCGGCAACGGTTTACTACCCGCGCACATGGAGCCTCGATAACTGGGGGCAGAATCTCCTGGCCTGTCCCCGCGGCGGGGGCCTTTACGAATGGGCGCCGATATTTTCCGCGGTCGAATTGGTCACGAACGGCGGTTTCGATGCCGATAGTGATTGGACCAAGGGCAGCGGCTGGACTATTGCGGCAGGCGTTGCAACAAAAACCGTAGCGGCGGCCAGCGATCTGGAACAAGAGATTTCCCTTTCCCCCAGCGCTTACTTCCAGATCGAATTTGAGTACACGCGCACTGCCGGCACGCTGCAGCCGAAAATAGGAACCACGAATATCGGCGGTGCCTTGTCTGCGGCCTCTGGTCACGTGAAGGAAGTCTTTTTCGCCGCGTCCGGTGCTCTCAAGTTTCACGGAGACAGCTCGTTTGCGGGCAGCGTCGACAACGTAACGGTTACACAATTGATGGCGGCTCATCAGGTGCCGGGGGCTCCGCTTGAAAATACGTCGATGATCGTAACCCCTGAGCGGATTGTCATGGTCGGCGGAACCGTTGAGGAGAGCGCTGGCGTCTTCAATCAACTGCATGTCCGGTGGTCGGACCAGGAGAATAATCAAGTCTGGACCGCGACGGCGAGCAATCAAGCCGGGTTTTTCACGTTGGCAAAGGGCGCGCGCGTTGTCGGCATGCGAAACAGCCGCGGGGAAATTTTGATCTGGACAGATGAGGGGCTGTACGCAGCCAGATATGTGCCCGACCCCAATGTGGTCTACAGTTTTTCGTATCTCGGCGCTGGATGCGGACTTATCGGTCCGAATGCTGCCGTTGTCGTCAACGGTACCGCCTACTGGATGTCTAACGCGGGCGGTTTCTGTCGATACGCGGGCGGCGCGCCGGACGTTTTGCCAAGCACCGTACGCAGAGACGTTTTCGATCATCTATCGAGAGTTCAGCACGATAAAATATATGCGTTTTCCATCGCAGCGCATAACGAAGTGTGGTGGCTCTATCCCGACGGCCGGGACGGCAACGAATGCAGTCGCTATGTATCCTACAATTTTGCGGACAATGTCTGGTCAACGGGAACATTTGACCGAACGGCTTGGATGGATGCGGGGGCGCTGAGTTATCCGCTTGCGGCATCGACGGCTGGCCGACTGTATTTTCAGGAAAAGGGAAATTCGAATGACGGGTCTCCGCTTTCGTGGAGTGCTACCAGTGCGGCGATTGATATCGGAGACGGTGATCGCCTGATGCGGATTATGGGGTGCATTCCTGATTTTGAAGATCTGGTAGGAGGCGCAACACTCGCTGTCGATACTTATCTCTATCCAAACAGCGGGGCACAAAGCCATGGCCCATACAGCATCTCTAACGCGACGGAGAAGATAGATATTCGGGCCGTCGGGCGTCAGGCGGCAGTCCGTCTGGCAGGGCTTTCGGCCCCGGCCTTCGTTCGCTTCGGTGCGCTGCGGCTTGATCTTCGGCCCACCGATATGACCCGGTAGCAACCTTGTATGACTGACCTGGTAAAATCGGCGGTGCCGCAATGGTTCCGCGTGCGTCAATACGTGCTGCCGGCCCTGATCCTGGCGGCGACCCATGATGAAGCGGATGTCTTGATCGGGATTCTTGAAGGTTACTACCAGCTATGGCCGGGACAGGAGTCAGCGATTGTGACTGAAATTCGAACCTACCCCAGAATGAAGGTGATTCATTTCTGGCTGGTTGGCGGCGACCTCAACGAGGTGCTGGGCATGGAAGAGCCGATCATTCGATGGGCGAGAGGGGTGGGCTGTACACGGGCCACGGCCGCCGGCCGGAAGGGGTGGGCGCGCACCCTGAAACACTGGACTTTTCATACGACAACACTTTTTAGGGATATTTCAGATGAGTAAGGGCGGTAAAACGACATCGAAATCGACAGTTGATGTTCCGGCCTGGTGGACGCGAGGCGTTCAAGACGCGGTTCAAGTCGGCGCGGATGCTTTTAAGCCGTACATCTCTAGTCCGGTTGGAATTCAGGATGGCCTGACGCCAGCACAGCAGTCGGCGCTTGGATTTTTGCAAGGTAACCTTACACAAAACCCGGCGACGACGGGTGTCCGGCATGCCCAGAGTGATATTGGCGAGGCGAAGGGTAGGGTCGGTGATCTGTCGGGCAATCTCCAGAACATCAACGACACCCATCTTCAGAACTATGCAAATCAGGGCTCGTATACCTTGGCGACACTTGCCAAGAATTACCCCGATCATTACTCGGAAGTGAAGCCGGTAACGGTGCAGGCTGTCTCCGCGCCGACTGTCGCGGCAAAGCAAGGTGCCGGTTTTATGGACGCCTATCAGAATCCTTATGTTAAGGATGTCGTCGATGCATCGGCGGCCGACCTTCAAAGTGCTTATAAGCGCAATCTCGTGGGATCAAATATGGCGGCTGCGGCCGCAGGCGCCTTTGGCGGAGGTCGGCATGGTATCCGTGATGCGCAAGTGTCAGACGATTATCTGAGGACTTTGGCGAACACCACCGCGAACCTCAGGAGTCAAGGGTTCGACACAGCGGCAAGTCTGGGTATGCAGGATGCGAATAGATATCTTGCAGCGGATACGACAAATGCCTCCAATACTCTGGCTGCGCAGCAATTTAACGCGGGGCAAGATCTCGCCGCACAGCAGTACAACACAACGATGCAGAACCAACGTCAGATGTTTGATGTGGATGCTGCGTATCGAGGGGATCAGCAGCGTTTAGGCGCGGTGGACGCCATGCAGAACAATCTGGTGACCCAGGCGGGCCTAGCCGGTCAGCAGGCATCACTTAGCCAGGACGCTGCAAATCTTGGTATTCAAAATAATCAGATGGGCCTCGCGAATGCGAGCGCCCTTATGGATGCGGGTGCCACGCAATTTAATCAGCCGGTGCAGGCCTATCAGAGCCTTCTGGCCCCCTACGGACTTGCAACGAGTACGTTTGGGAGTACCAGGACGGAGAAGAAGGCTCCGGGACTCCTAGATTGGGTCAACGCCGCAAGTGGCTTTATTAAGCCCAGATAATATCTTCTTTCCGGCCTCCTGAATGTGGCCCCAAAATTGAGCGCGAATTCATGAACTCTGAAAAACAGGATTCTGAAAGGTTGCCTTCCGTAGCTTCCTCTATTGCGCGCGAAGTGGTGAATGAGCTGTTTTTACGCTTCGGGATTGATTGTAATAATCCAAACGACGTTAAGGCGCTCCAGGCTGATTTCGCGTACTTACGTAAAGCTCGGGCAGGGTCCGAGGACCTGCTTCGGGTCCTGAAACGCAGTGCTATCACTGTGGCGATCGGGGCCTTTGCGTACGCGCTGTGGCAAGGGATAGTGCAACTTGCCAGTGTTCCACTTGCGCGGTGACGTCTTTTGCCGGGTCTGGCTGTCGTTTACTCCCTTTCCTAGACACGGCAGATGTGGTTGAATCTACAGGCAATTAACCACTTTTTAAGTGATCTGGATCACCGTCAAAGTGGGCAAGGGGCGCCCAAAGCGCAATGATAGTCACTGGGATAGTCACGGGGACGATGGTGTCATCACGCCGTCTTAAAGCAGCGGGTATGCGGGTCGGCTTGACCGTTTTCGCGGGCATCAGCCTGAGCGCATGCGCCGGGCTGTCTTCGTTGCCCCTTGGAGATGCGCCGAGGCCAGCGCAAACAGCCCCAATAGAGTCCTCCGAACTCGATCCCTTGAACGCACCGACAATGGCGGGAAGCCCGGCAGAGGACCCTTTGCTTGTCGCGCCGAGTGAAGCGGCTATGTTTTCGGACGAAGGGTCTCGTCGCGTTCCCCTAGGCACGTTGGCAAATTCGTCTTCCAGCGCGAGCGTATCGCCAGTAGAGCCAGCCGCCAGGCCGCCTAATCCAGTCAATAGTACGCCGCCAGCATCAGTACTACCCGCGAGCAGGCCGCCTGAGGCGGGATCGAATCAGGCGGTGACGACACCCGAGCCGCCTGCCGATGCGCAGTTGGCCGCCGCGCCTGTTCCTCCCGCGCAACCGGAACCAGAACCTCGGAGCGTCACATCGCCGCCGAGGCTTCATTCTGATCGGCCGGTGGGCCGCGGGCCTAAACCGCTTTACGAGAATGGCAGTGCGCCTGTAGCCGACGTCGATGAGACCGTCATTATTTCCTCTGAGTCGCCCGTGCCTGAAATGACCGCACGGGAATTTATACCGGCGACTGCATTGCCGCCTGTTCCTCAGGACGCGGCGCCTGCCTTGGGCCAGATTCCGTTGACGGCGGCAGAGAAAAACACGGTTCGTCGCTTTGAAACGCTGCGGCGTTTGCAAGGCGAGGATTTGATTACGCAGCAGGAGTTTTCTCGCCGCCGCGCCGCAAACATCGGTGCGCTGCTGCCCTACACTCATGACCCGGCTGCCGTAGGGCTGGGACGCTCTGTGCCCGGGACAGATGCGATCGTCGCGCGGCTTGCGGCATTAAAACGAGCTTTCGAGATGCGAGCGATAACGGCTCAGCAGCATGCGCTCGAGCGCACAATGATTCTGAATGCCTTGTTGCCTGAAGTGCCGAGCCAGCGGGATAACCCCAAGCCACCACCGGCAGACGTTCTTGCCGGTGCGGCCATGGTCGGCCAGCTTGAAGATCTTCGTCAAAGCGGGTTGATCACTGCTTCCGAGCTGAAAGCGGAGCAAGAAGCTATTGAGTACATGCTTCGAACGGGCACCGTTCCGACGCGTGAAAACGTGACGGCCAGTACTCCGAGAGCGACCCCTAGCCAAGCGAGTAAGGCGTCAGCGCCCGCCGCTACGCAGCAAGAGGCGGTGAGTTCCCAGATAACCGGCCCGGTTCTTCATATTGCCTCTTTCCGGTCCGAGGCTTCGGCCCTGCGCGGATGGGATGAGGTTCTGGCGGCCAACCGTGAAACGTTAGGCGCGTTGCAGCCTATCGTCCGCCGCGTTGATCTTGGCCCTGACCAAGGCATTTTCTACCGCCTAATGGCCGGTACGTTTGCGTCTGTTGCAGAGGCGGAGGCAACATGCATCCAATTGAAGCAGAACAATCAGTTCTGCCGTGCGAGCGCCGACGGTAGTTAACCGCCGGCGCCCGAGGTAGGCGTTCAAGTTCTTTGGGCGCTCTTTCCAATCGTTAGTTTAGAACGCACCAGCCGAAGAATTTTAGTTCGCCGGCTTCTGAAAGAGCAGCGTAAAGCGGTCGCTTTCGCCGATTGCGCTGTATTTGGCGCGGTCCTTGTCTCCTTCCCGGAGTGAAGGGGGGAGGGTCCAAACGCCGCCGGCATAGTCTTTCGTATCTTTCGCGTTTGCGTTGACTTCGGATTTTGCGACGAGCTTAAATCCAGCGCTCTCTGCGAGATTGATCGCATAGTCCTCGCGCACGTATCCCGACTTTGCCTTCGGATCCTGCGGTTCATCAGTGGAGGCGCGGTGTTCAACGACGCCAAGATACCCGCCGGGCTTCACCGTGTCGAACATCATCGCAAACATGGCTTGTTGTGAATCTCCGGACATCCAATTGTGGATGTTGCGGAAGGTAAGAACCAAGTCCATGGAATTTGGTTCCACGGATTCTGAAAGTTTTCCATCTGGGCCCAAAGATATAACTTCAACCTTCCCGTAATTTTCCGGGCTCCCGGCAAGCATTTCCTTGAAGGAATTCAGTGAGCGGCCGTAGTACGCCGGCCCGCCCTCGGCTGGAAAATGCGCGGCAACATAGCGGCCATTCTCTGAGAGGAAGGGGGCTAAAACTTCTGTCCACCAGCCACCACCCGGCCAAATTTCCATCACAGCCATATCATCGCTCAGGCCGAAAAATTTGAGTACTTCAAACGGATGTCTGTACTGATCACGCGCCGAATTGCTCTCTTGACGCTGGTCTCCCGCGATTACACTTTTCAATTTAGTCTCGTCGGTAGCGCTCATGTCTGCGGACGCATTTGTCATCGGCATGGCTAAGGTGATCAGCGCGGCGCTGATACCAAGAAGCTTACGTGCCTTATGAATACCCATAGATAGTCCTCTCCGTTTTAATGCTGGTTCTATTACACCCATATCGAAATACCTTCGATTGGAAGTGCTGATACTCTACCTGAGGTCGGGCTTTAGTAGAAGACATCCTCTATTGTTTCACATTCGGCAGACCGTCTAGACTAGTCTTTACCGCCTTAAAGGCGTCTTGATGACCGGTTTGGTGCGATACCTGACACATGTCCAATGTTCTATTTTTTCCGCCCTTGCCCGACCGTGGTCAGCTGTTAGATCAGCTATTTAGGAGTATTTGGCACTTTCTGCCGGCGATCGATAAACTCGGGACGCTTATTTTTCCCTACGCGGGCGAAGATTTTGCGTTATTGGACTCCACGCAAATTCTCTCTATGGCAAAGGCCTATCTTAGCCGCGATTTCGATCCGGCTATTTCCGAATATGCGCCGCTTTACGAGCAAAAGGTCGTTTTTCTTAAAGCGCCGGACCTAGATTTTAGTCCGCACATTTCAAGATATGGTCAGAACCTCAAGGGCATTATCGTCTGGGATGTTAGCCGCGAGCATGTTGTTGCTGCAGCGAAGAAGATAGCAGAACAAACGGGAGCTGAACTCATATGGGCAGATCCTTTCGCGGTTCACCAGGAAACTCTCGTTGTTATCAGATTTGTGTATCAGTTCTTTGCGCAATCTGAATTGGAACTCCTGGCCACTCAATCGTACAAAAATTTCACGGACCATATTGTGAAGTGGAAAGGGCGCCCGATCAGCGCATTCGGTAATGGGCCGTCTCTTCAGTCCGTCATCGAATCTGGTCAAGACCCGGGTTCGGGACTCAGGGCCGTTTGCAACTCGACGATTACCGATCCTGCGGCTCTAGAGCATTTGAAGCCGGATATATTGTTTTGCGGCGATCCGGTACAGCATTGTGGGCCGTCTCTTTATGCCGGGCAGTTCCGAGAGCACCTTGCAAAGGCGATGAACGAGCCAGGGCGAATTTTAGTCACTCAACTTGGTTACGTCCCATATTTTAGGCACATAGTTTCGCCAACTGTTCGCGACCGCATTATTGGGATCGGCAATGACCGCCGACCAAATTTCAATATTGATGTGACGAAGGAGTTTATAACCGCATCGACGGCTAATATTTTTACGATGCTTGTTCTGCCCGTACTTTTCTCCATATCCAAGGAGATTGAAGTTTACGGATGCGATGGAATGTCATTTCGGATGGCCACAAGGCCTTGGACTCATGCTCATGAAGAAGACTACATGGGCAAAATGTCGGTGACACACCGTATCCATCCAGGTTTCTGGACCCGAAATTACGAGGAGGAATTTTGGAGCTACTGCAACGACATGGAAGACATTATTGGGCAAGCAGAGCGGGCTGGCGTAAGTGTGAGGTCAATCACACCGTCATATGTTCCTGCTCTGGCCAAGCGTTATAGTGTTGTGTCCAGGTCCGAAGTCTAATTGTCACCCGTCCAAGCTTTTCCGGGCCATTTCATAAACATCTTTCGATAGCTTGGGTGTGCTCACGATTCTCTCAAGCTGAGATTTGATTTGGGCTTGGCGGATTGCTTCAAATCTTTTCCAGCGTCCAAATGGAGCCACTAGCCGTGCGGCCATTAGCGGGTTGAAGGTATCAATTTCTAGCACCTGATCGGCTAGAAAACTGTAACCAGAGCCGTCTACGGCGTGAAAGTTAACCGGGTTCAAGTTCGCGAAGGCTCCGATAACGGCGCGCGCTTTATTAGGGTTTTTGAGATCGAACGCGGGATGAGCGAGCAGCTTCTTGACTGTGTTTAAAGCTCCGGGCAGGGGAGCGCATGCCTGAACCGAAAACCACTTATTGATGACAAGATGCTCGTTCTTGAATCGATCGTATAGTTGCTGAAGGGCTTCTGATCGCTGAGGGGTGTCACTAGCATTTAAGATGTTCAGCGCATCCATTCTTTCGGTCATGTTATCTGCTCTATCGAACAGGGCTTTAACAAGTTCTGTAATCTCGATCTTTTCCTGCGCCGCCAAATAGCCTAGTGCCACGCGCTTGAGCATGCGAAGACCCATGCCCGCAGCATCTGGTACGTAAGGTGCGTTGTCTCTCAGGCCGTCGTAAAGGCCTTGGAAAAGAGTATTGTGCTCTACGGCGATGGCTTTGCGCGTAAATTTACGGGCTTCGTGAAGATTTATGGGATCTTCTTGGTCCATGCGTGTCGAGATGTAATCTTCGGTAGGCAGTCCCAATAGAGATGCTTTGAATGCGTTCTCGAGACTGCTGTCATTGATGACCGCGCTGATCGCATCCAAGAAGGTGGAGTCAATACCAAGAGGCTTTCCTGCGGATATTTGGCCCAACACCCCCAAAATGACATTGGTTGAGTATTCCTGAGCCACCGCCCACCGGTTAAATGGATCTGCGTCATGAGCCACGATAAACGCTTGATCAGCGGCCGTTTGATTTACGGAGAGCGTTACGGGAGCTGAGAAGTTTCTGTTGATAGACAGCCGTGGTGTTTGGGAATCTATATTCTCAAAGACAAATTCATGTCTTGCTTCTTTTAAATCGAGAATGGCGGTTTTAACCGGCTGGGCTGTACTCGTGTTTTTCACCTGAAGCGGGATTTCCTCGCCCGTTTCGTCAATCAAGCCGATAGCCAGGGGGATGTGGAACGGTTCTTTCGTCGGTTGGTCCGGTGTCGGCGCGCAACTTTGATGGACCGTGAGTGTGTAGGTCTTCGCGGCGGTATCGACGACACCTTCTGCCTTGATATGGGGCGTGCCAGCTTGGCTGTACCATAGCTTGAATTGCGTAAGGTCAATCCCCGAAGCGTCTTCCATTGCCGAGACAAAATCGTCACAGGTGGCCGCTTGGCCATCGTGCCGAGAGAAGTAAATATCCATTCCTTTGCGAAAATTATCTTTACCGATAACCGTTTGCATCATGCGGATAACTTCGGCGCCTTTTTGATAAATGGTTGCCGTGTAGAAGTTGTTGATTTCTATGTAGCGATCCGGACGAATCGGATGAGCGAGTGGTCCCGCATCTTCCCTGAACTGTGAGACACGCAACAGATCGACATCGTCTATGCGTTTGTTGGCACGGTTTCGTACGTCTGCAGTAAATTCCTGGTCGCGAAAGACGGTTAAGCCTTCTTTCAGGCTCAGCTGGAACCAATCGCGACAGGTTACGCGATTGCCGCTCCAGTTGTGGAAATACTCATGAGCAATAATTGATTCGATGAGATAGTAATCCATGTCTGTCGCGGTTTCAGGGTCGGCGAGGATGAAGCGGTCGTTGAAAATATTCAGTCCTTTGTTTTCCATCGCGCCCATGTTGAAGTCGCTCACTGCGACGATATTGAAAATATCGAGATCGTATTCCCGACCATATGTGGTCTCATCCCACCTCATAGCTCGCTTAAGCGCTTCCATTGCATACTGAGCGCGGTTCTCGTTTCCTTTCTCTACGTAAATGCAGAGTTGGATGTCTCGACCCGACATGGTTTTAAATGTGTCTGCTATGTGTGCTAAATCGCCGGCGACGAGTGCGAAGAGGTAGGACGGTTTCGGAAAGGGGTCGTGCCATGTGGCAAAATGTAACCCGTCTTCTGAGTCACCGTGCTCCTCAGGATTTCCATTTGAAAGTAGAACGGGGCATTCGGCCTTGGGTGCGACAATTGTGGTGCGATAGGTCGCCATGACATCCGGGCGGTCGAGAAAAAACGTGATGCGGCGGAACCCTTCAGGCTCGCATTGTGTGCAGTACACTTCGCTTGAGCGGTATAGTCCTTCAAGGGCCTTGTTACTTTCGGGTGATATTTCGACTTCGGTAACTAAAGTAAAGCTGGCGGGCGGCGCGGGAATAGTAAGTGCTTTGTCCGACAACTCGTAGTCGCTGGCAGTGAGCAACTGGCCATCAAGGGCAACACTGATCAGCTTTAGGTTTTCACCGTTCAGTGCGAGAGGTGTGGCGGCGGCAACTTCCGCGGCCCGTTCGATTTTTAACTGAGCGCGAACGATGGTTCGCGTCGGGTCTAGAGTGAACGTTAAATCGACAGATTCTATGCGATAGGGCGGCGCGGTGTAGTCTGCCAAATAGGTCACCTGAGGCTTGCTGGCTGGAGGATTTTGCATGTTCATAATGGTTAATGAGCCCTTGATAGAGGTTCGCCCGCGTGGGGGAGGCAATCCCTGTGCCGCCTGGCTTTTTTCGCTACAACGAGTGCTTCTGCCAGAACATTTTATTAACTGCTGGTCAATAGGTTAAGGTGGTCCGGGGGTAAGCCCGGCCTATTCAAGCATGAGGAGATGGACGCAATGCGCGTTGTAGCATTTGTGCCGGCTAAAGGCGAAAGCAGCCGTATTCGCAATAAAAATACGGCCATTCTCGACGGCGACCATCTGTTTAAGCGCAAACTGTTGCAGCTTCTGGAGTGCCCGGAAATTGATACAGTATATCTGGACACAGAATCTGATCGGCTCGTTGAGTTGGTATCGGACCTCCCGGTCAAGGTTCTGAAGCGTGACCAGCAACTTGCATCTAATAAAACGGACGGTCATGAGTTGTTCGCAAACGAATGCGCACGGGTAAATGCTGACATCTACATTCAATGCCTCTGCACAAGCCCGTTCATAACGGGGGAAACGGTCGGTCGAGCCATTCGGGCGCTTAAGGCCAGTCCCAAATCCGACTCACTTGTCGCTGTTCAGAAACGCAAGCAATATACCTGGGAGAGAGGCCGTCCGGCTTATGGAGAGGGCCGGATACCGAATTCGGTTGATTTACCGGACACTATAATTGAGTCCATGGGCCTCTATATGGTGAAGAAGAGCAAAGGAAAGTCCAAGCCAAAGAGGCGGTTCGGAGATAGCGTTCTCTATTTCGAACTGACCGATGAGGAAGCAATAGACGTGAATTGGCCGGACGATCTCGCTCTTGCGGAGCGGATTTGCGCGGGTTATCGCGCGGTTCACAACGCTCAGCTCGATGCTATCCGTCCACATCTCTGTTCATCTCTACTGGCTGATATTTGCAAAGAGAAGGGTATTAAGACCCTTTTTCCGCCGGGATTTAGGCGGGTGAGCGGGCGGTCAGTGTTAGGAGTGGCTAAAACCTTAGAGTTACGAAAGCTGCGTAAGGGTGATGACTGGAACGGCATCTATACGGCGCTTGGGACCTATAACTTCATTCGGCCAGGCGATGTTATCGTGGTGCAAAACGAGGTGAAAAATACGGCGTATTTTGGAGATCTCAACGCGAATATTGCCATTCGCTCTGGGGCGATTGGAGCTGTTGTTGATAGCTATACGAGAGACTCGGCTGAGTTAAATAGTTTGGAGTTTTCCGTATTTGCCCGCGGAATATACTGTGATGATATAAAGTACGAAGGCACCGTGCACGCGATGAATCGTCCGGTTAAGATCGGAGGGGTCACAGTTAACAATGGCGACTATATCTACGCTGATGATGACGGTGTCCTAGCAATTCCTAAAGAACAGTGGCCGGCCCTTCGAGATGAGGCAATGGCGACCTTGAAAAAAGAATTTGATGTGCGGTATGCCATCATAATGGGAGAAGATGTCGGCAAGGTGATTGGAAAACATGGGGCATTCTAGAACATCGGGCGTCTATCGCCGTGACTGAGGTGACTGGTGGTGGCACCGGCGGGAAAGATGCTTTTTCCGTCATTTTGCTGGCAGGGGATCGACCCTCCGACTCTCTAGCTCAAATGGCTCCTTCTAAGCGGAAGGCACTGTTAAGTATCTACGGGCGGCCGATGATTTTGCATGTTCTCGACACGCTCATTTCTGCTCAAAGCGTAGGTGAGATTGCAGTTGTTGCAAACCGTGTGCGAGAAATAGCCGAACATTCATCTATTCGTGATTGGGTATCGAAAAATGATACTCATGGCCGGGTGAGGTTCCTGGAAGGGGCCGGGAGCCCGGCGTCTAGTGTTTTGGCGGCACTGGCGTCAATATCTTCAGAGGGCCGAGTCCTCGTGACAACGGCCGATAGTCCGCTGCTTACGATCCCGACGTTGGAGCAGTTTTGTCGCGCAACACTAGAGTTAACTGCGGCAGACGTCGCTGTCGGTCTGGCTACGGAGCATGATATTCGCACCGCATTTCCAGATGCGCGCCGAACCTTTATTCGGCTAAAAGGTAATGGCTACAGCGGCTGTAATCTATTTGCGCTTATGTCTGGAAGAGCCTCAAAGGCCGCTGAAATATGGCAAGATGTCGAGGGGCGCCGCAAACGGCCTTGGCAATTAATATCCTATTTTGGTTACACTACATTGTTTAAAGCGTTACTTGGCCGGCTTGATTTACGCGCGGCCTTTGGCGCGGTGTCTCGTTCAATGAAATTGAATGTGCAAGCTGTTGTACTGGACGACCCTTTGGCGGCGATGGATGTCGACAGGCCTGAACATATCCTTATTGCAGATACCGTTCTGAAACAGAGGAGCGGTGCCATTGCGCCGGCGCAACTGTGAACATCGCGGCTGATTTATCGACTACGTCATCTTGCCAGTTGGGGGAGGTCGGCGAAACATCAAAACCTCGCCGCATCGCTTTTTTATACAATCATGAAGCAGGCCATCAGGTTCGTCACAGCGCCGCGGTAATTCCTCAGCTTCTGAGAAGGTATCCTAGCGCAGAGATTACGATTCTGGCGACTTCGGATTCCTTGTTGGATATTGTTCGTGAAGCATCTGGTGCGAATCCCGAGCCCCGAGTTTCGTTTGTTAAGCTCAAGATTCCAGCTTGGCATAAGCCGTTTGCGAAAATCGCCGATACGGTTTTGCCGTTCAGCCGGATCGACCATCTTTATAGTAACAGATCTATCTTCAAGGCATTCGACGCGCTTATCGTTACCGAAGGCACCAGCCTATTTCTAAAAAAAATGAAGGGGCTTGAGCACCTTAAAATTATACGGATCGATCATGGTGGGGGAGATCGGTCGATTGGTTTTCAGCCGTCGTTTGCAGGAAATGACTTAGTATTATTACCCGGCGCGAAACAACGCGATCGCTATCTTGATCTTGGGTATCTGCGCAATGAACAAATCTCGGTGGTGGGATACCCGAAGTTTGACGCGGTCAAAATTTCTTCCGCCGAGCGTCCTCGATTGTTTTCCGACGACAAGCCGGTTGTTTTATACAACCCCCATCCAGAACCACACTTATCATCCTGGTACTCAATGGGGTTGGAAGTATTAGAGTATTTTTACAATAGCAAAGACTACAATCTCATTTTTGCGCCACACGTCATGCTATTTCTTCGCCGCATCCATATTTCATCTGAATGGTTTGCAGTGCGACTGCGTCGTGATCTTCCCCAAAAATATTTTAATTGTCCCCACATTCATGTTGATACGGGAAGCGCTGCTAGTCTTGATATGACCTACACCTTGGCGGCTGATATATATATTGGTGATGCGAGCAGCCAAATATATGAATTTCTCGTGCGGCCTAGGCCTTGCGTTTTGCTCAATTCACATCGGGCAAAGTGGCATGGAGATCCGAACTACACTTTTTGGAACTTTGGCCCGGTTATAGATCGCGTGGCGGATTTGGACACCTGCCTACGAAACGCTGAGAGCGATCACGCTAAATATAGACCGATCCAGGAAGAGAAATTTAAAGATACATTTGATCAGCAGCCAAGCCCGGCGTCGGCGCGCGCAGCCGATGCAATTGCAAAATTTCTAAATATTCCGATGGGGTCTAAGGATTTTTAGAGTCCGGACTTTCGGTCGGGGTTAGCGAGGTCACGTTGCAGATACGCTGTCCCACAATGATCTTGCTCACACGCTTGGGCTCGTCGTCTCCCCCCGCCTCGGTAATAAATCTTACTTCTCCCGACGAGACGTATTTCATGCACGCTGCATCCAGCAGGGCTTCATACCACTGCAACTCTTTGTCTTGAACAAAGACCGCAGCATTACTTTTTTTGCGCCAATCATGAATTCCTTGTAGATCGCTAAAATGCAGGCGGTCGGCGGCCGTGGCCTCACCGATACACACGCCACCCATCAACGTAGCTATGAGAGCTACAATGCAAGCGGCAGAGTTATTTCTGCTTTTGTATATGGCACTAGGAAACATGAAAGCCTCCATGGGTTGGTTTCGCTACAGAACCTACAATAAACTCTACCGACATGACTTAGGCCTACTCAAAACCTTTAGCAACGCTCGCGATTATTTTTTAAATACTCCTGCAGTTTTTTAATGTGACAAAATCTCATCTCGGCGCAATATAGTAAGCCTCTCGGGGAGGCGTCGGTGCCCATCAGCAAGTCCGCGTCCTCCGATCTCATGGATACCCGCTCTAAGTGCGGCGCCAATTTGTGCCCGGCTGTGCAGGCCGAGCAAATAAGTCCCGCGCCGCCCCGCACGATGCCGAAAGTGAAGCAAGGCCTGAAATAGCCCTTCGTCGTCTAGACCTAAGTCCGGCAACAACTCACCTCCCACCATGATGTGATCAAGGGCCAAGAGTTGTTCATGAGGGGACATGGGGTCGGTCGAAAAAGCAATGTCTCGCACAAAGGGGCGGAATGTTTCCCTAATGCTAACGAGAGACTCTGCTCCAACAGAATTCGGGATTTGCACGATCTCAAGGCGAAGCTGAAGCAATCGCTCGCGTTGAGGAAGTTTAGAAATTAAACGCTGGACGTGGGATCGAGCGTCCCCCTGCAATACGGAAAATGGGACGGGAACAGTCAATTTTACTCTCAATCCGGCATTAAGTATTTCGTGAAAAATGGACGACGCGGTGCGAATCATGTCCAGCGCTTCCGTGCTCTGCATGGGCGCTGTTGTGTCGTGAAATACGTTGATGTATTGGTCAGTAAATGCTCGGAAAAAGAAACTATCTATGCACTCTGTATCTGAACTCCAAGCTGGCATGAGCATAGGGGTGAGTCGGGATGACGATGTCTGCGTGGTCCGTGTCGATGGCCGTTGCTGTGAAGGCCTAGGAGTGGGATACGTAGTTTTTCCCGGCATCGTAACTATCGGCACGCCCTGGCTGTTGCGTGCTTTAGCGACTTGCGTCTTCAGCGCTTCGATGTTGATACTGCCGTCAGGATTGATCGCTGTTCTCAAATCCAGTTTGGCAGTGGCGGGAAAGGGAGCTTCATGGGGCGCGAATTTAGCTCCCATGAGTTTGTCACCGATCGCTGCGGCAATAGAGTCTGTTAATTCCTGCGCGCGGGTTTCAGGTAATGCGGGCATAAGAAGTATCCACGTATCGTCGCCTTGTGGAATATAGGTGTTGCCACGTCCGATCATCCTACCAATCGTTGAATCGGCGATTAAGATAATACGGTCCTTATATTTATCCCATAAGTCTCCGATTGAGGCTCTGAAATCGGTCAGGGCGATAACTTGTACCCTACCGCTCGCCTGCGTTTCGGTTTCATGAACGAGATTGCTGAGTGTCAGACTTGCGATGTCATCCCAATAAGCCCGCTTTTGTGTTGTTCTGTGCTCGGCATTGCGCTTTTTTCTAAATGCGCGCCGAAAGACTCTGAGTGCATATTTTTGCGCGGGGCGCGTGAACTTCCGTAGACTTCGGCTTACTAAATTCACAATGGTTGATGAGGTCATAGACACTATTGATTGGTTGCAAGGGGGCGAGAGACACGCCTTACTTGGTACGCCCAAATGGGATGCGTTCAATGGCCACCATCGGCTCATTTGGCCCGCTCTGCCCAAATACGGTCAAATGACGTGCGGATATTGGCTTGCCTATGACGGGCTGTGCTAGTTTTTCGAGCGCCGAAAATACGGCATTCCGCTCGTCAGGGTCATCAATCCGATCAGTCAGCGACATATGAAATTGGAATTCTTCCATGACGTACGGATATCCCCAGTGTTCCAGCATTTGTTCTTGGTGCACCGTTAATTTATTTTGCCGATAAGCCGCGATCTGTTTGTCAGTTAAAGGCACCCGAAAAGCTTCGAAGGCGCGCACACATGCTGCCGAGAGCTTTTCCAATGCGGCTGATTGACTCACCGGAGTGAGTGCGATGAATTTGCCGATAACGGCAAGTTCTAGTGGCGGTATTTCTACGGGCGCCAATCCGCAGGCAAAAATTCGTGCCGTTCGGAGCAAAGATTCTAGTGATGTCGTCGGATTGAGCTCAAATGGTGGCTTTAACGTGCCATGGAAACCATAGCGTCGCGGGTTTTCGGTCAACTCGGTCATTCTGTGCTCGGAGACTCTTGAGACCAGAGCTTGGCCGTGGGGCCGTGTGCCATCCATATCGCGTCCCAACCATGACGTTCCCAAAACGTCCAAGTCGCTATTCGGCTCTGGTGCGAAGTAGACCGCGTATCGCGGAGTGTCTTGCTTTGCCATCGTTTAGGCTTTCCCCCAGGTGTGCCGGCGATCACGCATTCGCCAGCGTATTCCTCTTGCCGAGTTCTTTTGCTGTTCTTCTAAAGTAAACTCTCAAGACTTAGGTCGAATTGATCAACGAACGTCCTCATTGCTCTTACAACAGTGATCAAGCATCAGTAATTTATCATCTATTTGCAGTGGACCAATCGATAAATGTAGGCGTGAGCATTGCACGACCAAGGGTTGATGCCGGGTGTTACGCTGCTAGGGTAGTATCTCTATCAAGCGTTTGGGCTAGGCTAATGAGCTCGCGTGGCGTGTCACCATTCTGTCCGACTTTGGATAGTGTTTGACGCCATGAACGCGCCCCAGCGCATCCATGATATAGGCCCGATAAATGACGGAAAATATGATGAGGCCGAACGCTTAGGCGAATCATGCCTTCCGCATACGAGACATACCTTTCCACGATTTCTGCACGTGTTGGGATCGCGCGCTGATCTGCGAAGAAGAGACGGTCTACTTCAGCCAGCATGAAGGGGGTATTGTAGACTGATCGTCCGAGCATAACGCCATCGATCGGCAGGCCGCGAACGTGCGACAGAGCGTGCTGCGCCGCGTCTAGCGTTTGCAATCCGCCGTTCAAAATAATTTTGAGGTTCGGAAAGCTGTTTTTCAATCTGAAGACCCGGTCATAGTTTAGCGGGGGGATCTCACGATTCTCCTTTGGGCTTAGACCTTGTAGCCATGCTTTGCGCGCATGAATAACGAAGGTTTGGCAGCCTGCAGCGGCGACCGTATCGATGAACAAATCCAAATGACGGTCTTCATCTAAGTTATCAATGCCGATGCGGGTTTTAACTGTGATCGGCCGTGCGGAAACATTGGACATCGCTTTAACGCACTCGGCCACGAGATCGGGCTCCGCCATCAAACAGGCGCCGAAACGACCAGATGTCACGCGATTGCTCGGGCAGCCGACGTTTAGATTTATTTCATCGTACCCCCAGGCTTCGGCCATTTGGACCGCGTTCGCGAGTTCCTGAGGATCGCTTCCGCCCAGCTGCAAGGCTATTGGATGCTCTGTCTCGTCGAAGTCTAGAAATCGATGCGCAGATTTTCCCCGGGCGAGAGCTGGTGCTGTAACCATTTCCGTGTAGAGCAGTGAGTGCTTGGAGAGTAGTCGCAGCAGATATCGGCAATGACGGTCCGTGTACTCCATCATAGGCGCAACGCAGAAACGATGGCTTGCAACGGAGTGCTTTGTCGGAGTGAAAGGAGTGGGCGCTGACATCATGTTCGTGGCGGTTTGCCGTCAAAAAGGAGCGTTTGTCCTAGAGGTTGTCGATGGGCTTGACAATTTGTTCTTTATTTGTTCTATTTTGAAATGTGAACATATAGGGAACAACGAGAGGAGCTTAGGATGTCGGCCAAGATATTTTTTAGGGAAGCTGCGGCCCTGCTTGGATTATTTGTAACTCTGTACTTGTGGTCGGTGGTCGCTCTGGCGCTGAATACATGAAGATAGTGCTCGTTTTGGGCTCCCACCGCCCGGAAGAGTTGGATTCGAAAATCAGGTGATGGTGTGGTGTTCTTAATAACTCGTTAATACTTGAAATCGTTTAATAATTTAGAGGTTACTTCGATATTGAAAGCGTCGAGAAATTTGACTCTCATAGTCAGCAGAGCCTATATCTGATGTGTAAAGAGTCATAAAAAAACTCGCCTTTAATCTAAGGACGCCGTCGTTATGAGCACGGCTCATGTTGCCAATGCAGGGATTGCGAGCGGGGCCAATCGGGTCGCGCAACGATTGCCTTTGGCTACGGTCCAAAAAAACGTCGAACCAGTATCTGAAGCCTTCGCTGCACCGGCTCGAGATCAGACCCCCCGATTTTATGATGATGGCCAAGAATTCGACACTCGGCGCAAAGCCGGGTCCTACGGGCCTTTCCAGGATCGTGTTGTTAGTTTTGGGGGAGTGCTCGTCTCTCGTGAGGTGGGTACTGCTATTATGCACGCACAGGCCGCCACAGCAGCTCGTGCGACTCTTCCCCTAGCGGCTGAAGCTGAGCGAAATGTTGCTGTTTACGAATTCAATCAAGCCTTAATGGGCATGGCACAAGCTATGACTGGTATTGGCTTAAGCCGTTAGACGTGTGCATCACCTTTTGCGCCAAGACCCGCCCGCATCCATTACATACCACCCATTTTGAACCGCTTTTTCAATTTGACGCTGACCCGCGACCGCCTGGACGGCCTCCACGCGCGTGCCTTCTTTTTCGGCAAGAGCGCGATAGCTTTCTAGGCGCGCTTTATTGACGCTCTCGATCAGCGAGAGAATATTAGCCGGTACGCTGCTGCCGACTGCGCCAACTAACCCGTCTGGCCGTTCGCCGATTACGCCGGCATTGCGCGCATCATCTAAATCGTTTGCTACGCTCGGCGTTACCACGAACATCAAGCCGAATAGTGCCGCAAGAGCAATCAATCCGGCGCGCTGTAGAACAATCCGGCGTGTGAAATTCGATCGCATATTCATATATCCTCTCTCACCCTCACGTCCGACTAAAATATATCGGGATTATTTTCCACCACTTCCTCAACGCCTTTTTCGAGCTTTATGCGTACTTCCTGCTCGATTTTTACGTTTAGGTTTATAACAATGGGCTTATCCGGCACCTCAAGCCTAACGGTCGGTGTACAGGAGGAAACCAAAACAGCGATGGCAAGAACTGCTGTACTGCTTTTTAAGCCGCAAGTTAAAGTTTGCCGCCAATTGGGCGCTGACACCATATCCTCCTACTTGTTCAGTCTGGTCGGAACATTCGATAAGTCTGCCCTAACTTGAAAAGCATGCCAATGGCAGTTTCGCAAGGTAGAATCATCATCAATCGCGGCACCGATATGGCGGTGTTGCGCAGGTTGATCTTACTTCCGCCCCAAACCGCGCTGCAGGGTGTCGGGAATGCGATAGCCAGCAAGCCCCTGTGTGATCATTTCTAAAAATTGGCCATTAAGGGTTAGATTAAAAGCAATAGGATAGCCGTCATAAAGCGCCGGATTGCGACCTTGAAAAGCCAGGGAAAAGTCGAGTTCACCCAGTGCGTCCCCATTTGCTGTAACGGCTAGGCTGTCGTATCTGAAATTGTCTAACGCTTGTAAAAGCAAGTTCCCACCGCCGGCACTTTCAAAGCCAGGGGGCGGTTGTGCGGGCCGATATTGTACATAGCCGGGCGCAATAGATGATAATTTTCCACCGCTGAGTCTTATTTCATCCGGGGAAAACTGTATGGGGATCGTGCCGGAGAGTAGACCATTGACGGTTAGGCCATCTATATCGGCCATTGCCGTTAAATTAGATACATCGATCGCATTCACATCCAGGGTGAAGCTACCCGTGAGGCTATCCAGCGGGACAACTACATTCATCGCACTGACGACACCCTCGGCTACGCCCACCTTAACTTTCTCAATGTGGGCAGTCTTGTTGCCGGGCCAGGTAATTTCTGCCTCAAAGTTGGTGAGAGGGATGCCGACGGTAATATTGTCCGCTTTAATGTGGTGTGGCTCTAAAGAGCGTGGCGGCCAGAGAGACTCCAAGCTTACAGTCGTTGATAGACCTGAGACCGCCCCTAGCGAAGAGGCGAGCAGTGCGTTCTCGAGCCGTAGCTTGCCTGAGTGGGTGGAGCTATCTTCGTTCCATTTGAATTCCGCGCCGATGTCGAGTGTTCCGCCCAGGTCTGTGACGGGGAGGAAAGCGGATAGCATGGCTGTGTCGATGGCGCCTCCCGAACCCAGGCGCGCGTTTGCAATACCAAATTTTGCCTGACCATTCGACCCATCTACCGCGGCTTGGATGGCAAAGTCGGCAAATTTGGTTTTGTTGCGGGCCTGCAATCCGCCGGTTGCCGAGACTCTTCCTGAGCCCACTTGAAAAGTTGAAATCGCTCGCAGATCAAGTTGTTGGGCGGAACTTTGCAGATCGATATCACCAGCCTTAACCAGTCTTAGGTCGGCCGCACCGCTGATGGCAGCGTCGTTGAAGAGGAGGTCGATCCCAATTTTATCCAGCTTTCCCAATTCGTGACTGGCTTCTCCGCCTGCAATACTGAGTCTGATTTGTGGGTGGCCCTCTCCGAGGGGAACAGACCCGTTTGCTCGGACCTGTGGAATGTCTAGATGGATTGAGTGGGTATCATCCGCCGCCTTGAAGTCGGCGGCGATGTTGGAAATCGCGGCGCTAACATCGAATTCCAAATTTGATGGATCCTGATCTCCCAGCGGAAAAGAGGCTGTCTGCGGTGTGCTCCGGGAATTTGGCAGAAGACGTAGGGTCGTTGTCTTTGGCAACGACATCGTTTGTCCCATGATCGCCTCCCGGACTTGTAGCTGCCCGGCGAGCGCATGAAAATTGAGACGATCATTCTCAAGCTGGATGTCGGAAGTAAGATTGCCCGAAAATTGTTTGGCGCGGGCATCGCCAATGGTGAAATTGCGTACGGTGAAGATCAAATTTGCATGGCTTAAGGAGTCGAAAGTCGGGCCGACTATATTGGCCAATTGCAGCTTGGCATCAATGAGCGCCTTGTCGAGCGGGAAGTCGAAAACCTCGGTCGTCGCAGTATCAATGGTAAACCTTTGCACACTGCCGCTATCATCGATCGTTGCGTTTCCCCGTAGTGCAAGTGAAAGTCGCGTTGGTCCAAGCGTCGCAGTGCCTTGTATGTCTGCGCGCCCCTCCGAGGTATATTCATGTCTTTGGATAAAAAAAGCGCCTCGCTCCCCCCCAACAATATCGACAGTTAAATTGCCGTCCGAAATTGCACCGGCAGTCGCCGGCAAAAGTTCACGCAAACTGGCCGGTAGCGACTCCGCTTCGATGTGAATCGGCCGGGAAATCAGAACTTCAAGAGCTTGATTTGCAAGTTCAACATCTAGAGAACCCGTAGCTTTGACACCGTCCAGGACAGTTGCGACGTTAGAAGCACTAACGTCGAAGGCGGCCGACCCCTTTCCCGATGAGCGCAGGAGGTCGTTTGGGTGGACAAGCCCACGCCAATCCGCGGTTAAAGTTACGCCCAACCCTGTTGAGATGCTGTTCAAGTTCACGTCCCAAATGTCATTCGTATTGATGACCTCGATGTCGAATGCGCCTCTGAGAGTGTCTTGCTCTCTTTTTAACTCAATGACGGCATTGGAAATTTGAACGTGAGCGATCTCGGGCAAAGATATTGGGCTCGAGCCTTCCGCCTCTGGATCAAAAAGGACAAAGTTTCCAAGATATACACCGGTCTCATTCCAGGTGAGATTCCCCCGGGTACCCACAGCTTCTAATTTTTCTAAGCGACCTTGTCGTAAGTCACGCCAAGTATAGCGCGCCTCCACACGGTCAATTTTCAAAGCGTTCTGTGCCAGGGAAATGTCGTCGACCGATAGGCCCTCCAGATCGAGCCTGGAAATGTTTAGGCGCGCCGGTCCAAGTCCTTGCCGGGCAATGACAAGGGTGGCAATTTGCTCTGCGATCCAGATGCGGGACGCATAAGCTGCCGCCAGCGCGAATGTAATTGTGAGAAGGAAAAGAGTGAACGCTATTGCTAGCCGCCGAAACATCGAATGGCGTCGGCTGCGCTGAGGCTCAGAGGGGAAGGGTGAGGGCACAGGATACATTGTCATTAGGTAATGAATTGCGGCAAACTCGGCGCAATCTAGGGCGCCCGCCGATATGGCGCCTGCCTGGAATTCCAGACTAGGGAATGGAAGCTTAGGGATGCGCCCGACTGCTGTCGAATCTTGCTTTGAAATTGCGTTCTGGATGCTGGATCGCGCAACCGACGATGGTGAACACCTACAGCCTCAGAAAATGCATCGGATGATGTTTTTATCACATGCTTACTATGGTGCTTTGCAAAGCGGCGCCAAACTCATGCCGGCTACCTTTATCGCCGCCGATGAAGGCCCGATCGAGCCAACGGTGTTTAAAGCGTTTGCCCGAGGGCGTCCCTTGGTAGATGCGTCTTCTATAAGCGAAATTCCTCGCCATATTCTTGACAGCGTTTGGCGGCAATTTGGCGCTCATTCGGTGGACTATCTCAATAAGTTGATTCGCGGTCATGCGCCTTATGCCGACGCGTTTGCGGCCGGCCCTGGGGCCGAGATAGCATTCGAAACGATGGTGGCGTTCTATGGAGCCGAAGGCCTCTCACGGCGTCGCTCTAGGGCCAAGGAGGCGCAATCTGATGTGCCGGCAGCCAGCCGTGTGCTTCGCCCCAAGGTTATGAGGAATCATGCTGGGAAGCCTGTTAGCGTCAATCGCTGGATGCCCAAACGTGTTGATTAAAGGTCTTGCCCAATTAACAGGGCGCACGGCCAAGTGGACGTTGACCCTTGCGATTATTTCGGTTTTGGCCCTGCAGCCTTTTGCGAGCGCCACTGCGCAGGGCTTGAGACCTTACGAGCCCTTAGACCCCGCGAAAGCCCAGACTCTCCCGATCACTCCGTTGACCATTGAAAGCAATGGCTCGATCTATCATTTTTTTGTCGAAGTGGCGGATACACCTTCCGAGCACGCGATTGGCCTCATGCACCGCAATTATTTGGCTCCGGACCGTGGTATGTTGTTCGATTACAAAAGCCCACAACGGCTGCGATTCTGGATGAGAAACACATTCATTTCTTTGGATATGCTCTTTATTCGCGGGGACGGTGAGGTCGCGTTTATAGCAGAGAGCACCGTGCCGCACTCTGAGCTTACGATAGGCCCGCGCGAACTTGCTCAGGCTGTATTAGAGGTTCCCGCAGGCACCGTGGCCCGCCTTGGCCTTGAAACGGGAGATGTTGTTCGTCACCCCATATTCGGGAACGCCTCGTCGCCCTGAGGAGGGTGTCTTAACGCTTGCGGGCGAGCGTGAGGCCGTCGCCTATGGGGACGAGGCTGATGCTTACCCTCTCGTCGGAGGCCAATTTTTCGTTAATTCGTCGAATAGCAACCGTGTCCTCTTCCTGATTGGCTGAGTCGACCACGGAACCGTTCCATAACACATTGTCGATGGCGATCAAGCCGCCCGGTCGGACAAGGGTCAGGGCGTATTCATAGTAGGTGCTATAGCCAGTTTTATCGGCGTCGATGAAGGCAAAGTCGTAGGAAGAGGCTTCGCCAGCCTTAACCATTGT
>JAUIGX010000216.1 GCA_030432435.1 Alphaproteobacteria bacterium
GCTGCAATGACTTCACCTGCCGAAATATCTTCCAGGCGGGGACGCCTGAGGATAACGACGCTGTCTCCGCGTTGGCCAACCAGCGCTGGGTCGGACGCCGCGTCATAAAGTATGACCGAGTGGCATGCCGCCGCCGCGGTAAGGTGCATTGTGCCGCTATCAGGCCCCATGGCGGCGTTTGCAGCCCAGGACAGAAAGACCAGGTCTTCCGGTGAAACTTGATTGATGAGATTGACGGCCGGACCGCACGCCCGCGTTAAATCGGCAGAAACCTCGGGGGGTACGTTAAAGCCGGCGAGAACCGGTATGAGCCCTTCATCATGCAGGGTCTGTACCAAATCTGCGTAGAAGAACACGGGCCAGGGTCCTCCTGGGCCGGATTCGGCGGCCACAAGGACAAACGGCTCGTTCATGCGAAAGGGCACGTTAAAAGACTGCACATTGCGCGCGACCCAGGACAGATCGGGCCGCAGCATCCCGGAAATACCGGCGGCGGTAAGCTGTGATGCCCAGCGGTCCAGCGTATGCATCGCATCCCAGTGGCGGGTTTCGGGCGCAAGGGCCGTATGTTTGATGGACCCTGACCAGGGCAAATGCCGCCGGCGCAAGGGAAGGCCTTGGAGTCCATACATGAGCCAAAAAATTCTTGTAGACCCTGAGGACGTATCAAGGTCGTAAACGCGTTCAAATTTTTGCGCCCGTAGCCGCGCCCGTAAAGCCCATAGTCGGGTTAAGTCCCAACCGCCCCGCAGGTCATCGGTCCATACGTGGTCGAAGTAGGGCGATGCTTCGGCGAAGGCGGAGGTCGTCTGGGCTGTTAGAACGGTGATTTCAGCATCTTGATGATGTGAGCGGATAGCGGCGGCGGCACTAAGCGCAGGAATAAACCGCCTTAATCCTTCGGCGGCGATGACAAGAACGCGAGGCTTGGTCATGGCGAATCGTTGGCGTCAGTTCCATGCCTCGTGAGGACATCGTCGTATACGGCCAATGTTTTCGCGCACATTTCGGTATTGGTAAAATGATCACGTACCCGCGCGACAGCGATGTCGGCAAGGGCCATGCGTTCATCTTGTCTCAGCCGCAACGCCCGGTCTAAAGCATCAGCCAGAGAGATGGGGTCATTCGGTGTGAAGAGCCAGCCGGTTACGCCGGGGATAAGAACCTCATCCGACGGGCCGTGTGACGGCGCGACAACAGGTCGGCCCATGCTTTGCGCTTCCGCCATGACCCGGCCGAAGGCTTCGGGACGGGTGGTCGCCGATACAACCACGTCTGTTGCCATATAGGCGGCGGGCATGTCGTTGCAATCTTCAACGAGTTGAACGTTGCCTCCGACGCCTTGGGCCGCTGCATGCTCTAGAATGCTGTTGCTGTAAGATGTATGGCCCTGATTTTTTCCGACCATCAAGCACCGTACATCAAGGACACCTCCCTTGCGGCGGGCAAGTTCGGCCAGCGCATCGACGAGCAGAATGTGACCTTTAATAGTCGTAAAACGGCCGGGCAGCATAATTACGGGCGCACTTTCAGGAAGTCGCCATTTTGATGTCAGCTGAATAAGCCTTGTGGCCGGGACACGGTCTGGGTCGAATGTGCTTAAGTCCACGCCGCGATGAATAACGCGGATGCGCTCGGCGGGGACGTTGTAGTTGGTCATGATGTGGGTGCGAATAAATTCGGAAACCGCGATAACGGTTTCGCCTTCCGTCATGATGCGATTGTAAGACTTTTTGAGTCCGAAAGGGCCAAGGCCATATACGCCGTGAAAGGTTGTGACGAGAGGGATGCCTGTTGTGGCGGCGGCCTGTTTCGCGCTCCAGGCCGGTGCGCGGGAGCGGGCATGGACAATATCGACTTTCTGCGTACGTATAAGGTCGGCGAGAAGTCCAGCGTTGCGGCGGATGGCAAACGGGCTCTTGGTTGCCAAAGGCAGGGTAATATGTTCGGCGCCGCAGCGTTCCAATTCGCGAACCATGGGTCCGCCAGCCGATGCGACAATTGCGCGCCAACCGGCCTGAACCAGGGCTTTGGCTATATCTACCGTGCCGCGTTCGACCCCGCCCATGACAAGGCGCGGCAGAACTTGCAGATTTGTCTTGATCGCGGTTGTAGAATGCATGCTGCTCAGAGGTGAAGGGACGTGGGGGTGAAATGATCAGGGCGAAAATGTTAGAACCACCCCGATATTCTTGTAACACAGCTGCTAAAGATACGTGCATTTACGATGGCGACTCAATCTCCTGAATTTCTTGAACGCTCGGACGGCGCCAAGCTTGCCTACAACAAGGTGGCCGGTGCGGCGCCCGGCGTTGTGTTCCTGCATGGTCTGATGTCTGATCGGGATGGGACTAAAGCCTTAGCGCTTGCCGATTACTGCGCGCGCGCTGGCCGGGCCTGCATCCGCTTCGATATGTACGGCCATGGAGCGTCATCGGGCCGGTTTGAAGATGGAAACATCTCGCGGTGGGCCGAAGATGCCGTGGCGGTCATTGATCATTTGACCGAGGGACCGCAGATTCTTGTCGGCTCCAGCATGGGGGGCTGGGTCATGATGCGTGCAGCGCTGGCGCGTCCTGACCGTGTCGCGGGGTTGATCGGAATCGCTCCCGGGCCGGATTTTACCGAAGACCTTATGTGGCCTGGTTTTTCGGCGGCGGAACGTGATGCGCTACAGACAAAGGGTGTCGTGAATGTGCAAAGCGACTATGACGAACGGCCCTATCCTATTAGTCGGCAGCTTATCGAGGATGGACGCGAGAATTTGGTGTTGCGCGGCCCGCTCCCTATTTCATGCCCGGTGCGATTGATACATGGCCAAAAGGATACGGCCGTGCCGTGGGAGACGTCTATGCGGCTTGCCGAGAAAATTTCAGGACACGATGTGAATGTTCTGCTTGTGAAAAACGGTGATCATCGATTGTCCGAGGCCGCCGATATCGAGCGGCTTTGTATGGTTTTGGACGAGCTAACCCGGCGGGTGCAGGTCTGATGACACTTCGCCTCTTTGTGATCGGGTTAAGTGTGTTGCTGGCCGGCGTATCGGTTGCTGCTTATGGCCAAGAAACCTCGCCGCCGACCATTCAGCCGTTGCCAGCTCCGGATTTAGAAAATCCGGGGGCGACCTATGACGGATGTCTGACCATGGCGCGGGAGACGCCGGATCGCGGGTTTGAATTTTCCGGCATGTGGCTTGGCCTCGGAGGAGGAGAGCCGGCCCGTCATTGTCAGGCGGTCGCATTGATAGGCCTGGAGGAGTACGGCGAAGCAGCCGTGCGTCTGGAGGAAATGGCGGAAGACTCGCGGGAAAGCAGCGTGGTGCGCGCTGGTCTTCTTGGGCAGGCAGGCCAGGCGTGGTTGTTGGAGGGGGAGTTGGAGAGAGCCTATGCCGCACAAACAACGGCATTGGATTTGTTGCCGTTGATCGACCGCCGTCGTATCGCGGTTCTTATAGATCGCGCTGAAACGTTGGCTGCGGCGCGGAACTACTGGGAAGCGATCGACGATCTTAATGATGTCCTCGCCGCGGACCCTGATAACGCCGACGCCTTAGCGTTCCGCGCGAGCTCCTATCGTTATGTGGATGCGCCGGAGCTGGCGATGGAAGATGCCAATCGTGCGTTGAAAGCAGAGCCCGACAATGTCAGCGCGCTGTTAGAGCGCGGCATTATTTACCAGATGAAGAACGAGAAGGCGGCGGCTCGCCAGGATTGGCTTAAGGCTATTCAACTCGCGCCCGACTCACCGGCGGCGGATGCGGCCCGGGCCAACATCGAGAAACTGGACGTCAACGTAGAAGCATTGCCGTGACGCTGTTCTAAAAATCGAGATCGTCGTAAATGCGGGCCGGCGGTATGTTGTCGATTACATCGCGCAGAATGGGCCTGATGCAAGGCCGCGACTTGAACCGTACATACCATTCCTTGGCCAGTGGGTGATCGCCCCAAGGCACGTCTCCGCAATAATCTACCAGGGATATGTTGGCGGCAGCGCTGATGTCGGCAATGGTGACATGGTCACCGGCGAGCCAGCTGCGCCGCTCGGTCAGCCACGCAATGTACTGAAGGTGGGTGTGAATATTCTGGCGTCCGGCTCGCAATGCGCGCGAGTCCGGGGCGGCGTTCTCGCTAACGCGGCGCGTAAGTTTTTCGCCCGCGAGATGGCGTGTCACTTCATCGTGAAAATTTTTGTCGAACCAATCGGCTAGCCGCCGTGCTTCAGCGCGTGCGGCGGGAGTGCGGCCGAGTAAAGGCGGCTCGGCATAAACTTCGTCGAGATATTCGCAAATAGTATTGGCGCCGCAGACCGTGATGCCGTCCTCGTCTACCAGCACCGGTATTTTGCCGGCAGGGTTTAGAACCAGGAGGTCGTCGTCCCGGCGCCACGGCTCTATCGATTGCTCCATAAATTCCAAACGTTTCTCACCGAGGGCGAGGCGTACTTTTCGCGCATCGGCCAGGAGAGTGTGGTGGTAGAGCATGCGCATGGAGGAACGACGAACCTATGCCTGCGAACTGTATGGACGATATCTTCTATGACGACAGTCTTTAAAAGATTGCGGCTTGATCTTCCAGAGAAGAAGTATGGCAGTAACGGCGGTGAACGGAGATGGTTGCGGCAAAACTCGCGGCGCGGCTTTATTCGGCCTTATTGTAGATGGACTTCACCAGTTCCGTCAGCGTGACGCCGATTTTATCGCCGGAGGTGATCACCACCTCGCCGCGTGCGATAAGCACTTCGTTGGCGAAGATTTCCACGGGATCGGACGTTCTTTGCTCCAACTCCACGACGGCGCCGCGGCCAAGCTTTAGGAGTTGATTGACGCGCAGGTTTGACTGGCCGAGAACGACAGAGATGTCGACATCTACGTTATAAACAGCCTGTTTGGAATCTTCGTCGTCGTCCATGATCTCGTTCTAATTTGCCGGTCGTGATCTAGTCTTGATCTAGACACTATGGTCCTGGTGCGCTCGTCCTGCAAGGGATGCCCGCATTGCGCCTAGGCGTCTTCATCATAACCGTAACGGCCATTGGTTAAGAAGGGGTAACCGCAAGGTCTAAGGCGGCGGCCATAAGAGCGCGGGTATAGGGATCTTGCGGGTTGTTGAATATCTGCGCGGCGGCGCCGGACTCCCGGACCACGCCGTCTTTCATCACGATCACAGCATCGGCTAAAGCCCGGACCACACGCAGATCATGGCTAATGAAGAGATAAGCGAGGTCGTACTTTTCTTGGAGAGCCCGGAGTAAATCTACAATCTGCGCCTGCACAGATACATCGAGCGCACTTGTCGGCTCATCAAGCATCAGGAACTTGGGCCGCAGGACCATGGCCCGGGCGATGGCAATTCTTTGGCGCTGCCCACCGGAAAACTCGTGGGGATATCGGTTGCGGACAGCCGGGTCGAGGCCGAC
>JAUIGX010000009.1 GCA_030432435.1 Alphaproteobacteria bacterium
TCCGTACTATGTCGCGGGCGGCCACGCCCAGCGCCTTTACGATGTCGGCCAATTCCGGGGCAGATGGCGGCGTGTTGAGGTATTCAATAATTTCTGGCTCTAAGCCGCGCTCCTGGAGCAATGCCAAGGTTTGGCGTGATTTGGAACAGCGCGGATTGTGATAAATCTTCAAAGGCATGACTTGTTCAGTTTCGTTTCTAATGCGGTCAACAATCAGGCCGCGGATTGTGCCGTCCATAGCCCCTGGCCTCAAGTAGAAACGCACTAGGGATTGCTTAGGGCATATGCGTCAAACGCTGATAGCAGTCATGTGTGCCCCCGGGACGGCCTTTCTAGCCGAGCCCCCGGGGGTATGGTCACCTGATAAAACTAGAGTATGGGGATCAAAAATCTCACCTCAGCTGACGGGCGGAAGCGATAAGATAGAGATCGTCTATTCTTTTATGACTCCGCGAACTTCAACCAATTGGGAAGCAATGGCTTCGTTCAACTCGTTGTGAGCGGCCTCAAACTCTTGAATGCGCACGCGCAGGCCACGGAGTTCTTCGAGCTCCGAATCGGTCATGGGCTTGCGGTTGGATGCGATGGCGAGTGTAACGCCGATATACCGAGCTTTGAGATCGGCCAGCATCTTTGCCATATCGATCATTTCATGGGGATCGACGATATCGACCTGACGCTTTAAGGAGCGGCGCATCTCATCCTCAATGATGTGGGTGATGTGACGGGTAAACTGACTCGCAGTCAGTGCAGTCGGTGCGCCGTGCGACTTCTCCGAGAAAAAGGACGGGGCGCTTTCAGACTTGGCATCGCCTTGACGGCGGCGGACAGCGATAAAATCAATCACAGACATGGTTCGGTTTCCTTATGGCCTTATGGGCCGCTTATGCGGCTCTCTGGCCTAAATAGAAGCAACATCCGTGCCAATCGGCCCTCGGGATGAAAATAACATATATATCAATTAGTTATGTCGTGAACGGCGTGGGTTGGCGCGGCCTATACGCCAGCCAATGCTGCCGAGTTAAAGGGCCCACTAGGAAAGCTCTGCCTGTCGGTAGGAGTGCCTTGTCACGTGCGCCAGGGAACTGTGTGTGGCGTTGTTCTTTGCCCGCACGTGCGTCGCTTTTCGTGATGGAAGAACCAAGCTAAAGTCTCAATTACATATGTAGCTGCTTGAGGCAGTGTCATCGCCGTCAGGTTGGATGCTCGCATTCCGTGCGAGGGGAAATAGGGGAGAGATTGCTTATGCAAAGAGGTCACTGGGGATCGCGTCTGGGCTTTATTCTGGCAGCCACTGGGTCAGCAGTGGGATTAGGTAACGTCTGGAAATTCCCTTACACCGTCGGAAACAACGGCGGTGGGGCCTTTCTTATCGTGTATTTGGCGATTGTTCTGACGATCGGCGTCAGTGTGATGCTTGCGGAGTTTTCTATAGGCCGCGCTGCCGAGCGTAGTCCCGTAGGAGCTTTCTCCAAACTAAAAGGCGGATACTGGCCCGCCGCGGGATTCCTAGGTGTGATCGCTAGCTTTGCGATCTTGTCTTTCTATAGCGTCGTCGGGGGGTGGACGATTGCTTATATCTTTAAATCGGCGAGCGGACTTTTCGCGACGGCCGACGCCGAAACTCTTGGGGGTCTGTTTGGCGGGTTCATTTCCAGCACCGCAGAGCCGCTGGTCTATCACGCGGTCTTCATGGCCCTCACCATGGGCGTGGTGCTCGGAGGGGTTCACAAGGGGATCGAACGGACCTGCACGGTGTTGTTGCCGATGCTGTTCATTATCCTTGTGATCCTGGCAATTAGGTCTGTCACTCTTCCCGGCGCGATGGAGGGGCTCGCCTTCTACCTCGTACCTGATTTTTCTAAAATCAATGCGGACGTTGTGGGGAACGCACTCGGTCAGGCATTTTTCTCACTCTCCTTAGGTATGGGCGCGTTGATCACCTACGGGTCTTATCTATCGCATAAAGAGAATTTGTCTCGTGCGGCGATATGGGTGACTTTGGCCGATATGTCCGTTGCGGTTATTTCCGGGCTTGTCATCCTGCCGGCTGTCTTTGCTTTTGGTTTTGATCCTACAGAGGGGCCCGGGCTCGTCTTTATTACATTGCCGGCCGTATTTGGGCAGATGCCGGCGGGCGTTGTTTTTGCAGTTCTGTTTTTTATGCTGCTGACGATTGCGGCGCTGACATCTTCAGTCTCGTTGCTCGAGGTTGTAATCGCGTACCTGATTGACGAGCGGAAAATGCGTCGCGCACCTGCGGCAATCGGCGCGGGTACCTTGATTTTCATCGTTGGTATCGCGTGTTCTCTGTCGATGGGCGTGTGGAGTGATTTCACCATTGCCGGTATGAATATATTTGATTTCATGGATTACTCGTCATCCAACGTGATGTTGCCCGTCGGCGGTATCGCCATATCTCTGTTTGTAGGGTGGGTTATTTTGCCGCGTGCGACACAAGAGGCAACAAGCCAAGGGACGCAGCCTTTTGTCTGGGTAAAGGGATGGCAATTCATTTGCCGCTATGTGGCGCCAATAGCTATCGCGTGGATACTGATATCGGGAATTTAAAAACCTTTTATCGTTTTTTGCTGCGCTCTGGACGATGCTGCCATATTCATGTCCAGCGGTACCCACGGATAAGATTTAGGTAATGACGGATTCATCAAAAATTCGCGGCAATGATGCAGGCGCTGATCTGATTATCGAAGGGGTGGACGGGATTGACCCGGCGGCGGATGAGGGCGCGCGCCGTCAGTTTCGAGACACCTTAGGTCAGTTCGCGACAGGTGTTACCGTCATGACGACGTTGACGGCGTCCGGTGCGCATGTTGGGATCACAGTTAGTTCGTTTAATTCGCTCTCTCTCGACCCGCCTTTGATTTTGTGGAGCATTGCCGACACTTCGGCCTGCCATGAGTACTTCAAAGTTGGAGACTCGTTCGCCGTCAATGTTCTTGCCGAGGATCAGGAAGCCGTTGCCGTCAATTTCTCAAAGACAGGCAACGATAAGTTTAAGAGCGTAAAGATGCTCGCGGGGTTAGGTGGAATTCCATTGATCGGCGGCTGCGTGGTTTATTTCGAGTGTTGTGTGGAAGCGCGTTATCCCGGCGGCGATCACGACATCATTGTTGGTCGTGTACGGCGGATATTCAACGTTGGCAAAGCGCCGCTTTTATTTCACGGCGGCGCACTTCGCGCTCTTGGCGACCAAGTGGAAAAAATAGCTGGGATCTAGCGCTTGTCGCGCCGCTTAAAGGGAGCCTTGAAGAAAGCCTTAACACCGCGCCATAAGGCTGACTGCATGGCCGCACCGGACAGGGATTCAAGCTGTAGTCCCACGTTCGTGACCTCATCTTCATTCATCTCGCGAACAACCAAAACGGCGCCGCCAATTGGCAGGTGATCGCCGATCTCGGGTGTTTCATCGAAGCGTTGGTCAAAAAGTTCAGCAATAGTCATCTCTGCCGTGTCGGAATCTACAGGCAGTCCGTAAAAGGCACTGACGTCTTTCAATTTTACCGACCCGTTGAAGCTGAATTCACCGAAAAAAGGCTCGTTGGAGATCAATAGCTCCGAATGTGCGGTAAACAACTGATCCAGTCGGGTCACGCGATTGGGCGGTAAAAGGTAGTAGGCATAATCGCCTGCCTGAAGGGTGCCAGCTTCGGCCGAGGTTACTATGGCTTGCTCACGTACAACAAAAGCGGGGCGAGCCCACGGTGGCACCGGAGCACCGTTCATGATGGCGCTGTCGGGCACTACCGGATATCCGACCATCTCCAGCTCCAGCTGCCCAGGAAGGTCAACTTCAGACCGATGAACCGGCGTGGTGGTTCGCGGCAGGGCCAAGTCCAGCTTTCGCGCCGACCACGTAAGGGTCCAGCCCTGGACAAGCAGCGATAACAACACGACAACGAAGGCGACGTTGAAGTACAGGTCTGCGTATTCCACTCCTGAAAGGGTGGGAATTGCGGCTAGAAAAATACTGACCGCGCCGCGCAAGCCTACCCATGCAGTAAAGACCTTTTCCTGAGGCGAGAATCCAAAGGGCGTCAGGCACAGCCAAACCGCGGCGGGCCGTGCAACCAGTAGCAAGAACAAGGCCACCCCAGCGGCGGGTAACGCATAGGTAAGCAACGAACTTGGATTGACCAGAAGGCCGAGGACCAGAAACATGACAATTTGTGCCAGCCAGGTTGCGGCATCATTGACGGTGATAATTGTGGCCGAGGCGCGAAGGGGCCTGTTTCCCAGCACGACCCCAGCGATATAGACCGCGAGAAAGCCGCTGCCTGATAAAAGAGATGTGGCTGAATAGATCAGCACTGCCGCGGCAATGACGAGGAGAGGATGCAACCCGCCTGGCAGATTCACGCGGTTAAGAAACCAGGATACCAGAAATCCACCGCCAAGGCCGCCGACGGCCCCAACGGCAATTTGCGACGCGAGTAAACTGGCAATGTCTAGGGCCTGTTCGCTGTGGGTCATTGCAGCCGGAGCGGCCAGGGCGACTTGAACCAGAATCAAGGTCAGGAAGACTGCGACCGGGTCGTTGGTGGCAGACTCCATTTCAATGGTAGCGCCGACCCGACGTTTCAATTGAAGACCGCCCGCATGGATAAGGAAAAACACCGCGGCGGCATCGGTGGATGCGACGACTGCGCCAAGCAAAAGGCCATGCAAAGGCGGAACATCGAATATCAGGGTTGCCGCCGTCCCGGTGAGGGCAGTCGTGATGACAACGCCGATCGTGGATAGAAGAAGCGCTGGGCCCACTGCGCCGCGTAAACGGGCTAGATTGGTGCGCAGGCCGCCGTCAAAAAGAATAACCGCAAGGGCGAGGGATCCTATGAGGTAGGTCAGGCCGTAGTCGTCGAACGTGATGTTGCCGGGGCCTTCTTCCCCGGCCAACATCCCGATAACGAGAAATATCAGGAGCAATGGTGCGCCAAATCGGGTGGCGATCAGGCTAGATAGAATGCCGAGTAAAACCAGCAAGGACCCGAATAGAAGCAAGCCGTTTACGAAATCTATGCTCTCCATTGCCTCGTCTGTACCTCTTACCTTTCGCGGCTTTCTATCCTTCTTCCTGTATTAGTAGCGCATAAGTCACGGCTTTGCCTATTGGGCTGCCGACCAGGGCGGTAATTTTCCCGCTGTCATCAGACCAAACATGTCGGTCATGTCTTTGAGGACCGGTCCGGCCGTCTTGTGCTTTTGGATGGTTGCCCAATATTTTTTCAATTTTGGCCGCTTGCCGATGACATCTGCCATTTCGTACCAACTGCCTGCCGCCGTGGTAAACATCAGCACCGGAGCTGCGACACAGTCAGCCAGTGAAAAGCGTGCGCCTGCTGCGAACGAGCCCTTTACCAAAACATGCTCCAGAGCATCCAGGCCTTTTTCCAGGTCCTGAAGGGCGGTGTTGATATCGACGGGCTCTTTCGCGGTGCCGCGCTTGTGCTGCACGATTTTTATAGCGGGGAGTAAAACATACTCGTTCGCGACGGCCGCGATCAGCCGCGTTCGACCCGCCGCTGCAGCAGCCGCCGGAACGAGTTTCTTAGTTTTGGACTTGGCGTCCAAGTATTCGAGAATGACCGAGGACTCATACAACGTGATCGTACCGTCTTTTAAAACCGGCACTTTGGCGAAAGGATTGAGCTTGAAGTAAGCGGGGGTCTTGATCCCGCCTTTTGGCATCAGTAGTTCATATTCAAATCCCTTTGTTTTTGCAGCCAGCACAAGGGCCGCCACATAGGGTGAAATAATTCTGCCATAGATGGTTAGTGTCTTTGCCATGTTGTTGTTCGCCTCGGTACTTTGAGTACTACTTTTGTTGCATGTAAGCTTTTAGGGCTTCATCCATCTCATCAAACACGCCTTTGATCAGCTTGTTCTTCAGTGCTTTGGCATAGTACCGTTTCAATTTTGTTCGCTTGCCCAGTACAGGTTCGGAACTGACTTGCGGGACGATTGCATGCAGGAAAAACAGCGCAGGTGCGACATAGCAGTCGGCGATGGTGAAGCGAGCGCCGGCGGCGAATGGCTTCGCAACCATTAACTTTTCTGCCGCGTTCAACGCTTGATTAAGGGCTGCCAGCTTCTCGTCGACAATCTTTTGATCGCGCTTGGCCGGATCGGTCTGGTCGAACAGACCAAACATGGCGGGCTGTACGTACTCGGCAAAAATCGCACCGATTAGGCGCGCCTGGGCAGCGGCCTTTGCGGCGGCCGGCACAATGGATTTCTTCTTAAATTTATCATCCATATATTCCAGGATAACACCGGACTCAAAAAGGATGGTCGTGCCATCTTTAATCGTCGGCATCTTGCCCATCGGATTCATCTTGAGAAACGCAGGAGACTTAGTGCCGCCCTTCGGCATCACCAACTTGTGAGGAATGCCTTTGTAGCGGGCGGCGAGTATAACTCGCGCAGCAAAAGGTGAAAGTATCGAGCCGTAAATATCCATGTGTAGTCCTCGTCAAAAAATGAGTCATCCTGCTTAGCCAGGGGCGCGGATCATAGCGGAAACGTTGGCCGATGCACGTGGTAAGTCATCGCGGGGCTAGACTTCTCGCTATCCCTTATTCAAGCCTTCGAGCGTGGCTTGATCCAGAATGACATGCCGGTGTGGGAACGGAATACCGATGTTGTTTTCTTTAAGCAGATCCCAAAGCGCCAGGAAAATCTGCCCTTTTATATTTGTCACGCCTTCTTCGGGATCGTTGATCCAGAATCTCAATACAAAATCTATGGAACTGTCACCGAAAGCAGTGAAATGGCACACGGGTTCGGGATCTTTTGCCACCCGCTTGGGGCTTTTGGCGGCTTCCACCGCGATCCGCCGCACTTCGTGGGGATCGCTATTGTAAGATACGCCAAATTTGATCTCCATACGCACTTTTCGATCGCTATGAGACCAGTTGATGACTTGATTGACCACGAAGTCATCATTGGGAATCAAAATCTCTTTATTGTCGCGCGTAACAACTCCTACGTAGCGAGCGGTCATTTCTCTGACCCAGCCGAAGGTCTGGCCGACCTCAATGACATCGCCTGGTTTGACTGACTTATCGAGCAGCAGGAACAACCCGCTGAGCAGATTAGACACTTGCTTCTGAAGGCCGATGCCGATGCCGACGCCTAGGGCGCCGCTGAATACCGCCAGGGCAGCAAAATTTATGCCCATGGTGGGTAAGGCCACCATCACGGCGACAACGACCAACGCGCCGCGCGATAGTTTGATAATCAGGACGCGACCTCGCGGTGTGACCCCCGACATGCCCATGAGGCTTCGTTCAATCGCATGTGTGATCGCAAGCGCCACCCAGACGAGCAATATCAGCAACGCAAGGCCGCCCAGAAGGTCGAGCATGCTGATATTTGCCGTACCCATCGAAAATGTGAATCCGCGCAGGGTATCCATGGTTGGGGTGAGCAGACCCAGAATATTTAGAGCGGCGATGGTCCAGGCGATTGTCGCAACCACGCGGGCCAGGACCCGATTAGCTATAATCAAGGAACTGATCGTGATAATGACCCAAGCGGTCACGAGGCTGGCCACAATCTCCATCAGTCCGGACGCGGCAATGGCCGGAATTTTCTCAAAAACACCGGCTGTGACCCAAACGAGAACGATGAAAGTCAATCCGCCGGTCTCGCGGATGATGGCTGTGCTAAAGGACTGCAATAGCCCGGGCAGGTTGCTTCGTCGCACCCAGCCGTCGAGAAGGGGGCGTAGTTTGCGGTGTGCGCCGTAGGCCAGCAGAAAGATGAAAATCAGCGCCGTGATCTGCGCGATCACCGGCCACGTCGTTACGTGATCTAACGTCCAGGCAGTAGCGTCTTTAAGCCAACTGGAAAGCTGTGCGGCGATATCGTCTTGGTTCATATGCTCGCCTTTACTTTCCTATGGGCCCGGGCTTTTACGCCAGCGCTTTCTTGAACAGATCAAGGGTTCGTTCGTGCGCGAGTTTAGCCGCGTCTGCTTTATAGTGAGTCTTGTCTGACTCTCGGCAAAATCCGTGATTTGCGCAGTCGTAGGCATAAATCGCGATTTGATCATGGCCTTCAAGTCCCGACTCAACCTTGGCCTGAGCCTCCGGCGGGACAAAGCCATCGTCACGCGCGATATGCAGAATAGTTGGCGTTTTGATCTTTTCCGCTTCACCTAAAAGGGTATCGATCCCGACACCGTAATAAGCTGAACTGGCATCAGTGTCTGTTCGAGCAGCGGTGAGATATGATAATAATCCGCCAAGGCAGAATCCGAGGTTCCCGACCTTGCCGTTACATCCGGGCATCTTACGCAAGGTCGAAATCGTCGCCTGAATATCTTCAACGCCCGTATCCGCGTTGAACTGGCCGAACAACTCAAGCCCCTTGTTGAACTCGTCTTCCTTCGTCGGGTCCAACTGAATACCTGGGTCCAAACGCCAAAATAAGTCCGGCGCAAGCGCCATATATCCCTGGCTGGCCAGCCAGTCGGTCACGTTTCGTAGCCATGCGTTCACGCCGAAGACTTCTTGAATGACGATAACACCAGGGCCGCTACCGCCGGTCGGTGTGGCGAGATAGCCCATAAAGGTTCCGTCTTTACCCGCGATAGAGATTTCCTTGCCGGCCATCCTTTGCGTCGCTCCTCTTGATGAAGTATTCCACATGTCCTTGGAGCCGTAGTTGTAAATAAAATAAGGCTTTAAGGCTAGTGGGCGACCATATCTTTACCCAAAGCAAACCTTTTCCAACCAGGGTATATAGGGTGTAATGCCGCGCATTCGGCCTTGCTGGGTCGCAGCTAAGTATTTGGAATAGGATACTATATGTCGTCGTCGAAGCGGATGATTGTCGGGATCAGTGGCGCGTCCGGCATCGTCTATGGAATTCGTCTTCTTCAAGTCTCGAAGCAGTTGGGTCTGGAGACTCATCTGGTGATGTCAAAATCGGCGGAAGTGACCCTGGCGCACGAGAGTGACATGAAGGTCTCGGCTGTGAAGGCGTTGGCGAGTGTGACCTATTCCAATGCCGACATCGGCGCGGCCATCTCTTCCGGCTCGTTTCAGACCCATGGCATGATTGTAGCGCCGTGTTCTATTCGCACAGTTTCCGAAATTGCCACCGGCGTGACGTCCTCCCTTTTGTCGCGGGCCGCGGACGTGGTGCTGAAAGAACGGCGGCGTCTCGTGCTCATGGTGCGCGAAAGCCCGCTGCACACCGGCCATTTGCGTACTCTCACAGCAGCATCTGAAATTGGCGCGATCATTGCCCCGCCCATGCCCGGATTTTACGCTAAACCGGAAACATTAGATGACGTTGTGGACCACACAATTGGGCGTGTGCTTGACCTATTCGAGATTGACGCTGGTTTGGTTAAACGCTGGGGCGAAGGGCGGGCCGCAAAAGCATCCCGGTCGGGGGGCAAGAAAAAATGAAGCCGAAAACGCCCCTCACGGCTAAAGACAACCCGCTGTGGGACTTCATGGTCACGACCTACAAGGAGCCGGGGGTCGAGAAGGCGTGCCTGGCCTTGCAAAGCCGTCTAGGAGCCGATGTGAACATGGTGATGTTTTGCATCTGGCTGGCTTATCGCGGAGCGGGCAGTGCGAATTTGGCGCGTTACTTGGGCGCGGCACTAAAGCTTTCGCGAAGCTGGCAGAGCGCAATGGTCGAACCGCTGCGCACAGCGCGCAACAATCTGAAAGATCACATTGAAAGCACGGGCATGAGCGGACCTGCTCAGCAGGCGGCCGTAGCCCTGCGTGAGCGTATCAAAGCGTCCGAGTTGGAAATGGAACATATGGAGACGCTTGCTTTGTATGCGCTAGCCCCGGAAGGGGAAGATCAAGGCATCGGCACATCGCCCGCTGAATGCAAGGATGATGCGCGCAACAATCTCACAGTCTATTTTGCGGCGATGGGGGTTAAAGTTGACCCGTTGGGCGAAACCCACGTCATGCGCATTCTAACCGCTGTGTTTGGATCTTAGGCGCTTCGGCTCGTCAACACTTGCGTTACACCCCGCCTTGGGCTCAAGGGCGCCAAATTATTCGCATATCCCAGCCGGAATCCGAAGATCACCTGCGTGTCTGCATAACCCGCGATTTCCGTCAGTGCTTCAGCGGCCGCGGATGACCGTGCCAACACTTGATCGCGGTCCGCCATCTCCATCATTTGATTTAGGGGCTGCATGGCAAGGCTGTTCTGTGTCCCGGTAAGGTGCAGGCGTTGCCACAAGCGGCCAGCCTCAACAAGAGCGGTGCGATCGCGGGCGTCGGGAACAGCGATGAGGCCGAATAGCGGTGCGGTCGGCAATTGAGTCTCTTGCGTCAGTTGCAGCCATTTGTCGTGCTGTTTCTCAGCCACGACGCTTGTAGGTAGCATCAAGCTCAGACGCGTCATGAACGGTGACAGCCCGGCGGTCGATGTGCTGATGCCGTCGCGTGTTTGGTTGACGGTTTTTAAATCGTGACGCAGCCATTTCGCGCTTGCGGATTTTACCTCCGCGTCGGCAATAAGGGCCTCGGTCGCTTCTAGTGTGCCCTTTGCGAAAGCCGCGCCCGCGGCACCATCCGCACCCAGCCATATTAGGCGGGTAGCGGTCACTTTGGTTTGCGCATAAAGCCGGTCAAGCACTGCATCGGGGATGCGTTTATCCCTTAAATAAGGGCCGCGGTGCGTGTGCCGTTTACTGATGAACTTTGCTTCTGGTCGGTTCTTGCGCTCGCCCGCGAAGACCGTCATGCGGGCAATATGGTTGGACGCGGCTCCGGCCGGGAACAGGTTGAGAACGGAGGTGAACCCAAGTGCCTCTGCACCGATCACCATGTTTTCAACCGCGCAGCCCAGGCCCAGCATCATCTCACGGCCAAATGGATCAAGTGCGCCCAGGCCGCGTGCTGTATCTGCATGCAAATCGATAATGTTGTCGGTGATCGTAAAGAGCCAGGGCTGGCTATTGTGTGGGCTCGCCGCCAGAATTGCGGCTCCGACGATGCCGGGCAAACCTTCGGCTGTGCCGTTGTCCCAGTCTCGCCAGGGATCGAACGCGGGGCCGGCTGCCAAGTCGCCGCCTGCGCCGGATTGCCACAGCCGGGCTGTGCCTCCAACGGCGGCAATGGCGAGTACGCCGCTCGCCGCCAGAATGGTCGTTCCTAAAACTGTTCGCCGCCCGACACTCTTTTTGTTCGGCGGTTCTTCCCTGTCGTCTCGCGCCACCCGATCCCCCGATCACTCAGCAGATTTAAGAGTGCATGTGCCTCTTTGTATTGTCTACCCTGTGAAAGAGTATGCAGGCCACTCATTAGTCTAAATTAGCTTGTGCGGTCGGGGCGCCATCTTCATTGTGTATCGGCGTGACGAATGGAGGCGTGATGTTCGATACCGACCAGGCCGCAGCATTTTTTGACGCATGGTCAAAGCTTAGATCCGGAAATGAAATACCTCATTTTCGAACGCTCTTTAGCGATCTGCCCACAAAAATTGTCCCCGAATTGTTTATTGTCGAGGAAAGTGGAGATGGCCGCTTCCCGATCAGGTTTATGGGGACCGAAAGGGTTGAGTCGTGGGGCGCTGATCTGACCAAAACCGATAGCGCGGAGGCTATCTCGCCGGAATTCTGGGGGGCCGCGAAGAGTATTTTAACGACGATTTTGGACCACCCTTGCGGAATCTGCGGGACATCGGTTGCAATTACCCCGTTCGGGCGAAAGCGCGGAACGGAATATGTGGTGTTGCCGGCCGGAGTGGATACCGGGCAGTTGCGGCGTCTCGTCGCATTTAACACAGACCTTAAGGATGTGTCGTACATTGAGCCGGTGGGGAAGATCGTGGAATTATCGCCGCAGGCCTGGATCGATATCGGACACGGCGTACCAAACGAACCGCCGGGTATCTAAGAGCGCTTCCGAACTACTTAGCGCTCGGAGTCGAGATCCAGGCCCCCTCCATATCGGTTGAGCGGCAGGTAATAAAATTGCTTGCCCTGCAGCGACCCTAGGGGTTGTTGGATATGGCTGGCCTACCCCCCAATATGTTGTGTCAAAAGATCACGGTAGATTTCTTGGGAACATCGTTGGCGGTCTCCCGGTTTTATGGTGTGTTAGGCCAAGGTGCACACAATAAAAACCGGGCTGGCCCTGCGCTGCCCCAGGTTTCTGGGACGCACCGCAACAACCGCCCTCTCCCCTGTTGAGGGCGGTTGTTGTCTTTCTGGACTTTGGCTTGGAGCCAAAGCTTCGGGAAGAAAGCGTGTGCTGACCCCTGACCCGAGTTACCGGATTGCAGTGCAGCCGATCGGGTCTCCGCCGTTTCCAGGTGGCTGTCAGAACTGTCTAAGGTTCCATTTTCACTGCAATCCCCGACATCGTGCAAGTGCACTGCATGCCTGCCTGGCTCAAGATGGTCTTCTGTGAGGTTGATACGTAGGACTGTTGCGCGCGGCCTTGAATGAAAAACAACCATGCCGATTTCATGAAGCGTCTCCGCCTCAGAAAAAAATGGTCGGCTCGTATCAAAGCCGCGCGGCGTTAAACGACATGGAACGGTAAGAATTTCCATCAGAAAATATTGTGTCAGAAATTGAATTTGAGTGATGGCTTCGGCGCACGTTGCACCAAAATAAAGCGCAAAAAAATGGGCGGCGCTTGCGCACCGCCCCAAGTTTCAGGGACGCACCCCGTAAACCAAACTCAATTTAATGAGTTGGTCAACCTTTAGATCGCACTTACAGCACTGCAAGCATGCACGCTACCAGCGGGTGGCGTACGACATCGCTGTGCGTAAGTTTTACAATTTCGATATCGTTCAATGTGTTCAGCCTCTCGGCAATATCGGCGAGGCCAGAAACGCCCGGTAATAAGTCAGTTTGATCCGGATCTCCGGTTATCACCATAGTCGAGTGCCAACCTAGGCGTGTCAGCAGCATTTTAATCTGCCCATATGTGCAGTTTTGCGCTTCGTCTATCACTACAAACGCGTTGTTTAATGTACGTCCGCGCATATAAGCGATCGGTGCGATTTCGATGGTGCCGTCGGCCATGTATTGGCGCAAACGTTTGCCGCCCATACGCTCGCCCAGGGCGTCATAGAGCGGCCGCAGGTAGGGCGACATCTTTTCTTCCATGGTGCCGGGCAGATATCCGAGGGTTTCGCCAGCTTCAATCGCAGGCCGCGACAACACAATGCGGTCGATCTGCCCATCGTCCAAGGCTTTCACGGCAGCGGCGATTGCTAAATACGTTTTCCCCGTACCTGCGGGTCCTAAGGCGAGGGTGAGGGGGCTGGCCTCGATGGCATCCATCAACTGTTGCTGGCCATCACTACGCGGTTTGACGTGGCGGATAAAACTTTGGTCACGGTGTGCCTCCACGGGGTCCCAGCTGCCGGGCATGGCGTGAAGTTGAAAATTCTCCGGAGTCTCGTGGGTGCTACTAAACTGCTTCTTGGAACGTGCTGATGACCGCTTGCCCATTTCGTTGACATGCTCCTGTAAAGTGAACGTACGCAACAACCCGCGCCGACGGGTGCCGGACGGCAGGTACTCGGGGCCTCCTTTCGATGGGATGAGGTGTTGAAAAACGAGCTGACGAAACAACGCCCAATGAGACTGGGCTTGAAACACAAACGCCCCCCGAGACGGGAGGCGTGCAAAGAAACATCGGCGGGGCGGGCTCACCGAAGCCCTTGAAGTTATATCTGTCGTCGCGCGCCCTCTGGGTGAGAGGCATTGCGATACATCCCCTAAAGTTCTGAGAAAAGTGTCTCAAATAAAATTGTATTTGTCACCTTATTTTGTGTGTCAGAGATGTGAAAACCACAACAATTTGTACTTAAAGGTGTTGCGAAGAGCGCGCCGTATTGGTTGGACACAGGCAGTTTGAAGCCGGAATTTTGACCCGGATGAATATGTGCCATTTGTACGTTACACACAGTTTGGCATTTCCACGTTCGTTGCGATTCAAAATTTAACCACTCATCAAAACTGGCTTGCCCATAAGTTTTCGCCTAAACAGCAGTAAGTGCTCCCATCAAACGCACCAAGGATTCATGGGCTTTAATCTTCCCGTCGATAAAACGTCGTTGTTGCTTGCGTTCGATAAGTTGTTCGAAGAGCAGAGGGCACAAGACGCTCGTTCTGTCCCGCGCCCGGAGGACATCGTCAAAACTTCACGCCGGGTCTCATCTATTCTGTACTTGCCGGTGGAGGTGAAGGCCCGTGAGTTTCATGCAAAAGCGCTGATTGCGCGTGCGGCGGCTGAACAAGGCCTGCGCGTTTTGTTCGGTGCAAAGTGGCCGTTGACCATGAATATCGATCGGCTTCCGCCCGGCATATTCTTGTTTAAAACCATGCACCAGTTCGATGCCAACAGTATGGCTGAATGCATAAACAACGGACATTTGGTCGCGGTGCTTGATGAAGAAATGTTCGGTATCTCTGCGTCCGGTAAATATATCAAGTCCACTGTGCACCCCCATGCAGTCGGCTGTGCCGACCTCATCTGTGCTCAGGGGCAGGACTACGCCAAACATTTTCCGTACACCGCGAATGTCGTGGTTACCGGCACGCCGCGCGTCAAAACCTATAAGGAATCGCGGGGTGACGACATCTTGGTTTGTCTGCAATCAGGCAACATCAACAATCATGGCCGCTCATTTGCCGAGATGGTGCAAGAGACCTTGGCTCTGTCGGCGTTTCCATTAAACACACCGGAAGGCGCCGCTTGGGCCGGAATTATGCGAGAAGCGATTGCGCACGAATGCGATGTTCTGCCGTTGATGAGCGAGACTATAGACGCGTTGGCGGCCGCATTTCCGATGCGGCGCATTGTCGTGCGGCCGCATCCGGTTGAGAATCCCGCCAACTGGGCTTTCAGCGCGCCGAACATTGTTGTGGATACGCGAAATAACATTATCGAATCCCTTGAAGAGGCGTCGGCGGCGGTGTTTGTGAGCGGCTGTACCACGGGGCTGGACGCCTACCTTGCCAACGTGCCCGGCGTGCGCCTTGGGCGCGGCGGGGTCGGGATTTCGGCAAACATGCATTCCGAAGTGAATACCCCGGCCGAGGCAGTCGAGGCTGTGCGGCGCGCTGAGGTGTGGAATGGAACTATCGACGGGCACCTGGCTCCGCTGACCCTGAGCCAATCCCTGCTAGATCTCTACAAGCAGAACGCCGGCGGAGCCGGAACTCTCTCGTTTTCGCTCCGGGCGATTGAGCCAAACGAAAACGACACCTTCATTCGCCGCAAGTTTCCGGACACTTCTCTTGAAGAGGTGAAGGCATTGGTTGGGCGACCCGTCCAGAAAATCGGTTGGAACCTATTTCTGATATAGGGCACGTCTCGCCCGGGGGCTAAAACCAAAACCTAAGACCGGCGATAAAGGAAACGGAACTTGGGTTTTCACCGGCGGTTCGAGCAAAGTCCGCAGTGTCGCCGACGGCGCTTGACCATGACACGCCGATATAAGGCGCGAGTTCGCGCTTGATTTCGTACCGCAGACGCAAACCTATGTCGGCCGACGACAGTCCTGACCCGATGCCGAGTTCGGCTACATCTTGAAGAGCAAAGCTTAATTCGGCGCGCGGTTGCGCGATTAATCGCTGCGTGAGCAGCAGTTCATATTCCAGCTCAATACGCGCCGATATGTCTCCCTTGTTGCTGATAAATGCGGCCGCATCCACTTCGAACAAATAGGGGGCGAGTCCTTGCAGGCCGATCACGCCATAGGTGCGGTCGGGGCCGGGTCCTAAATCCTGGCGTATGCCGGCTTGCAGGTCGAAGAACGGCAAGATGGCGCGGCTATACAACGACTGCACCTCGACCTCCTCGACATCGCCGCCGTCCAGCAGGATTTCGCCCTCGGTCTTTATCCAAAGCTTGTTGATATCGCCGCCGTACCAACCCTGCGCGTCCCACAGCATGTGCGGGTCACCGTCACCCGAGCCGTACTCAAGACGGTCACCTTGAACGTAGAAAAAGTTCTCTCCGCCGTGGTGCATATGCGCGTGATGGCGTGCGGCCTCCATCTCGGGCGAGACTTCGCGCCCGGGAACGTCGTAACCGCTCAGGTCGTGTTGGGCGAATGCCATGCCGGAATACAGAACAATTGCGCCGGCAACAGCGCCTTTGAGTACGTCACGCATTATCCGACCTCCGCGTGGTCGTCATGGGCGCCGTGGTCGCGATGGTCATGCTTCATGTCGTTTTGGTTGCCGTGGTCGACAGTGCGTTCGCGCACGGACACGACGCGCATCATTCCGGCGTGCATGTGATAGAGAAGGTGACAGTGAAATGCCCAATCACCAACCGCATCGGCTGTGATGTCCACCGACAGTTTTTCACCTGGTTTGGCGGTAATGGTATGCTTGCGCGGCTTGTGGGCGGTTTCTCCGCCGGTCACAACGTCAAAGAACATCCCGTGTAGATGAATTGGGTGCGCCATCATGGTGTCGTTCACCAGGGTCAGGCGCAGCCGTTCGCCTTCATTGAATATTATGGGGCCGCTTACTTCCGAAAACTTCACCCCGTCGAACGACCACATATAGCGCTCCATATTGCTGGTCAGGTGCAGTTCTATTTCGCGCTCAGGGGGGCGTAGGTCTGGATTGGGCGCAAGGCTCGCAAGGTCCGTATAAACTAGAACCCGGTGCGGAACGTTTTCCAGGCCCAGTCCGCGCTCGCTCAGCCGGTTTGTCGGCATCATCGCTTCACTTGCCACGCCAGGTCCGCCGGGATGGTTGTGCTTCTGCATTTCTATGCCACTGCCGCCCATATCCATCGTGCCGCTCATGGCCTTATGATCCATATGATTTGCGGGGGTGGCGCTGTGATCCATAGCGGCGTGATCCATGCCGGAGGTCTCCGCTTGGGCTCGGGCGGCCATTTCCATTATGGCAGTTGAGGCGTCATGGCTGGAGTGATCATGTCCTTGCTCACTTTGGTCTGCGGGGTGACGGGCACCGCCCTTTGGCGCGTCATGATCGTGCGAACTGTGCGCGCCCGTAGGTGACATATCTTTTGGCACACTATGATCATGTGCACCGTGGTCCATCGTTGCCTTTTGATTCATGCCCCCGTGATCCAGTCCTCCATGGTCCATGCCCATGTCTTTCATGGTCAATAACGGGCGGTCACGTAGGGGCGGGATGGGGGCCTCCATTCCTGCACGCGGGGCCAGGGTGGCGCGGCCATAGCCGCTGCGATCCATGGCCTCACTCATGATCGTGAAGGCCCGGTCCTCCATCGGCTGCACGACAACGTCGTAGGTCTCGGCAACGCCAATCTGAAACTCGTCGGTTTCAACCGGGCGCACATCTAGGCCGTCGGCCTGCACAACGGTCATCGGTAGGCCCGGAATACGTACATTGAAAATGCTCATGGCAGCTGCGTTGATAAACCGAAGGCGAACCCGTTCGCCTGGTTTGAACAGTCCAGTCCAGTTGTCACGCGGGCCATGGCCATTGACGAGGTATGTGTAGGTTTCGCCGGTCACATCCAGAATATCGGTCCGCATCATACGCATACGGTCCCACGCCATTTTTTCTTCTAAGGCGGCGCCGAACCCTTTCTTTTGCACATTGCGGAAGAAGTCGGCGATTGTGAGTTTCTGGTAATTAAACCCGTCTCCATGCTTTTTCAGTTTGGAAAAGATTGTGTAGGGGTCTTCAAACGTCCAGTCAGAGAGCACCACCACATATTCCCGGTCGTAAGCCACGGGATCAGGATTTTTGGGCTCAATGATCAGCGGGCCGTAGTGTCCGGCCTGTTCCTGCAAACCGGAATGGCTGTGATACCAATAGGTGCCCGCCTGTTTGACGGGAAATCGATACGTAAATGTCTCACCCGGTTTGATGCCGGGGTAGGTAACGCCCGGTACACCGTCCATTTGAAACGGCAGTAGAATGCCATGCCAGTGAATGGAGGTGTCTTCGTCCAGGTGATTGGTGACGCGCAAGGTGAGGTCGTCGCCCTCGCGCCAGCGCAAGAGCGGGGCAGGCACTTGGCCGTTTACGGTGAAGGCGCTTCCGCGTTGTCCGTCTACAGAAAAGGGGGTTCGCGCGATCTTTAAGTCGAAGGTCGTGCCGGAGAGTGCGGTCTGCCCAGACATGTCATTGGCTTGTGCGCTACGCGCCCATGCAGGCAAGCCTAAACCCAAGGCGGTTACGCCGCTCAAAAGCGCGCCGCCTTCTAAAAACGACCGGCGTGGTATCATGAGATCCTCCATGCGCTCAATAGAGCGCTGATCGTATACCCTGTATGGGTATGTATCAATATTGGGAGTATGGACGTTATGCGCGAAACCGGGAATTTCATTTAGAGTTTCTTGAATCGTAAGCGCAAAGCATTGCCGATGACACTAACCGACGAAAGAGACATGGCTGCGGCGGCGAAAATGGGCGACAGCAGAATGCCGAACGCCGGGTAAAAAACTCCTGCTGCAATGGGTACGCCCGCTGTGTTGTAAGCAAATGCAAAGAACAGGTTTTGGCGGATATTGCTCATCGTGGTGTGTGACAAGCGGCGCGCTTTGACTATGCCCATAAGGTCGCCCTTAACCAGTGTTATGCCAGCGCTTTCCATGGCCACATCCGTGCCCGTACCCATTGCGATGCTCACATCTGCCGCAGCCAAGGCCGGCGCATCGTTGACGCCGTCTCCCGCCATGGCAACGATTCGACCTTCGCGTTGAAATTTTCTCACCATGGCGCTTTTTTGATCAGGAAGTACCTCAGCCTCGACATCGGCAATGCCGAGTTGATCAGCAACAGCTTTGGCTGTGGTGCGATTGTCGCCTGTCAGCATGACGAGATGGATACCGTCGGCCTGTAGGGCCTTAACCGCCTCGGTAGCCGTAGCTTTGATGGGGTCCGCGACCGCAATCGCCGCCGCAAGCTCGCCGTCGATACCTAAGAAAATAACCGTGGCGCCGTTGCGGCGTAGATCGTCCGCGCGTTCATAAAGGTCATCTGTCTTGATATTGTATTCCAATAGAAAAGCTGTGCTGCCAATAACGATACGTTTGTTCTCGACCAAACCGACAGCGCCTTTGCCCGTTGGAGAATCGAATTCCTCGACTGCGGGGATATCAAGTCCCTTTTCAGATGCGGAGGTTACAATGGCGTGCGCCAAGGGGTGTTCGCTCGCGCGTTCCACGCCTGCGGCGAGGCGGAGAACATCTTCCTCAGAGAAGCCGTGGTTTGCGACAACGGCCGTGACCTTTGGCCGGCCTTCGGTGAGAGTGCCTGTCTTGTCGATCACCAGTGTATCGACCTTTTCCATGCGTTCTAGCGCTTCAGCGTTCTTGACCAGTACGCCGAGCTGCGCTCCGCGTCCGACTCCCACCATAATTGACATGGGCGTTGCGAGGCCGAGCGCGCACGGACACGCGACGATCAACACGGCCACCGACGCAAGCAGGGCGTAGGTAAGGCGCGGCTCCGGTCCCCAATAAAACCAAGCCCCGAAAGCCACGATCGCGACGACGAGGACGGCGGGTACAAACCATGCGGCCACCAGATCGGCCAGCCTCTGGATGGGCGCGCGGCTGCGTTGCGCATCCGCTACCATCTGAACAATGCGTGCAAGCACAGTGTCATTGCCGACTTTCTCGGCTTCGACGATAAGCGTGCCCGATTGATTGATAGTGCCGCCGATAACTCTATCATCTACGGACTTTGTCACCGGCATGGCCTCACCGGTGACCATGCTTTCATCTATTGCAGAGCGACCTTCCTTGATGGTGCCGTCTACGGAGACTTGGCCGCCAGGGCGTATGCGGACGTGGTCGCCGATTTGAATATCTTCGAGGAGCACTTCTATTTCGCTACCATCGTTTTCGACGCGGTATGCGGTTTTTGGTGCCAGTTTCAAGAGAGCCTTGATGGCGCCAGCGGTTTGGTCCCGGGCTCGTAGTTCAAGTACTTGCCCCAGCAGAACCAGAACGGTGATCACGGCCGCGGCTTCGAAATAGACGGCGACAGCGCCATGGGTTTGGAATTCGTTGGGGAATATCCCGGGAGCAACGGTGGCGACAACGCTGAAAAGCCAACCGGTGCCGGTGCCAATCGCTATGAGTGTGAACATATTCAAGTTTAGTGTGCGGACGGAACGCCATCCGCGCACAAAAAACGGCCATCCAGCCCAGAGCACGACTGGGCTTGCGAACGCCAACTGAACCCACGCCGATAGTTGGAGTGAAATGAGGCGGTGGAGTTCCATGACATGTCCGCCCATTTCTAGGACGACGACGGGCACCGTCAAAGCCAACCCGACCCGAAACCGTCGCGTCATATCGGCGAGTTCGTGGTTTGGAGCATCATCCTTGCTAATGATCGAAGGTTCCAACGACATGCCGCAAATAGGGCACGACCCCGGCTTGCTCTCTTGAATCTCGGGGTGCATCGGACAGGTGTAGATGGCCGCAGATCCATGCCCGGCTGGCGACGCCGTACTGGCAGCGGGGGTGTGACCGTTCTGGGGGTGGTTTTGACCGTGATGGCAAGGCGTTGCAGCATGGTCGGCGGGGGACGCGCTGAAAATGTGATGGCCTTGTGCGTGGGACTGATGTGCTAGCATGGATCTACCCATTGTTGAATTAGCTGTGGCGCTTTTATACCCCCATAGGGTATATGGTCAATCTAGGAAGTAGATGGAAGAAAGATGAGTAAAATCTGCGAGACACATAAGGATGCAACCCTCAAGCGCCTCAGTCGCATAGCTGGCCAGGTTAACGGAGTGGCGCGCATGATTGATGAAGGCCGGTATTGCATCGACATTCTCAATCAGATTCAGGCAGTAAAGGCGGCTTTAGGGAAGGTTGAAGACCAGGTATTGCGTGATCATGCGGCCTCGTGTGTCGAAGCAGCTATTAAATCCGGGGATGCCGGCGATCAGCGGGAAAAGTTCAGCGAATTGGTTGAACTGTTTGGAAAGGTAAAGCGTTAAATTGCAAAAAAACACAGCCGCTTCAACTTTGACGCTGGGCCGTGCTCACATACAAAGGTTTGCAGAGTGTGCGTAGATGCTCAATGCCCCGTCGGCCCGGTTCGGCGGCCTGTAGAGGTAACGTGATGCGGTTACATTAGTTCCCTTTCCGGTGCTGGCGTGCAGGGTCGTGGCAGGTTAATCTCCGTCTATGAAATCACTGCCGACAACCATTTCTGAAACCGCTGAACTGTTGCGTCGCGGCAACTACATCGCCGAACGCGATCTTTCTACTGCGTTGTTTCTCGCTCTGAAGTTACAGCGTCCCTTGTTCTTGGAAGGGGAGGCCGGTGTCGGCAAGACCGAAATTGCCAAGGTGCTCTCGACGACCTTGAATCGAGATCTATTGCGCTTGCAGTGTTACGAGGGCCTGGATGTTGCCGCCGCAGTGTATGAATGGAACTACCCGCGCCAGATGATGGCCATTCGCCTCGCCGAGGCAGGGGACAAGGCCCCATCGGCTCAGGATATTTACACCGAGGACTATTTAATCAAGCGCCCTCTGTTAGCCGCATTGGAGGCGCATGCCTCGGGCCCTCCGGTCTTGCTCATAGATGAACTCGACCGCACCGATGAACCGTTCGAGGCGTTTTTGCTTGAGATACTGTCTGACTATCAGGTGTCAATTCCCGAACTTGGCACGGTCAAGGCAGTGGCTCCACCTATCGTGATTATCACATCCAATCGCACCCGCGAGATCCACGATGCACTGAAGCGGCGCTGTCTTTACCATTGGGTTGATTATCCGACTGCCGAGCGCGAACGCGCTATTCTTCATGCCCGTATACCTGAAGCCGGAGCAAAGCTCGGCGCGCAGGTCGTGCAATTTGTCCAGACCTTGCGCGGTATGGATTTATTTAAAGCGCCGGGTATAGCCGAAACGCTTGATTGGTCTCAGGCACTTCTTGCGCTGGGAGCCAAGGAACTCGATGTCGAGGCGGTGGACTCCACTTTGGGCGTAATCCTGAAGTATCAGGACGATATTTCACGCGTGCGGAGCGAAGTGACCGCCACCGTCGATGCCGTCCGTGTTGCCGCTCAGTAGCCTCGCATCACGAGTATCTACGTAACGAGTTCATTCTATTCATTCCACAATTTTTGTTTCACTTTTACGACAATGAGAGGGTAGTTTGTGCCCTTGATAGGAGCGTGCTCGGGGGTGGCGGCGCGCCGTCGAGGTCGTTTTCTGTCTGTGTGAGCTGCGGCGTGTTTTACCAAATCAGTTCGGTCGTTTTTCTCGTGCTCTTGGCGTCCTCGCTGCACCTGTTCAAGCGTGCAGGCATTTCCAGCACAGGCCGAGTTCTGGTGGTGGTGGCTTTCGCGATTCAGCTATTGCTGTTCGGCGGCTTCGTGGTTTCCGATTATTTTACAGCCGAAGGCCTCGATGAGAGCGTGATCTATCATCTTAGGTATGGGCTTGGCGGAGCGGGATTCTCGGAATTTAAATGGCTTTTCTTTCTCAGCGCTATCTATGTGACAGCCACGGCGGTGTTGTCCTACGTCGTCTTCAGATTTCTGGACAAAAGGAAATCTTCGAACGCAGGGCTGCCTCCCGCAGAATTCGCTCCGTGCGCGCTCAAAAGTTTTGCGTCTTTGGCGCTGGTAGCGTCGGTAGGTTTCAATCCACTGGCCCAGAATATCTACGCGCTATGGCAGAGCTATAGCGCTGATAAATTCGCACTGACGTGGATGCAGAATTACAGCGCTCCGGTCATTCCAGAGATTTTGACTCCCAAGAACATTGTCTACATATACATGGAAGGGTTGGAGCGCACCTATTTCGATGAAGCATTGTTTCCGGGACTTGTCCCCAATCTTTCGAAACTGGAATCGGATGCGCTTAGTTTTACCGACATCGCACAGGTTTATCAGAGCGGGTGGACCATAGCCGGCATGGTGGCCAGCCAATGCGGTATCCCCATGTTTACACCGGCGCAGGGCAACACCATGGGCAGATACGACAAGTTTTTGCCGGGGGCTGTTTGCTTGGGCGATATCCTTGAGCAAAACGGATATCGTCTTTCTTACATGGGAGGCGCCGACAAGAAATTCGCCGGCAAGGGTAAGTTTTACGAATCCCATGGTTTTCAGTCGGTTCAAGGTAAGGCGGAATTGGCGGACAGTCTGGCCGACCCCACGTATCTGAACGGATGGGGTTTGTACGATGATGCGCTGCTCGAACGGGTTACGAAGCGACTTTCGGCCCTCTCGGAAGAAGACGGCCCGTTTGCTGTGTTTGCACTCACTCTAGACACGCACCCTCCCGACGGACATGTCTCACGAAGCTGTCGGGATATCGCCTATAGAGACGGTAAAAACTCTATGCTGAACGCGGTCGCGTGCTCGGATCGATTGGTTGCGCAGTTCGTTGAGAAGATCCGCAGTAGTCCATATGCAGACAACACTCTCATCGTGGTCTCGTCGGATCACTTGTCCATGCGCAATTCTGCATCCGAGCAACTTGGGCGAGGCGATAGAAAAAACCTTTTTTTCGTTATAGACCCCAGCGCTTCCAAGTCTCGGAAAATCACAAGAATGGGCACAATGCTCGACGTTGCGCCGACTCTGCTTTCGCTTCTTGGAGTTGATTCGGATGGTCTCGGGTTCGGGCGCAGTTTGTTTGATGATCGACCGACCCTCAGAGAATATGCCCCTCATGATTATAACGATATTTTGCGAAGCGCAGGTCGTGTTTTGCGGGCCGATCTGTGGAGCTATCCCACTCTTGGCGACGCCGTCGTGGTTGATTCGCGGCAGCAAAAAATTGTGATTGATGACCGGCACATCGAATTTCCGGCGCTCTTGCTGGTAAACCAAAAAGCCCAGATCGAGGACATTAAGTTCAGGTATCTCTCAGAGGATGTGGATGCGGTGCATTTGGATACATTGGTAAATGGACTTGATCCCTCTCAAGCGTATTTGTGGGTCGATAGCTGTAGACTTCAGTTAGCCCAGGATTTCGGCAGTGCTGAACGCGGCAAGGTCATGCCGCGTTCATGGTGTGCCACCTATGGCCGCGGTGAAATCGTTACAACCAAAGTTCTTGCTTTGGAATCGGGTGAGGAAATACCCACAGACCGCATACTATCTCTTCAATAATCGTGTTTCCGGGCGTGGCAGAAGGCTGATCCGGGCTCCGTCAATTTTCTGTTCATATGCGGTATGCTAGCTTGCTGAACAGAGCTTTCCAGGCGGGGCTATTTCCTGCGGCGAGCGAGAGTAGTTGGATTGGAGACGTCGTGGTCGAGCCCGTAAACTATACGCAAACACTGATGTGCCGTGTCGCTGGCTATTGCGCGGGCAGGGGATCTAAAGTCCTCATCGTGGCTATTGATTTTGTTGCCAAAGAAATAGCGCAAAGCGTTGATGACCTTAAGCTCGGAGGCGTTTGTGATGTGCAAGACATCACGAATATCGAGGCATCGCCGGAAAATATTCTGGTGCGAAATCCGGCATACAGTGTTGTCTTGATTGCAGCGGTCAATGTATCGACAATGAGGGCAGCAGGCAGCTTGTGTGCAAACTACAAGGCTGCCGGGATACCCGTTGTTGCGATTACGGGGTGGCCACCTCCGACAGACAGTCGCCAATTTAAAGATAAAACCTGGTCTATTGGGAATCTAAGTGTTCCAGGCATGTTCGATCTCGCGGCGCGCTACTGCATTGGTGGAACGAAAGGCGATATTCTCGAATTTGGCACGTTCCAAGGCTACACGCTGCAATGTGCCTACCATGCCTTCAATCTGAGAAATAAAGCTGCAAACCGGCGGTTCATAGCGTTTGACTCCTTTGCCGGTATCGTGGGGACGAAGGAAGGTGAGCAGTTTGTTGACGGGCAATTTTCCGCGACAGAAGAGAGTCTCATGTTCTCGAATTTCATCGCCGGCGTGCCCGAAGATAAGGTCCTTATTGTCAGCGGGTCTTACGAGGTGAGCCTGAGGGAAGATGAAAAGAAGACGCGAGACCTTCTTGGGCCCACGACGGCTGCCATAGTTCACATCGACTGCGACGTCGAAGTCCCTGCTAAACTTGCCCTCGACTTTGTCACTCCTTACTTACAGCAAGGCACTTTGCTGATGTTTGACGAATACGACTTGAACGGTGCGGACAATAGGAAGGGCGAACGAGCGGCCTTACGAGCCTGGCTAAAGGAAAATCCGGATTTCGATGTAGAGCCGTACCGCTGTTACCATACCGGCGCGCGCTCGTTTCTCGTCCACCGGCTTTAGGACGAGGGAGCGTGAGCACATCTACCAAAATATTCGATAAGTCAGACTTGCTTTCGCAGTTTGATGAAGTCTTTGAATCCGTGCGTGCCGCCGATACGCGGTCTGTACCGAAGTTCTTCGACGTTAAAAAGTCACCTAAACGCGTTCACCCATGGTTATATCTTCCTATCGAGGTTAGAGCGCGTGAATTAGATGCAAAGGCGCTGATCGCCAAAGAAGCCGCGGAGCAGGGATTTAGAGTGGTAATCGGCGCGATCTGGCTTATGCAGGCTTGGGCGCCCTATTTGCCGCCGGGCATCGTTTTATTCAAATCGGTTAACGGTCTGGACGCCAAGAATATGGAAATGTGGTCAGAGCACGGCCATATGATTGCGGTGCTGGACGAAGAGATTTTCGGAATCAAGTGCGCGCCTGAATTCATCGCTGCAACGACACATCCGTATGTCGCTGCCCGGGCCGATTTGGTGTGCGCGCAAGGCCGAGCGTATGCTGAGGCATTTCCGTACCCTGCCAATGTAAAAGTTACTGGCAATGCGCGTACCCAGACATATAAGCCATCAAACGGTGACGATATTTTAGTCTGCTTGCAGTCCGGCAATATTAATAATAACGGGCGGTCGTTTGCGGATATGGTCAAGCAAGTGCTTGAGAGTTCCATGCCTCTCACAAGTCCGGAAGGGCAGGGATGGGCGGCTATTCTCAAGTCTTCTATTGCGCATGAATGTGACCAATTGCCTTTGGTACTCGGCACGATAGACGCGTTGGCCGAGGCGTTTCCTTCTCGCCGAATTGTTATCCGCGCCCATCCGGTGGAAGATCCTTCAACTTGGGCTTTTGACAAACCAAACGTGTCTTTTGATACCCGAGGAAGCATCATTGAGTCCCTGCAGAGCGCGGGTTCGCTGGTTTTTGTAAGCGGGTGCACCACTGGGCTAGATGCATATTTGGCAGGAGTTCCCGCGGTGCGTTTGGGAACGGGTGGCCACGGTATTTCCGCCGATATGCATACAGGTGTATCGACGCCTGAAGAAGCAGTCTGGGCCGTAGAGCAGGCGCAGCTGTGGAGCGGATCCATCGGTGAACATCTTGCACCGGTTGGCATAGTGCCTGAATTGGTGCGGTTGTACCGAGACAACCCGCTGGGCGGGACCCCGTCGCTTACCAAGAGAGTCAGGGCCGAACCTTTGGACTTTCATCGCCGCAAGTTCCCAGATACGTCGCCGGAAGAAATCGTTGCTCGGGTTGGGCGTCCGGTTAAACAAATTGCCTGGAATACGTTCTTGATCTGAGCGGACGCGAAAGTGTCCGCAGGCCATCGGTCATTAGGTATAGGTTTCGACCATATTTAAAGTGGACTTCACATTGATGTGGTCGAAGTTCTCATCCAGCCAGGCCTCTGTGGTCTCGACACCGAGATCATAAAGTTCCTGCAAAAATCGCCAATCGGCGTTGAACTTCGACGATGCCCCGAGCCGGCTCATCTGCTCTTCGGCCGCAATCATGTGAAAATTGACTTTGCGGTATGGTGTGTCTTTCAATTTTCCGTCCGCGACCAGTTTCGATATGGTGGCCATACCGCTCATTTCGCGGACCAGGGTAGAGTTGAAACTGATCTCGTTGAGCCGATTTAGAATCTCCCGTGCGCTTTTCGGCAAATCGGGGCGATTCATGGGGTTGATCTGCACGATGATCACGTCTCCGCTGTGACATTCGTGAATCAATGGCGAAATCGCAGGATTGGCCAGATATCCGCCGTCCCAGTAATGCTCACCACGAAATTCCACGGCCTGGAACGCCAGCGGGATACACGCTGAGGCAAGCAGCGCTTCTACATATAATTCGTTGGTCCGGAATAACTTCAGCTTACAGGTTCGCACGTTGGTCGCCGACACGAACAGCTTGATATCGTTGCGTTGGCGCAATTGCTCAAAATCCACCATATCCATCAATATGTCGCGCAGCGGATTGATGTTCATAGGATTGAGTTGATAGGGCGAGAACATGCGGGTGACGAAATCGGCCATCATGAATGCCGGTGAGTTGTCCACATTCCACGGATCGGCGCTTTGCGGTGCGAACCACGCTCCGGTTCCCCATCCCGTTCCATTGTGGGCGGCCAATACCGATTGTTCGCTGACTCTTTTCCAGAAATTGTGAAGATTATCGATCGCGCCTTGCCGCCCGCCTTTGATGAAACCGTCGGTAAAGACGGCGGCATTCATCGCGCCTGCGCTGGTTCCGCTGATGCCGTCAATGAAGATATGCTTGTCGCGCATCAGCCGATCGAGCACGCCCCAGGTGAATGCGCCGTGGGCGCCCCCACCTTGAAGGGCGAGGCTGATATGCTTGCGTTGAGGTTTCGGCATCTGGCTCACGCCCCATGCTTACCACTCAACGGCGATCTTCTGCAGTATGAAATTGGCCGCAGGTGCGCGGGGCCTGACAGGGTAGTGCTGTCGATCCGGCCCCGTCCAGCTAAGGGGCCGGAGACTCTACCGATTTACTGGCGGAGTCTCCGGCATTTTTGCAGTCAGATTAGAACCGGAATTTTAGAAAGGCGCCGAGACTTTCCGCATTTGCGTCATCGAATTCGTAGTGCGTGTACTCGATCGAAATCAACGCGTTGTCGTTCAGGGCGTAAGAAGCATCGGCGCCGAAAGCAAAGCCGTCGTCAGATCCCTCGCGCGTAACGACATTGCCGAGCGTCGTCCTGAAGGTGGAGTCCAGCTCTACGAACGCATAACCTGCGCGCGCCGAAATAAGAAGCCGATCAGACAGAGGCAAGGTGGTACGGCCGTAAAACGCTATCAGGTAGTCCATGCCCAAGTCGCCGCTGCCGTTTATGACATCGTCAAGGTCGCCGTCTTGATTGTCGTCCAGATCGAACGAGTCTTCATTGCCATCGAAGTCAAATCCGTCGCTATTGAGTCCAAAACTTGCTTCGGCTTCCACGGCTAGAATGGGAAGCACTTGCCAGCCGGCGCGGGCAGTAATCGCGTGTACGTCGGCGCTGCCGCCGAGGTCTTCGTCAAAGTCAAAGTAGTTGTAACCGCCGGCAATGTAAGGGCCGAGTTCTATGCTCTGCATGTTTTGGGCATTCGCCCCGGTGGCGCCAGCGGCCGCAAGCAGTAGCGATAGTCCAAGAATTCTGATCTTTGTCATACGAGCTCCTTTAAAACCTCACCGTCGGAAGACACAAGTGTGGTCCGAAGGTTTGATACATCAGCGTTTATGCGGCGACTGTTGCGGCGAAATACTGAACAGCTTTGTCGCTCTACAATTACATTCCGCCGTTGAAAAAGATGATCGCCACAGTAAGCATCAACGATGCCGACCAAGTGATGTTGCGTTCTAAAAATGAGTAGCTATCGGAGTGTGACATTTCGGCACACATCGTTATGAGATCAGTTTCAACTGAAACGATTGTCCCGAACGTCGGCGCGCAACGAATAGAACCTATCGTGCGCGAATTGAGTGCATGAGTGACAGATCAGTTGCGGTCGAGAAGGCAATTTAGTCTCGGCCATTGCGATGTGCCCCGTGGTGTGGTGCTGAACTGTGAGAGTAAATGCCGCGCGTGCAGGCAGAATGGAGCGTTCATGTGAAATATTCTCAGGTAATATTTTCCGCATTTTGGCGATTTGGCCGTTTATTCGACGACGTGCCTTGAATTCCTCTCATATTTAGGTTGTGATTTGGCGTCTTTAACGGGAGGGATGCCAAGATGCCGCGTCGTAAATCGCCAGTTGCTCTGCCGCCAATTGCTCTGTCACCCGTCCTTGCACTTGCTGCTGTTTTTCTCATGGGGGCCCAACCTACGCCGGTTGATCCGGATACGGTTACCATAGAAACCAACAAACTCGCGCCCGGTGTCGCGGCACTCTTTGGGCGCGGTGGCAATATCGGCGTGTCTTATGGGGCTGACGGTACAGTTCTGATCGATGACCAATTCGCACCTCTCACTCCAAAAATTGTCGCGGCCGCTACGGCGCTTGATCCCAAACCCATTCGTTTCGTGATCAACACCCATTGGCACTTCGATCATAGCGGCGGTAACGAAAATCATGGCAAGGCAGGGGCGGTGATCGTCGCCCATGACAATGTTCGCACGCGCATGTCCAGTGACCAGTTCATCGAAGCGCTGAACTACGACATCCCGGCCTCACCAAAGGAAGCGATGCCACTCGTGACTTTTGCAGAGGGTGTCACTTTTCATCTCAACGGAGACACACTGAAAGTTTTTCACACGGCCTCGGCCCACACCGACGGCGATTCCATGGTGAAATGGGAAAAAGCGAACGTTCTGCATACGGGGGATGTTTTTAATCAGTCCGGTGCGCCCTTTGTAGATTGGAGCTCCGGAGGTACGGTGCCGGGCATGATAGCGGCGATGAATGCCGCAATCGCAATGAGTGATGAAAATACAAAAATTATTCCCGGGCACGGGCCGCTGGGGACGTACGCGGATATGGTCTCTTATCGGGATAGGCTAGAGGAGTTTCTCGCGCGTATCACTGCCGAGCATAAAGCCGGTAAAACCCTAGACCAGGTCTTGGCCATGAAGCTGGAGTGGCAAGCAGCCACCGGTCCGGTCTCCGCAGATAGGCTCGTCCAAGCGATCTACAAGGGCCTCTAAGTAGCCGATCTCGGGCATCGACGGGCTTGCAGCTATCCCCGTTGACCTCAGAAATATCGTTTCCTATGTACTTACTGTGTGCGGGTTGCCGCATGAAAATTATGTCCGAACAGGAAGGAGTAGGAGGAGAGGATGGCTATGCGAAACGTGTTGGTTTCTGGAGTTTTTGCGCTGGGCGCGATTGCGACATCGGCGCCGGTTTGGGCGGCGTGCGATGATCTTAGGCCCACAATTCCATCGTCCCGTTATGTGATGGCGGGCGGCGAAGTTTACGACACTCAAACCGATTTGACATGGCAGCGCTGTAGCGCCGGGCAGAATTGGATGGACGCCGGCGGCTGCGCCGGTGAAATTGAAGAGTTCACCTGGGCTCAGGCAGATGATCTGGCGGGCGATGGCTGGCGGCTGCCGACAAAGGACGAGTTGATCACCCTTATTTCTCAAGCGTGTACGCCTTCGGTTAATCCCGAAGCGTTTCCAGATATGGACGTGAAAAAGCTGTGGTACTGGAGCAGTGATCAAATGGACCCTGATCTAGCGGGGCTTGTTTACTTTGATGGCGGCGCAACCTTCAACGGGTACCGCACATCCATGAATGCGGTGCGCCTCGTGCGTAGCGGCAAGTGAAAATCAGAGTTTTCGCCGAGTAAGTGTAGGCGGCACTGAATTCACTCCCACACTTCTAACTAACGCATGTTCGGTGAACGCTTCGCGTCAAGATGCGGGGCGTTCACCGTTCTGCGCTGTTACCAAATCTGTAAAAGCTGTAATTGACGCTCGCGCGGTCCGCATTTGGTTGTCTAAACGGTGCGGTCTGAATAGTTTGAACTTATTCTAATTAAGTCTAGTGAATTGGAGATGGCGATGCGTCCGATAACAACGGTGTTAAGTGGAGTAGCTCTTGCGGCTGCGATGATGGTCCAAGGGTCGGCTACATCGGCGCAAGACCTTTACCTGAATGATGGAATGATCGTCGATTATCGGCAACAGATCATGAAAACCATGGATGCGCAGGTGACGGCCATCGGTCAGATTCTGACCAAAACCGTGCCAAACGAGAATATCGTCTCGCATTTCGAGGTTTTGCTCGCCACAACCATTCAGGCGAAAACGGCCTTCAAGCACAAAGCATTGGGCGGAGATTCTCTGCCGATCATTTGGGACGAGTGGGAACACTTCTCGGGAATTCTTGATGACGCCGAGAAAGAAATCCAAACAACGATAGCAAGAATTAAAGACGTTGGCCCGGACGCGGCGTGGGATGCCTCGCTTTCCGCGCTCGCCTGCAAAAGCTGCCACGACACCTATCGAGTGAAAAAGTAAGACTGCCAAAGTCCGGGGGCGGTGGGCTACACCGTCCCCGGC
>JAUIGX010000217.1 GCA_030432435.1 Alphaproteobacteria bacterium
CCGCTGCAATGGAATTGGTTCGCTAGACCGGCGAATTTTAGAAAAGCTTTTTCACATGTCCACACGTATCAAATCTGCCGTTCGCGCACTATGCGTGGGCGTGCCTGCATTGCTCGCGACATATACGTCCGCGTACTCGCAGGACTCGTTTGATAGCGCCGCGATTACCATACCGGTGGAAGCGAATACCGCAGCAAGCGGCGTGAGCAGAATGCCGCCATCCGAACGTGCGCTGCTGATTGAAGATTTGATCGAAGATCAATTAGATCCAGCCGTCGATCCCCACGATTTATTCACGATCACTTTATATGTTGATCAACAGACCGATGTTAACCCGACATCTGCACTAACGGCATTGCTAGAGTCGGTTGCCCCCCTAGAGTCCAACGAAAACCCTTCCGGCAAGAATGACGCAGCCCCTTCAGCAGCGGAAAATCCAGATAACGCTGAAACGACGTTGCTCAGCGCTCAGGCAAAGTTCTTTGGCTTGCCTCATGAAACCCAGCGGCATTTGCTGGAGTCCCATCGCCTGAAACGGCAACAGGCCCTTCAAGAACAAGAGAGCCTAAGCCAGTTGCGAAACGAAGTGCAAAACCTTGAGGCACGGGCTGAAACATTGCACGCGTTCCTCGATGGTACACTCAACACGGCTACCGATCTTCGGACGCTGTTGTCGATCTCGCTACTCAACCCTAACGACCTCGGTCAAAACGACGAACGGCGGACACGGGTTTTAACGTCTCTTTCCCAACCTCGTGAAGGCTCCGCTGCGCCGTCCGCCGAGAGTGCCGCCGTAGCGGAAACACCAGAAACTTCGCAGAGTGAAGAAGCCGCGCTGAAAGAGCGTGCACAACTGGCTCGCAATCAAATCGATGACCAACGCGTGCGGTACCTTTCCCTGCCGGCCGATACCCGCCGGGCGTTGGTCGCGGCCTATGAACGCCGCCTTGCAAGTAACTTTGCGGGACTGAGTTCAGATCAAGGTGATGCACAACGCGCCGCGGAACGCGCCGAAGAAGGCGCGCGGCAAGCCGCTGAAGAGCGTGAGCAAACCCTCGCTATTGCCGAAGCATCGGACTCCGAGGCTCTGCGAATCTTTGCCGCACAACAGGCCGCTTTTCTAGAGATCAAAGAACAACAAGAAATCTTAAGCGCGGAACTGTCGCGCCGCAGAGCACAGATCGGCGAAAGCCGGGAACAAGGGCTGGCGTGGCTGCGTAAATCAAGAGACCTCGCCGCACGATCCTTTTTCGATTCGTCAAAAACACGGGACGCGGACCGTATGTACGACGAGATCGTTGCCGCCCTTCAAGGCATGCGCGGGTCTTTAATGACATCGCTGCAAACGCTGGCCTCCCCCTCCACGCCTGTTCCTAGGCCTGGGCCGATTGATCCGGCCGTAAGAGCTGCAGGCCTCGACGTGCAAACGCTCGAAATGACCGCGAGCGCGCTGAACGCAACTGGAGACCGGTTGGCGATCCAACAAGACGACCTAAACTGGGACATTGCGGCCGCACGCCGGGACGCCATGGTGACGATGAACGATGCCAGGCTGCAACTTCTAGAAGACCTCTCCTCCCAGAAACGGAGTGACATCAGGGGATTCGGTGCCGCAGGCGTCGCCCAGGTGAAGCGCGAATTTTCGCAAATTTCGCTCGAATTGCAATTTGGTCTTCTCAATTTGCCGCGCATGTTTTTGTCGGAGATCGACAAAGCCTCCAATGCCACAGTCTCCATCGCGTTCGGCATTTTTCAAGCCTTCGTCGGCGTAATGGTTTTCTTGCTGTGGCGACAGCACGGCGACAAGGTGTTGGCCGTCGCCCAAGGTATGTTTAGGCAGGGTGCCCGCGCGGTGGGCCCGTCAATGCTTCTATCGGTCGTGATCAAATACCTCAGAAGCATAAGAACACCTCTCGACTGGCTTATAGCCGTCGGGTTATTGCGGTTTCTTATACCGGATAGGCTTGATTCAACGATGCTACGGTATGTGTGGATCATCCTGATCGGAGCCCTACTGGGGTCGCTGATCACGCGTCTCATTGATGCGATCGCGAGGCGGCACACGCAAAACGGCAATAGAGGGGCGCTTCGGCTCCGCTCCTTGCGGCTGATTGTCGTTGTGATCATTTCTATTGTAGTGATTCTCGCCATCGCCCAGGAGAGCGTTGGACGCGGAGCAATTTATCTATGGGTCCGTGATACGTGCTGGCTTCTCGCGCTTCCTACCGCCGCCCTGCTCCTATACTGGTGGAGAAACCGACTTGATGAATTGATCCTCGCTGGAGCAGACCGAAATCGTATCTTGGGGTGGTGCGCCACGCGGAAAAATGGACCGCTTCGGTATCTGTGCCTGGCAATTGCCAGCTCTGTTTTCATTGCATATGGCGTACGCGACTTCGTGGCCGCCAAACTCTCGGACATGCGGGTTATACGTGAAGCCGTAAGCGTTGCCCTTCAGCGCAACGGGACACCCGAGAATGCAGGCAATCAGCCGCCTAAGTCGTCGTCGCCCCTCCCCGAAGAAATCTTTCTCAAGCTCGGGCCCGAGGAGCCGCTTCAGGACGGCAAGGTTTGGGCTCCGGAAACTACAATCGCGCAAATCCAAACTTTAATATCAGGTGGGCGTAGCGCCATTTGCGCGCTTGTGTCCGAACGCGGACTGGGGAAAAGCACATTCATTCGAGAACTTTCGCAGAGGCCAGAGCCCAGCAATGTGCTCGTAGTAAAAATTGTTGAGGGCAAGTGCGCCGAGATCGTCTCGGCCTTGGGCAAAGCGTACGGCTGCCCCTCGGACGCCGATCTAGAAATCGTCTTGTCGGAAATAAGAAAACGCCCTCCACACATAATCTGCGTAGACGATGCTCAACGCATGATTCGCCCCAAACTCGGCGGCCTAAAAGAATTCGATGCCATGATCGACCTCTTTAGACGTATAGACGGTTCAACCGTATGTTTGGCGGCGATTGGTCGTACAGCTTGGCGCTACCTCGAGCGCGCCCGTAGCGAACGCATTGTGTTTGACTATGTGTACGAACTGAATGCCTGGGACCGCGGCCAGATCGAGAAAATGATCTTCGACCGCATGGAACGGATCGGCGTGCACGTGAGATTCGAGGCGGACGCAAACCGCGGGTCGCTCGACTTCGAAAACGCCGGCTCGCGAGAAGAACGGGCACAACGCGCATTCTTCAAAAGCCTGGTGGACTACGCGGAAGGAAACCCTGCCATCGCACTCGACCTTTGGCGGCGCTCCCTCGTCTTGGACGACAACGGCAAAGACTTGGTGGCAAATCGCGTATGCTCGCCCAGCCCAATTGCAGCATCTCGATTTACAGACCAGACCCTGTTTGTACTGCGGGCAATTATTCAGATGGAATTGTCGGACGATGGAGAAGTGATCGAATGCACGGCCCTGCAGACGCCCACCGTACTTGACGCTCTTCGCGTGCTGTACAGTAGCGGCATCGTGGAGTCCTTCGCCAACAGGCACAGGGTCTCGCTTTTCTGGTACCGCGAAGCGACGCGAGCGTTGCGCCGCCAAAACCTCCTGGCAGCGTGAGGCCACAGATGAAAACCGTTTTGCTTGGCGCCCTCTCTCTTCTTGCCGCCGTTGTTGCGGCGTCATCCGCGCATGCGCAAATGGAAGCGCCGCCTCCCGACCTCGTCATTCAGCTTTCCAAAGTGGTTCGGTGGGGAGGTGTAGCCACATCCTTATTTGTCGTGGCCGGCGCATGGATGGTGCTGCGAGTACAAACTGAACTGGTCGTTCGACTAAGTCAGCAGTTTTCAACCAAACGCCTCACGCTTCAAAAATTCGGGACGATATTTCAATTTATCGTTTATGTAGCCACGGCGATCGTCGTGATGCTGCTGTCCTTGCGGATTGACGAACGTGTGCTAGCGGTTATCGGCGGCACCGTAGCGGTTGCCGTTGGCTTTGCAATCAAAGACCTCGTTGCTTCGTTTATCGCCGGAATCATCATTATGATCGACCGGCCCTTCCAGGTCGGCGACAGAGTCTCCTTCGGCGGAGAGTACGGCGACATCATCGCGATTGGCCTGAGATCGGTACGCATGCGAACCCTCGACGACAACATCGTGACAATCCCAAACAATAAGTTTCTGAGCGACCTCAGCTCCAGCGGGAATTACGGCGAGCTGGATATGCAAGTTGTGATGGATTTTCTCATCGGCCTGGATCAAGACGTCACGCGGGCGCGCGACATTGTAAATCAAGCCGGATTGACGAGCCGCTACGTATTCTTGTCAAAACCCATTCAGGTCTTGGTCAAACAAGTCAGCGAGGCCAACTATGTAGCCGTACGCCTGCGCCTGAAAGCTTATGTTTTGGATACGAAATACGAGAAGGCCTTTGAGACCGATGTAAACCTGCGCGTTCTCGAAGCATTTGCAAAAGAGAAAATTCAGCCGCCGGCATTACTGCATAGATCAATTATGCCCGGCTAAAAGACAGCCCTCCTGCTGACAAATTTATGCTGCTTCGCGAGATTGAACGGGACGCGGGTTCAAAACATAGAACGGATCGTCAAAGGCCGGCGCCTCGATCAAGGTCTTTAGAACCGGAGCGAATTCGACCTTTAGATCTTTGTGCAGCGTAAATTGAGGTCGGGGCGTACCCAAATTTGTGCAGGCGGATGAGTAGAACCGCTCACCAAGCCCCATACCACGGTAGCGCTCTTGGACCCAGGCATAGGACGCACTCGAATTCGCCAACTCCAATACCAGGAAGCCGGTCAATATGCCCCCCGTCCGGACGACGACAATCATCACCTCGCTGTTCATATGCTGCGCGACCAGCGCCGAAAACCATTGCGTTGGGTCCATCTCTCTCACCGGCACACCTTGGGCTTCGGCGACGGCCTGAATCTGCTGCAAAAGCGGATCGCGCGGTGTCAGCATCTCGATTTTGATGCCCCAAGGTAGCTTGGGCTTTAGATATTTTTGCGAGTTGATCACGGTACCCTCTATGGCCCGAGCCTCGATTTACTGAACGGCCCGGTGAGACACAAAGGTGCCGACAAACAGCAAACAGAACGTTAACAAGGGGCTCGATAAAGCGAACGAGCAACAGGCCAAACCAATCAACCACGGATTGGGCATCCGCCTCCAACGCAAGCCTCGACTTAAAAGCTGCCTGGGAAAATGGGCGGAATCCTTCTATCTTAGCTCTGGAATGAGCTACCAGCCTGCAAAAGGTCCTCATGCGCATCAACTGTATCGCCTACCAAGACGGAAAGAAGCTGGCCGATATTCCGACCAGCGACATTCAGCGCTACGTAGCGATGCCTGATTGCTTTGTCTGGGTTGCACTCAAAGATCCGACCCCGGACGAACTTGAAG
>JAUIGX010000218.1 GCA_030432435.1 Alphaproteobacteria bacterium
AGAGCCATTGGCCCAGGCATTGAATACCGCACGATCCTTAGCTTGTAACGTGCCCACAATGCTGGCGTCTGCAAATTTCTGACGTCAACGACTTGACGTCCAGACACGAATACTGCTCTCACTCCCAACCTGACCCGATTTAAGGACTTAGCGATGCCCAGCGACGATGACTACGTCTACGATGACGAGAGTGGCGAGTGGATTCCGGCGAGTACGATGCGCGCAAAGCAAGCCGACGCCGCGAAAGAAGCTGAGGTGGTCGTACGCGACTCTATTGGCAACGTTCTTGCCGATGGCGATCAAGTAACCCTGATCAAGGACCTCAATGTCAAGGGAGCGGGACAGACCCTGCGTCGAGGGACGCTCATCAAATCAATTCGCCTGACCGGGGATTCGCAGGAAATCGACTGCCGCTACGAAGGCATCAAGGGCCTCGTCCTGCGCGCCGAATTCGTAAAAAAGCGTTGAGGCGCGAACTGGCTAGTTTTCAACCTGCCGGTCACTTTAACTAAACAACCTGAGAGTTGCTGGCCGAAGTCCACCGGGCAGCCGCATGGTGCATTGTCTCCGCACCTTGACTTGCGTCAATGCAAGCCACGTCTTTCTGACTAGAGTCATTCTAATTTAGTTGACTGCGCGGTTAACGCGTCATACCATCACTTTATAATGATTCTAATATGTAGATGATGTGAAAATAACGAAATTCAAGGAGATAGAAATGTCCACTCAATCTCAATGCCCCTTCGCAATGGGACAATCCGGGGGCCAAACTGCGAAACAGCCCGGGACCAGCCGCCGCGGACTATTGGCTGCAACCACCGTCCTGGCCGCCGCTACGGCAACCGGCCCGCTGGGCGCAGCAGCTCAGCCATCGAGCGGCGGCACGCCCTCGCCGCATAACGGAATGGGCTCAGCCGCTGGTGGCGGCCGGTCGAATAACAATTGGTGGCCGGGTCAGATTAACCTCAACATCTTGCATCAGCACTCGCCTGCCTCGAACCCCCTAGGTCAGGATTTCAGCTATCCCGAGGCATTTAAGAAGCTGGACTATGCCGCGCTCAAGAAAGATTTACGCACCCTGATGACCGACTCGCAAGACTGGTGGCCAGCCGACTGGGGTCACTATGGCGGTCTTTTTATTCGCATGGCCTGGCACAGCGCCGGCACATATCGCACAGGCGATGGCCGTGGAGGCAGCGGCACAGGCAATCAGCGTTTTGCGCCGGTGAACAGTTGGCCTGATAACGGCAACCTTGATAAGGCGCGCCGCTTGCTGTGGCCGATCAAACAAAAATACGGCAACCAAATTTCATGGGCCGACCTGATGATCTTGGCCGGCAACGTCGCCATGGAGTCCATGGGCTTCAAGACCTTCGGTTTTGGCGCCGGCCGCAAAGACATATGGCAACCCGAGGAAGATATTTACTGGGGTGCGGAAGCCGAATGGCTCGGCAACAAGCGCTATAAAGGCGACCGCGAGTTGGAAAATCCGCTGGCGGCCGTGCAGATGGGTTTGATTTATGTGAACCCCGAGGGCCCCGATGGTAAACCAGATCCTGTTGCATCTGGCCGTGACGTCCGCGAAACCTTCGGACGCATGGGTATGAACGATGAAGAAACCGTAGCCCTGGTAGCTGGCGGCCACACGTTCGGTAAGTCGCACGGCGCGGGCGACCCAAAACTCGTCGGCCCGGAACCGGAGGCCGCACCGATTGAAGAACAGGGTTTGGGCTGGATCAACAAACTTGGCACCGGCAAAGGTGACGACACGACCACCAGCGGCATTGAAGGCGCCTGGAAACCAAACCCTACCAAATGGGACAACGGTTACTTCGATATGCTGTTTGGATACGAGTGGGAACTGACAACCAGCCCCGCCGGCGCTCATCAGTGGACTCCGAAAAACGTAAAGTCCGAGCACCTTATTCCCGGTGCGCACAATGCGTCGGAGAAGTATCCACCGATGATGACAACAGCCGACTTATCGCTGCGCTTCGATCCGATATACGAAAAGATCTCGCGGCGCTTCCATAAAGACCCGAAGGCATTTGCCGATGCCTTTGCGCGGGCATGGTTCAAGCTCACCCACCGCGACATGGGCCCGAAAGCCCGTTACCTCGGGCCTGAAGTGCCGAATGAGGATTTGATCTGGCAAGATCCGATTCCCGCTGCTGGTCACCCGCTGATTGAGGCCAAGGATATTGCTGACCTTAAGGCAACAATTTTGGCCAGCGGTCTGTCGGTAAGTGAATTGGTGTCTACCGCCTGGGCATCTGCCTCGACCTTCCGCGGATCCGATTATCGCGGCGGCGCTAATGGCGCGCGCCTGCGCCTCGCACCGCAGAAAGACTGGGATGTGAACCAACCCGCACAACTCCGCAAGGTTCTAGCGAAGCTTGAGGGTATCCAGAAAGACTTCAACGCGGCTGCGAGCGGCGGCAAGAAGGTCTCGATGGCTGACCTTATCGTGCTGGGCGGTAGTGCAGCGGTTGAAAAGGCCGCGAAAGATGCGGGTCAACCAGTAGAAGTTCCCTTTACCCCAGGTCGCACCGATGCTTCGCAGCAACAGACCGACGTTGAAGGGTTCGCCGTGTTGGAACCGGAAGCCGACGGTTTCCGCAACTTCCAGAAAAAAGCCTATGTCGTGGCCGAGGAAGACATGCTGATCGACAAAGCCCAGCTTCTGACTCTCAGTGCTCCTGAGATGACGGTGCTGGTCGGCGGGCTGCGAGTGCTGGGCGCAAATGTCGGCACTTCAAAACACGGTGTCTTCACACAGCGGGCCGGTCAACTTACCAACGACTTCTTCGTCAACCTGCTGGATATGAATACCGTCTGGAAGCCGGTCTCTGATTCCGCCGATGTCTTTGAAGGCCGCGACCGCAAAACCGGCGAAACGAAATGGACCGGGACGCGCGTGGACCTGATCTTCGGATCTAACTCGCAACTGCGGGCTTTGAGTGAGGTTTATGCCCAGGCCGATGCCAAAGAAAAGTTTACACAAGACTTCGTGGCGGCATGGACCAAGGTTATGAATCTGGACCGCTTCGATCTAGCTTAACGAGGAACTATGGTCTGGCACCGGCTAAATCCGTCGGTGCCAGATCACCTTGCCTCAAAACGTCTCTTTCGGCCCGATGAGCGGCAGATATCCGCTAATCGTTGACACCCCCTCCCATATCTGAAAAATCACCCCCTGCATGAAAACGCCTTGGCCGAGACAAGGCTGTATCTTGTCTGGGGGAAATACTGTGCGTTTTAGCGCTGAGTTTAGTTCGTACTCGAGGGCATGTAGGTCCGGAAAAGGCGTTCGCTGTCGTTTGCAAGCCTCTGTACTTGCAGTAGCCGCTAGCATTTATCCATTTGCCGCACCCCTCGCACAGTCGTCTACCAATGTGGCAGCCCAGGCGGTTGACGCCTTCGGCGAAAAAGTAGGCTCCGAACAAATAGGCCTGTACAGTGAACAGCAAGTGCGCGGGTTCAGCCTTCAAGATTCAGGCAATTACCGCCTAGACCGTTCCTATTTTATTCGCTCGGCCAATATCGTAGGAGCCTCGCTGGACGGCACGACCATCCGCGTCGGTATCAATGCCCTCGGCATAGATTTTCCCGCCCCGTCTGGCATCGTTGAATATCGCCTCGCCGAGGCACCGCCCGGTGCACGCGAAGAGGTCGAAATCGCCTTGCGCGACTACGGCGGCAAAGCCTTGTTCGTACGCGGCTCGGCAGCCACCCAGGACGGAGAATTCGGCGCAGCCTACGGCGTCAGCATCATGAACGATGTCGGCTCGGACGGTCAGAAGCGCCGACCCCGTCACTATGCGTTCGTGCCCACCTGGAAGCCGAACGACAAGTTTCAAATGCGAGGTCTATTCTCCGCCGACCGCTTTACCAAGCGTGGCGGTAATTACGGCTTAGTTCTCGATGGAACAGGTTTACCCGATAAGTTTCCGCATCCCGGCATCTATGCAGCGGATTGGGGCTACACTAGTCAGCTTCAACTCGCCGGCGGCGTCATTGCAAAGTATGCGCCTACCGATCGCACAGCTGTCCAATCATCCGTCGTTGTCACCGATCTTGATCGATGGCACGACGATTTCACTCGCCTTACACTAGATGCCAACGGCGATGGTACGGCCACGGTTTTTCGCAACAGGCCTAACGGCGCGCAGTCCGTGGCGGTTGAAACCCGCGGGCATTGGTGGACCACCGATACGCAGCGCCTATTTGGAACCTTGCGCTGGCGGACTTCGCGCAACAGCTTCCGCCCGGGCGAGGTCGTCCCGCTTGGTCCGATCACGCTTGAAAACGGAGTGCCCGTTACCCCGACCCCCGCACCGCTCAGCGATGCCGACCCGACCGTCGACGAAGCCCGCCAGATTACCGCCGGCATCGGCTATGAGGCTCAGATCACAGACTCAGTATGGGTGCGCGGCTCAGTCCTGAAAACACGCTATGAGAAAGACGTAAGGTTCCCCGGGCTGCCCGCGCAAAGCAATCTGGACTCGCCCTGGCTCTATGATTTCGCCGCCACATTTGTGCCGACCAGCAGCCTCACGCTGTTTGCTACAACCGTGCGCGGCCTCGAAGAATCCGGCACCGCGCCCAACAACGCGGCGAACCGCAATGAGGTTCTTCCCGCAGTACTGGCGACACAGTACGAACTCGGTCTGCGCTATCGCGTAACGCCCGGCATTACCTTCATTGGCTCGGTGTTCGAAGTGTCAAAGCCCACACCCGGCATCGACTCTCAAAATGTGTACCGCCTCGTCGGTCAAGCCCGGCATCGCGGCATCGAACTGTCGCTCGTTGGCCGTCCGATGCCATCGGTCAACATTGTCAGCGGACTTGTATTGCTTGACGCCGATAGGCGCGGTGACCTTATCGATCAAGGGGTTTTAGTTGGCCGCGCCACCGGCGTTTCTGCGATTACCGGGCTGATCAACGCGACTTATGAATTACCGTTCGTGGAAGGGCTCTCCATCGACGGTCAGCTCAATTACAACAGCAAGTCTTTGCTGAACCCCCGCACCGGACTGTACACGCCAGGTTACGCCACCTTCGATCTCGGCGCGCGTTACACCTTCAAGGTCGGTGATGTGAAAGCCACGCTCCGCGCGCGCGTCGGCAACGTCTTTGGCGAAAACACCTGGACCGCCAATCGCAACGAGACCGTTTGGCGGGTCGAACGCAGGGCCTTTCGCTTGTCACTCACAACCAATCTCAATCACTGAAAAGCAGATCTTTTTTCGGCCGATCTTTGGGGCGAATTTGCGCCTCGCCGATGGTCAACATAATGTCGTACCTGTAGGCGGAGAAATCGACAGTCGCGACCACTCACTACAATAAACA
>JAUIGX010000219.1 GCA_030432435.1 Alphaproteobacteria bacterium
CGGGGCGCTCGGTGGTCGGCGTCATGGATCCGACCGAGATATCCCAGCGTCCATTCCAGTTGCCTGCCGTGATCACCGCCCATTGCGGAGTGACGAACTCAGCCTCGACCCCCATCCGTTTGGCGATTTCGCGCGCAACCTCGACATCAAATCCTGCCATTTCGCCGTTTTCATCCAGAAAGGACATAGGTGGCCAATTGGCGTCGGTTGCAATCTTTAGGGTGCCGGAAGACATCACGCGGTCCAGCGCTTCGCCCGCAATAGCGGATGTCGCCAAAGCCACGGATATGCTGATCGCACCGAGGGCGCCGGCCACTTTTTTGAACTTAGCTTTCATTTCTCACTCCATGTTGACCAGGTCGTCCTTTCGCCGGACTCCTTTCTATCTCTGGGTAGCATAGGTGCGAAGTAACATTTTTGACAACAAAAATCCTTAGTCAATCTATTGTATCGAATAGTGATACTTCTTGTGCTCTGGCGGGATGTATGTCCACCCGCCATCATGACCAAGGATTTTCTCTAACCCGAGGTGAAGTGAGCGCGTTTGGACCTTATCGAATCAAGTGTGTCTCCAAGGCTCGCATTCGAACATACTTCGCGTAGCCTGCGCTCAGGTTTCTGTTATTGGAGGAGTGGGCACATTGCTCGTTTGGATCAATAATGCAGCTGCCTGAGGTGTGCGGATTGTGTGGAACGTAACTTGGATGTCCGCAAGACGGGCAAAAGCAGTCATCTGCGCAAACGCGGCGAATTCACACTAGTTTAAGGTTTTTCGATGCGGGCCGCGTCGAGACATTTGCTGTCAGCGCGGTTGCGGCGCGCGTTGGAAAACCCTGACAAGGAGGAAGCCGCGGCGGGCTTGGCGCTGTCTATGGGGCAAGCGTGCCGGCGTGTTTGGCCGTTATCAGTATCGAGCACGGAACCGTTAGGCCGCGAGGACTTTGGATGCCTACCCAAGCGGCCGTGATCATGATTTCCGGGTGCGGACAACCCAGTTGACAACGTCTCCGCGGTTTGAGGCCGTCACCTGGCAAGGCGGGGGCGATCCGGTACGCTGGAGCGAACTGGTTCGGTCTTCGCGACAAGGACGGGCGTTTCGTCATGCGGCCTGTTCCCGGGGTGGCGCACGGGTCATTGGTTTCTGGCCGCGCCGGAAGATTTCGATGATGCGCATCGGTCCACCACAATCGGGGCATGGCTCACGTAAGGTGAGCGGAACGATTTTGCCGTCAGCCCGGAGCTCCTGTTCCGGTGCGGTCGCGAGCAGGTGGCGGATTCTGGCGATGGTGGTCTTTCGGGTCGCCCCTGCCAGCAGGCCGTAGTGTCGGATGCGGTGAAAGCCGTCGGGCAGGACATGGATCAGGAACCGGCGGATGAACTCGCCGGTTTTGAGCCGCATGACCATCATCCGGTCGCTGCGTTTGATCCGGTAATCCTTCCAACGGAACACCACGGTGTCCGCGTCGGCGCTGACAAGGCGATGGTTCGAGATGGCGACGCGATGGGTGTATCGGCTGAGATAGGCCAGCACCGCCTCGGGGCCACCAAACGGGGGTTTGGCGTATACCACCCACTCGGTTTTGCGCAGTGGAGCAAGGTAGGCAGTGAAGGCATCTGGATCGGCGAGCCCTGCGAGATCAGCAAAGAAGGTCAGTTCACCCGAGCGATGCAGCGCCATCAGCCCTTCGATGAACAGGCGCCGAAACAGCCGCGACAGGACCCGCACATGTAGGAAGAAGCCCGGCTTGCAGGCGACCCATCCTGTGCCGTCGGGTGACATGCCGCCGCCCGGAACGATCATGTGGACATGGGGATGATGGGTGAGCGCCGAACCCCAGGTATGCAGCACGCTGGTCATGCCAACCTTTGCACCCAGACGCTTGAGCGCCATGATCCGCGCGTTGTAGGTCGTCGGCGTCACGCCGGTGTCGGTCATGTGCAGTTGGTAGGCGCGAAGGTCATCCGGTGTCGCCGTATCCGGCGACCGCCCCAGGAAAAGCGCAAAATCCTTGACCGCTCGAATATGTGCCTTCTAGGCTTTGTCGCCCATCCCGTGAATGCGCATGTCCTCGATCATCCGCTCGCGCAGCGGGGTCGTTCTCTCCTCTGTCATGGGAACCTCCTGTCATCAGATTGAGAAGGCCCCAATCGTCAGACAGGTCACGAAGATCGCAAAACGCGCGCCCTTGCAGGATTGTTCAATACCTCAGCCACAGGCGCCCCTGCCACGGTAGCGGCTTCGTCCTAGTCCCGCAACTCGGTCATAGCCTCGATTTTTGCCAACGTCCGGTGTCGGTAAAAGCTGCCGTTGCATTCGTGACCCGTTTATAGGTCCAGAGCCTAGGCTCGGTCGGCCTTCTTGCAGCGGTTCGGCATTTAACTCAATATTGGCGTTTATCCGTTTTCATGCCAAAATAGGTCATCTAGTCTGACATTATCTGAGGCCAATGTTCGAAAGAGATGACTCCACATCGCTGGCTAAGGCTGGGCGGGTATCTGCTCCGGTCTGGTTCGGCCTGACCAAAAAGCAGGAGAATTTTGCACTGCTCGTTGCTGAAGGGTTAAATCTCAGCGCGGCATATCGCGAAAGCTATGACACCTCGAGAATGTCGGCGCAATCGGTCTGGCGCGAGGCGCACAGGTTGAGCCGGAACAGGAAGGTGGCCGAGCGCATAGCGGAACTCGTAGCGGTGAGGCAGCGGGAACAGCGTATTGAAGCTATCCTGCGCGAGTACCGAGTGGTTGCACACCTTGAAGCTGCGATGCAGTCAGCAAATTCGGATTCCATTCGTTTGCGTGCAGCAGAGCTCCTCGGAAAGACGGTAGGGCTATTTTCCGGCAAGCCGGAAACTATTCAGCAGCGCGAGTTCTCGCTGCTTGAACTCGAAGCTGAACTGGAGAGGCTCGTTTCACGCAAAGAAATCGGATGATTTTGAGGAAGGTTGCACCAAGGATTAGAACCAGATCAACCTAGATTCAGGGTAAACATCGCATGCACAGGGATCAAATCAGCGCAGCACTCGGTTAGATAGCAAAGCCCAGCAACGCTGTTTCAAAAATGGTATAAAAAGGGTATCTTTCAGAAATAGCTCATAATTCCTCATAAAAAACAGATATTTAAATAATTGATATGGTGGAGCCGAGGGGAATCGAACCCCTGACCTCGTCATTGCGAACGACGCGCTCTCCCGACTGAGCTACGGCCCCGACGGGAGGGATTTGGCGCGGATTGGGGGAAAATGCAAGAGGGTGGGGCGGCGTCAAAGGATGCCGCGGCAACCGCCGTCGCCGCAGGGTGGGCAGTTCTGCCCACCGCGCCTGGTTTTCTTTCGCCGATGTGCGCATGTGAACCCTGTCCTGACCCTTCTGCCCCGAAACCTAGGCTCATGCCGAATGACCGCCGCGCCCGCATCCCGGGAGCAGGCTGTTTCTTCACGCTTGCCCTGGCCGACCGCTCCTCGTCGCTGTTCACCGACCGGATCGAAGATCTGTGCTGCGCCTGTGCCCAAACGGTGCGCGTCGATCCGGTTTTCTGCGACGCCATGGTCATCCTGCCCGATCACCTGCGCGCGGTCTGGACCCTGCCGCCCGGAGATGCCGGGGTTTCAGAGCGCTGGCGCAAGATCGAGCACCGGTTTTCCCGGAAGTTGGGCAGAACTGCCCACCCTAAGCTTGCTGGGGTGGGTGGGCCGAACGCCCTGCGCGAAATAGCGGCCGCAGGCCGCCGCGCATCGACGGGCCGCCCCCACGGCCCGGCGATATGTCGACGCGCGCGCGGCGCTCCGGTTTTTGGATGTGTGTGGCTGGCATAAAGTTCTGCCGCTCGATCGTCGGATCGCCGCGCCGCGGCCCGTCGATGCGCGGGTGATACGTCAGAGACGTATCAGGGGAGATTGCGAGCAAGGAGGCTGTGGGCAGGTTCCCGGAAACGCGCCGGAGCGGTGGGCAGGACTGCCCACCCTACGGTTGCTAATCCGGCCAATTGCCATGCTTGAATCTGTAAATCCACTGGGACTTTATCCACCAAGCCATTCGCTGCGACAGAGACTGAATACGCTCATACTCTCCAAAAAAATGCACTCCAGCTCCAAAATAGCCGAATTCGTTCTCTTCCTCGATAAGGAGGCGGTTTCCAAAAAAACCGATCATTATGGTGTATTTTCCATCGGCATACTCAATAACTCTATCATTCTCTGGCGCTGAAAAGCTTAGAAAGCCCATGTTTGGACCGTACGGCCTTTGAGTTCCTTCACACGCTTGCCCTAGAACCATGTACAGTCGTCTGCCGTCCCAGTTTCTATCCACGAATGTGATTGAAAAATTCGCTCCGCCTTCGAGCCCAGATTTCCGGGCAAAAAGACCTGTGCAAGAGGGTGTAAGGCTTGCTTCCGCTTTAGGCTTCTTAAGAACAAAGTTGTCTTTAAAATGCTCGGCCAGTTGATCCCGATAGCGAATCACTTCTTTTCTTGTGAAGTTCTTGCTTTGCGAAGTCTTGCTGTCGAAACGGTCGTGATGTTCGAAACAAAGAAAAGCGAGATTCTCGATTCGATTATCGTTCCGGTTTCTATTCAAGTGTGCTATCTGCCCAAGTTTTTCACCAAGATCGTTATTGATTCCAAAGCATATCGCGCATCGTCGCCTACATCGCCACAGGACTTCCGCCTCGATGTCTGTACCGCGTAAACTCTTTCTCGGAACGGCCAAAACTCTATGACCTCCCCCGCCGCTTCACATTCCCCCCGCGCTGCCCCGGCCGCCCGGCCGTGGACCGCCCTCGCGTCCCCACCGCCGCGTCGGAGGCCTTCTCCACCGCTTGCTGCCGGGCGAGCGGGTCGTCGTGCACCGCCAGATCCACCGCTTCCAGCCGTTTGATCTCGTCGCGAAGCCGGGCGGCTTCCTCGAATTCCAGGTTCTCGGCCGCCTTGCGCATGTCCGTCCGCAGCCCCTCCAGATGGGCCTGCAGGTTCGCGCCTACCATCGGCTTGTCGACCTTGGCGGTCACCCGGTTCATGTCCACGTCGCCCTGATAGAGGCCCGAGAGGATGTCGTCGACATTCTTGCGGATGGTCGCGGGCGTGATGCCGTGTTCCTCGTTATAGGCCATCTGCTTGGCGCGGCGGCGGTCGGTTTCACGCAAGGCGCGCTCCATCGAGCCGGTGATCCGGTCGGCATACATGATCACCCGCCCGTCGGCATTGCGCGCCGCGCGCCCGATGGTCTGGATGAGCGAGGTCTCGGACCGCAGGAAGCCTTCCTTGTCCGCATCCAGAATGGCCACCAGCCCGCATTCCGGGATGTCCAGCCCCTCGCGCAGAAGGTTGATGCCCACCAGCACGTCGAAG
>JAUIGX010000220.1 GCA_030432435.1 Alphaproteobacteria bacterium
GTTCCTCGGGCTGCGCTACACCTTCGGCAAAGAAGAGCCGGTCGCTGCTCCGCCGCCACCTCCCCCGCCGCCGCCCGCACCGCCACCGCCACCCCCGCCGCCGCCGGCTGCACCGCCGCCGCCGCCAGTGCCGCAGAACTTCCTGGTCTTCTTTGACTTCGACAGTGCAAACCTGCGCGCCGATGCGGAAAAGATCGTGATGGAAGCGGCCGAGTACACTAGAAAATCCGGTAAGTCGGTAATTACCGCAACCGGACATGCGGATACGTCGGGGTCCGCAGCTTACAACCTGGGGCTATCCGAACGACGTGCGCAAGCTGTGAAGCAGGCTCTGCTCGCCCATGGCTTCTCGGATGCCGAGATTATTGTGATGTACAAAGGCGAGTCCGACCCGCTGGTTGCGACCGGTGATGGGGTTAGAGAACCTCAAAACCGCCGCGTCGAAATCATAATGGAATAAGCTAACGAAGAGCCGCGAGCTTTTATTCAGCTCGCGGCTCTTTTTCTCTTCTGCAGAACTGTCTACTTCTAAAGCCAGCGATTATGGCCACAAGCGCCACTCTAGATATCGCTATCAGATTTACTCTGCCGAAACGGTCTTTATGCAAACCGATGGCCGCGCCACAGACTGAATCGGATTGGTAGCGGCAATTCTTGCAATATCCAGCGGCGCCTGTCTCAACGACCAAAATAAATTCCACGCTTGCGTGCAATAGGACGCCGGATTTTCTGCGCGGCGCAAGCCCGCAGCATTCGCCAAATCCGTCACATGCTTATTGACCGCGCTCTGCCCCCGGCCGGTCCGCTTAAAGTACCCTATCAAATGGTCTCCCGCGTCCATTAGGTACGGTCGAAATCGTGTGACGAATTCGTTGTAAGCATCGCGTTGATTGCAGGCGAGCGCAGCGACCATAAAGCGGCTTTGCAGATGCCGCACATCGAACGCGGCAGATTCATCAGGCGTCACACACGGCAGAGAGTCCGCAGCCTTTGTCGCCGACGGCACCACCCCCGTTGCCAAAACAACAGTGAGAGCGAATACAACAGACTGTGCGTATTGACGTCTCATCACGCCTCCCCCGAGTTCAAGCCAATGGTCATTTTAATTCAGCGCACCGTTTCCTGCAATTCCATCCGCCGCCCACAGCAGCTTATCACGCGCCCCACGCCTTGATTAACCATGTTCAGCGCTGGTTCCAAAAGCCTGCCCAACACTATAATCTGCCCCCATGTCGGGCATAACTTTTTATATATTTCGGCAACTCATCATAGGGACCCTCCTGGTGAGCATCGCCTTAGCATTTATCGTCTGGCTAACCCAATCTCTACCGTTTCTGCAGTTTGTGATCAGTAAAGGGCTGGGCATCGGCACGTGGCTTAAACTGACGACACTCCTGTTACCTTGGTTTGTATCGGTTATTTTGCCGGCGGCTTTATTTTTTGTAGTGCTATTTGTTTACAATAAGCTCTCGCTGGACCGGGAACTGGTTGTCGTGCAATCAGCCGGTGTCAGTCTTTGGGGCATCGCCTCTCCCGCCCTGTTAAGCGCTCTCGTCGTTATGGTCGTCGGGTACAGCTTGACCTTATTTGCGGTGCCGGAAACTTTTCGATCATTCAAAGAGCTACAATGGTCCATTCGAAATGACGTTTCCCAGATCCTGTTACGGGAAGGCGCATTCAACCAATTGGCAAATGAACTCACGGTCTATGTTCGCAGCCGGGGACAGAGCGGCGAATTACGCGGAATCCTTGTCCACGACACAAGAAACGCGCCGAATAACGTCACTTTAATGGCCGAGCGCGGAATGATTGTCAGCGATGGCAGCGAACCTAAGATTCTGCTGGCCAACGGCAGCCGGCAGGAATTAGAACATGGGTCAGGTGAGCTATCTGTCCTATATTTCGACAGTTATTCTTTGGATTTTGGCTCGCTATCGCGTAGTACCGAGGATCGATTTGCAGACAACCGTGAACGGACGACGCGTGAATTGCTCAACATTTCGGAAGCAGACGGCGTCTCGGCAATTAACGTCTCCCGCATGAGAGCGGAAGCACACCAGAGAATCGTATCGCCTCTAGCAACTGTCGGTTACACCATCGTGGCTTTGATTTTTCTTTTGCGGGGCAGCTTTAACCGCCGCGGTCAAACTGGCCGTATTATCGCTGCGATACTGGGCGTCGTGACCTTGCAGGCCATAAGTCTGGGGGCCGCCAACCTAGCCTCGCAATCAACGTCGCTTACCGTGCTGATGTACCTCGCAGTCATTATTCCCATTGTAATTGGTTTTGCCATCCTCGGCGCGCCGCGTTGGACGACGATTCGACGGCATGCACCCTCCTGGGGTGCAGGTACAGCATAAATCATACGCAATGACAGACGTGGTTTCTTTCTCTTACTCCGGCCGCACATGTGCCCCGAACTTACGCCCTCGCTATCGCCGCGCGGCAACGATGGCTCTTGCCTCGACTGCGCTCACATTCGCGTGGACTGCATTTGGAACCGTACCGGCGACAGCGCAAGAGGCCGGCGCACAAGCGCTACTGTCAGCGGACCCTGACGAGCACTCATTGCTACTGGCTGATGAAATTCAGTATGACGCGGATACAGATAGCGTCACCGCCGTCGGCAAAGTTGAGATCCAGCGCGGCACACGCATATTGCTGGCCGATAGCATCGTTTACAACCGAACGACGGACATCGCCACGGCGACCGGAAACGTTTCGATTTTGGATGATACCGGAACGGTCTTCTTTTTCGAGCGCATTGAAATTACTGGCGACCTAAAAGAGGGCCTTGCGCGCGAAGTGCGGGTATTGCTTTCCGACGGTTCGCGCATGACCAGTCGCACGTTCCTTCGCCGTCCGGACGGAATTAGCGAGTTGCATGAGTCTGCGTACACGGCCTGCGACAGCTGCGAAGGCGAAGAGCCGTTCTGGCAAATCAAGGCCGGTCGTGTTCAATACGATTCCGACGAAGAAATGGTCTATTACCGAAACGCGTGGCTCGAACTGGCCGGCGTTCCGGTTTTTTATACGCCATACCTAGCGCATCCCGATCCAACAGCCGGGTCGAAAAGCGGCTTACTCTTGCCGACAATCGGCGGCGGCCGGAACCTAGGTGTTGCCTATCAGCAGCCCTACTTTTTTGCGATTGCGCCGGATAAAGACGCAACCCTCACCCCCTTTCTGACCTCTAGCGCCGGCAACGGGGTCACCGGTGAATATCGGCAAGATTTCCAGAAAGGTCGCGTGCGGCTGTTTGGCAGTTTGATGGGGGGAGACCCAGAGCTAAACGAAGATGTACGCGGGCATATCGATGGATGGGCGCGCTTTGATATAAACAATCATTGGCGCGTTGGCACCGACGTTAACTTGGCGACCGACCGCACCTTTTTGCGCCGCTACAGTTTTGATGCACCGACGTGGCTGACAACAAATGCCTTTGCCGAGCGGTTTTCTAAGAACACGTACTTTTCGGCCAACGCCTACTATTTCCAACGGCAGCGTCTGCCGATTGCCAAGGGATCGGTGCCCATAGTCGCGCCGGTTCTCGACTTCAATTACACCAGCGACCCAGGGTTTCTCGGGGGATACTGGGATATGGACGCGAACGGCCTTGTTATCGTTCGCGAAGATGGAACCGACACCAATCGAGTGTCCACAAGACTCGGCTGGAACCTGCCGGGGACGACGTCCTTTGGTGCCCTATATACGTTTCGGGCAAGCGTCCGCGGCGATGGATACTATGTCCGCGACTTTGAACGCCCCGCTCAAGGCGATGTGTTCACAGGAACCGTTGGCCGATTTGTCCCTGAGGCTTCGCTAGAATGGCGGATGCCTTTCGTCAACGATCAATTGGGTATTCATCAAGTCCTTGAACCCATTGTGATGGGTGTTGTTAGCCCCATAGGGCTCAACTACGACAGCATTCCGAACGAAGACAGCCTGGACTTGGAGTTTGACGATACCAATTTGTTCCAGAGCCAGCGGTTCGCGGGCTTGGACCGCGTCGAATCCGGCCCCCGCATCAATTACGGGCTGCGCTGGTCCGCATATAACGGGCAAGGCGGTACGGTCTCGGCTTTGATCGGGCAAGTTTACCGGTTTCACGCAGACCCGGCTTTCTCACCATTGTCGGGCCTGGATGGACACCTGTCCGACTATGTTGGTCGCATCGACGTTTCGCCCCACCCTTACGTGAGCCTGCAATACAGATTCAGACTCGACAAAAACACGCTTACCAGCCGGCGCAGTGAAGTCAGTGCGGCCGTTGGGCCTAGCTTGCTCCGCCTCCGCGCCAACTATGTTTTTCTGGAAGCGGACACTTCCCCCACGAGCCCCGGCGATACCGAAGAACTTTATGTGTCGGTGTCCAGCCGTATTTCCCGTCATTGGAGCGTAATGGCCAGCCACCGAGAGAATTTAGGCCCCGGCGGCGGCGGAATTCGCACCAATTTAGGTCTTACCTATGAAGATGAGTGCGTTATCATCGGCCTTGATGTCGCCAATGACAGCACTCAGGACCGTGACTTCCGACAAGGCGTTTCGGTGCTGTTTCGCATCAACCTGAAGACAATCGGAGACATTAGCTTCAATACAGACATCGGTGCCCGCCGATAGCCATCTGCACATCGCGATCTCAAGCCGACCGGCAAAAAAACATATAGGGTATTGAATAATAAGTATAAAATCTTAGAGTCGATGTCTGGTTTTCGCCATGGTTCCCGCGTATGTTACGGCGCCGTTGCAAGCCTTACGGTCACTTACCCGAAAGAAAGCGATGCGCGTATTTAAAAACTTACTCTCTCCTTGGCTACCTATCGCAGGCCTATCCACTTTGCTCATCGGCGCGGCTTTGCCCGCCGCTGCCCAGCAAAACAGCCCTGCCATGGGCATAGCGGCCGTCGTCAACGAAAACGTCATCACCGTCTTTGACGTACAGTCACGACTTGGACTTTTTCTGGCTACATCGGGAATTCAGAACACCCCGGAAGTGCGTCAACGCCTTCTTCCTCAGGTTGTCGACGCGCTGGTCGAGGAGCGCCTTAAGATCCAAGAGGCGCGGCGATTGGAGATTGAAACGACCGAGGAAGAAATCCGTAATGCAGTCGCAGGCATTGAAGCGCGCAACGGCATGCGGCCCGGTTCATTTCGCACTTTGCTTGAAGAGCAAGGCGTTAATGTAGGGAGCTTCTACGGACAAATCGAAGCTGACGTCGCCTGGAGCAAGGTCGTTCGCGAAGTTCTTGCGCGCGACGTTAACATCGCTCCGGAAGAGGTTGATACGGTATTGGATAGATTGCGCTCCAACCAGGGCAAGCAAGAATACCTCGTTTCGGAA
>JAUIGX010000010.1 GCA_030432435.1 Alphaproteobacteria bacterium
TGCGGGCTTCGAACTCTCTAACAACCTGAAAGTGCTCGAGCCGTACCGCAAGTACGTAAGTGTATTTAGCGGTCTGAAGGCGTTTCTAGACGGCAACCCGCTTCGGCCTCACGTTTCGGGCATTCAAAGCATTATGATCGGAGCGACGGGCAAAGAGCCCGATCCCAGCATTGACGTGATCATCGCCGACGCTATTGGGTCATCGACACGCTTCCGCTCGATTGAAGTGGCGACGACGGGATATGCCTCACACACCCAAAGCCGCCGTAGTTCAAGCGTGATCAACAATTCGGAAATTTCGCCGCTGGCGCTTTACAAGCGCTTATTCGGTCCGGAATTTCAAGACCCGAACGCCGCCGACTTCTCGCCGGACCCGCGCGTGATGATGCGCAAGAGTGTGCTGTCCGCAATTAAAGACCAGCGTGATCGTCTCAACGGAATTGTCGGTGCGACGGACCGCGAGCGCCTTGACGAATACTACACATCATTGCGCCAGATTGAGCAGGAGTTGGAATTGCAGCTCACAAAGCCCGCACCGCTTGACGCGTGTACAGTGCTTGACGAGCCTGATGAAGTTGCCGGAGGAACGGATATCAATGAGGCCACTGCCAACCATTGGCTGTTCTCAAAGCTTTTGGCCCATGCGATCGCATGCGATCAAACCCGCGTTATCAACGTGTCGTTCTCAGACGGAACATCGTCCCTACGTAAGAGCGGCGCGCCCACAACCCACCATATCTATACGCACGAAGAACAGATCGACGAAGAGCTCGGCTATCAACCCAATGCTGTGTTCTTCGAGCGCAGCTACATGAAAGCGTTTTCTGCGCTTCCGGAGGCGCTCTCCAGCATAAAGGAAGGCGATGGAACCCTTCTTGATCGCACTTTAATGCTGGTCGCAAGCGAGCACGGCTTCGCCAAACACCATTCCCTTGAAAACATCCCGGTTTTTTTGGTGGGCGCTGCCGGCGGACGGATCAAGACCGGCTACCACTTTGCACGTCAGGGTGATCCGACGACACGCGTGGGTCTTACCATCCAGCAAGCCTTTGGATTGCCTGTAAGTGGATGGGGCCATGGCTCGCTGCACACAACCCGTCCATTCACAGAGTTGTTGGCCTAGATCATGCGTGGATTGAAAACAGTCGTAAATGCGGCAGCTTGTGCTGGAATGGTTTACGCGTTTACGTTGCCTGCTACAGTCGTGGCCGCCGAAGTTGTGTTGGGAACGCCTGCATCTCCACCGGGCATTACATTCACGCCCGTGCAGCTTCAAGGGCGCGGGATGGCCTATGGCGGTGTTAGCGCCGCGCCGGCGGGGTTGTTGTCGAATGCAGCAGATATGACGCTGTATACCTATGACGGCGAGGTGCCGTGTGTGGCCGCCTGCCTCGCGGAGTGGAAGCCTGCGCTTGCGTCTGACCGCGCCCTCGAGACTGCTGAGTGGACTGTGGTTAGGCAATCCGATGGGCTCAACCAGTGGGCTTACTACGGCAAACCTCTTTTTACGTCGGCGAAAGATGAGAAACCGGGCGATATAAATGGGCAGTCCGAAGAAGGCGATTGGCACGCTGCCACGTATAAATTTGCTGATGAATCACTTCTTGCTCCTTCGGGCATTTCGATCAGGTCCAGTGCCCGTGCGAAGGGCGATGTTCTGGTTAATCATGTCGGAATGACCTTGTACTACCTAGCCGACAAGCAAGGAGAGGCTTGTGCTAGCACGTGTCTTGAGTCTTGGCCGCCTCTGGTTGCGGGAGAGCTGGCGGGATCTTTCGGCGACTGGACAGTTGTGGTCAGGGAAGACGGAACTCGTCAGTGGGCCTTTCAAGGCCACGCTCTGCACTCATTCAGCGGCGACAAGGAAGTTGGGGATGCTGAAGGACTCCACTTTGACAGTCGCTGGCGTACGGCAGCTGTTCGGGAATATTTCATGCCCGAGAATGTACAAATGCGAAAAATGAGTCACTTTGAATTCTTTACAACAAGCGATGGCCAAACGATTTATACGCGCGACCGCTATCAGTACACGGCCGGCAGTTTTCATGCCGATGGCGGCAGCACGTCAAAAGTGGGTATCGGACGCGAGATTGGCACTGATGCTTGCGGCGGACCATGCGAGGATGTGTGGGTGCCGTTCGCGGCTGATACAGATGATCAGCCGTCGGGCTATTGGTCGATTGTGACGCGCGACGACGGCACGCGGCAGTGGGCCTATCAAGGATACGCCTTGTACACTCATACATCGGATAAGAAACCCGGCGACATGATTGGTCGCGACGAGTTCGAGTATACCGATGGCTCGAGCGCCCTCTACTGGCGGGTTGCAGTGCCCTAACTATTATTTTCTAAGAACATTTAATATCTATACGGGCGCGGCTTGTTTCCTGTCTGCGCCCGTGGTCTTTTAGCGCGCCAAACAAACGGATTTAGGCAGGGCGTGCGTATATGAAAATTCTCGTTGTCGGCGGTACCGGACTGATTGGCGGCAGCGCTGCATTGTACCTGTCTCTTTCCGGTCATACTGTGACGATAGCTGCGCGCCGCCCCGCTCCGATCGGCAGCCCGCTCGCAGACTTGCCGCTGATACCCATGGATTTTTTGGCGGCAGAGCAGGATCTCGATCAACTGGCGCCGTTCGACGCGCTGATTTTCGCGGCGGGAAACGACTTTCGTCACATTCCGCGCGGCACGCCGGAGGGCCAATACTGGTTGCGGGCAAACGTGCAGGGTGTGCCCAATTTTCTGGGTGCGGCGAAGCGGGCTGGAATCAGGCGTGCGGTATATGTCGGAACTTATTATCCGCAAACCATGCCGCAACTGATCGAAAGGATACCCTATATACGCTCGCGGCATGCTGCCGACGTCGCGGCTCGCGCTCTCGCTTCCTCTGGCTTTGAAATCTGCAGTGTTAACCCGCCGTCCGTTGTTGGCGTGGTGAGGGGCCACATCGACACTCGCTTGAAAGCGCGTGCCGATTATGCGCTGGGAAGAATGCCGGAAATTCCCGACTTTGCTATTGGTGGCGGCACAAACGTGATGTCGACACGATCTCTGTCGGAGGCCATTTCAGGGGCGCTTCTGGCTGGCGAACCCGGAAAAGCATACTTGGTTGGTGATGAAAACCTTCTCTTCAAACAATACATGGAAGAGTTTTTTAGGGCGGCCGGACGCGAGCAGACACTGCCGGTTATCAATAAAGAGCACCCTTTATTTCCAGATGCAGCGATTTATTTTGGGCGAGGCAATACTCTTTTTTACCAGCCCGATGCAAAGGAAACAGAGGTCCTCGGATATCACCAAGGCGACATCAAAAGGGCCGTCGAGGAAATTGTAGATTACTACAAGCGGCAGTAGAAATTCGCAGGCCAATCCTGACCAATAAAAAGTTTGCTCCGCCCGTCACTTCTTTCTGATCTCGTCGTATGCGAGTAGCGCCCGCTGACGGGCGGCTTTGTGATCGACGATGGGTGCGGGATAGTTACTAGAGCCGCCACTGCTTTCCCAAGGGGCGTGAATATTGCGCCCAGAAAAATTCGAAAGCTCTGGAACCCAGCGGCGTACGTAGTCTCCGTCCGGGTCGAACTTGGTGCCCTGAAGAATGGGATTGAAAACGCGGAAATAGGGCGCGGCATCGGCGCCGCTGCCGGCCACCCATTGCCAACTCGCGGAATTATTGGCGAGGTCAGCGTCGACCAGAGTATCCCAAAACCAACGGGCACCTTCCTGCCAATGGATAAGAAGGTGCTTCGTAAGAAATGAAGCGGCGATCATCCTGACGCGATTATGCATCCAACCCGTATGCCAAAGCTGGCGCATCCCGGCATCGACAATTGGATAGCCGGTTGTGCCTCGTTGCCAGGCATCGAGCGATTGTTCATCCGATCGCCAAGGGAAGCGTTTGAACGTTGCATTGAAAGGGGCCTCTGATATTTGCGGCCAGTGGTGCAAGAGATGATGCGAGAATTCCCGCCATATTATTTCTCGTAAAAACGCGGTGCGACCACTATCGCCTGTACCGCTTTCAGCGGAGGCCTTCATCGTCTGCCGCCAAATCTGGCGCGGGCTAATTTCGCCAAAGTGAAGATGAGGCGACAGAGCCGATGTTCCTTCTCGATCGGGACGGTCGCGGTCAGATGGATAGGTTGTGGCCCGCTCTGTTAGAAACGTTTCAAGGCGATCCTTCGCACCGTCGCTTCCGGGCTGCCAATGCTCCTTTAGCCCGCCTGCCCAGTCGGGGTTAGCTGGCCGTAGAGACCACCTCTTGAGTAGATCGCTGGTAGGCCAAGCCTGTGGGCTAGGTATAGCCTTTGGGACGTTTAACGTCTCGTGGGCGGTGCCCTGGGTTAAGCACGCTCGATAAAATGGCGTGAAGACCTTGAAAGGGGTTCCGGTTTTGGTGCGTACGGCCTCCGGTTCAAATAACAGGTTTCCGCCGAACCTTCGGCATTCAACGCCCATGTTTTTGAAATCAGCGGCAATAGCGTTTTCGTCGGCGGCATCATGGGGTGAATATCCGCGCGTGAAATAAATGCCTTGTGCACTCACTTCAGTGGCAATGTGCTTTAGAACCTCTCTTGCGGTTCCGCATCGTAAAATGAGGCGGCTGCCCAGCGCTCGTAACTTTGCGTCAAGCGCGTCCAAACTCCCGTGCAGCCACCAGCGGCTCGCACCGCCCATTTTCCACACGCCCGGCGTTTCATCGTCCAAAATATAGAGCGGGATAATCGGCGCGCCGGTGGCAACGGCGGCCGACAGAGCCGGGTGATCCCCTGCGCGGAGATCTTGACGAAACCAAAGAAGAATTGGGGGTGAGCGGGACACCGGCGTATTCTGACTCTGGGATTACTCCACAGAGACGAAGCGATCTTCTTCCAGCAAACCGAGTACACCTGTGCTCACATCGAACCGGAACCCGTGCAGATCCAGGGTACCCTCTTTAACTGCATCATTGATCCACGGAAAAGTTCGAAGATTTTCTAAGGTTATTCGCACCACCTCTGTTTCGTAGTGAGTCAGTTTGTCACAGTGGGCCGGGGGCGGCGGGCGGGACTCTAAGGCTCCCTTGGCAATTCCCATCCATTGTTCCACGAAGTCCGGCGCTTCTGCCGGGGCACCTTCCACCATGGCCTGCACACCGCCGCAGCGGGCATGGCCCAGAACTACGATACGCGCCACTTTTAAAACGCGTACGCCAAACTCTAAGGCAGCACTAGTGCCATGATAGTGTACGTCTGGCTGATAGGTTGGCACTAACGCGGCGACGTTTCGCACGACGAACAATTCGCCTGGTCCTGCGTCGAATACTGTTTGTGGGTCCACCCGGGAATCCGAGCAGGCGATCACTAAGGTTCCAGGTTTTTGACCCATTTTCGCGAGATGTTCATAGCGAGTTTTCTCTTCAGGCCATGTGGTAGCGCGGAACCGGCGGTAGCCTTCAATCAGACGATCCATATCTATTCCCCAGTAAAAACACGTATGTTCGGTGAGCAGTATATTCGTGCTTAACGCAGCTCAGTGATAGCCAAAATAGTAGTGGCAAATCAATCGTTTAACTGCCTGTCCTTAGCCGGCGCCCTTGGCGGCTCTGCGTTCTGCTACCTTTCATATATCTCTGGTCCTGGGCTCGCTCATGCTAGGATTTAGAGCTGACTAACGAGGGATTTCCACTGGTGCTGTGTTTCCTGGTGATGCTCGCGCCGAGCGCTTAAGAAATTGGCTGACGCGGGTTCTAACCCTCAAACCGGCGAGAACCAGAGTATCTCAGGCGCATATCGGACCAAGGCCATCCCTGTATTTCTGATGCGCACGTCCAATGAAGTCGCCGAATTACGATAGCGGTGGTTTAATATCTTCGGGGGAGGATTGTTCCAAGTCATGATTGTTGCGATTAAGTTCGTGTGTGCGTTGATGTCCATGAGCGCTGTGGCGTTGTTGAGTGGATGCTCACCCACTGAAGCGCCCTTGGAATCGGCCGCCGTCGGCGCCGGACATGAGGTTGCGGGTGGACCCGTGGTGATGCGCCGTATCACGGAAGGCCAGTACGATCGCATCATCGCTCATGTGTTCGGTTCAACAATTCAGCTTGGTGGCCGTTTCGAGCCGGATGTTCGGGTGGGCGGCCTTCTCGAAGTCGGGACCGGTCGGGTCAGTGTGACACCATCAGGTTTCGAGCAATACGACCTTATGGGCCGGAACATCGCCGCTCAGGTTCTGGGCGAGAAGAACCGACCAATACTGATGCCGTGCAAGCCTGCATCGATTGATGCGCCGGATGATGCCTGCGCTGCGCAGTTTCTTTCGCGTGTCGGCAGGTTGTTGTACCGCCGTCCTCTGACAGACGCGGAGCTTACTGTTCAGGTGCAAAAGGCAGCCCTCGCCACAGAGACTCTCGCCGATTTTTATGTTGGGCTGGAACTTAGTCTCGCTAGCATGTTTGTATTGCCCCCGTTTTTGTTTCGTCAGGAAATTGCAGAACCTGATCCCAATCATCCCGGTATGATGCGGCTGGATGGCTATTCAAAGGCCGCGCGGCTGAGCTTCTTTTTATGGGATGCGGCGCCTGATCCCGATTTGCTGGACGCGGCCGCGAACGGCGACTTGCACACCCCCAAAGGGTTAGAGCGGCAGGTGGACCGGATGTTGGGTTCGCCGCGCATTAAAGAGGGCGTACAGGCGTTCTTCGCCGACATGCTCGAGTTTGACAGTTTTGAAACCCTGTCCAAGGACACTACGCTGTATCCGAAGTTTACGTTCAGAGTAGTAGACGATGCAGCCGAGCAAACTCTGCGCACGATCACCCAGCACCTACTCGTTGAGAATGGTGATTATCGCGACTTGTTTACAACGCCGCGGACGTTTCTCACACCGTTGCTCGGTTCGCTTTATCGCGTGCCCGTGGCCTCCCCTGACGGCTGGGCTCCTTATGAATACCGTTCAGATGATGTCCAGGCGGGTATCCTCACCCACCTGAGTTTTGTGGCTTTGCATTCCCATCCGGGCCGTACGTCGCCAACGTTGCGCGGCAAAGCGTTGCGCGAGGTGCTATTGTGCCAGAAAGTCCCTGATCCGCCGGGGAATGTCGATTTCAATATTGTGCAGGACACGGCCAATCCCGACTTCAAAACCGTGCGGCAGCGCCTTGATGCGCACGCCAGCGAGCCCATGTGTGTTGGGTGCCACAAGATCACCGATCCTCTCGGCCTCGCGCTCGAGAACTTTAGTACCATAGGCGGGTTTCGCACGTCCGAGAATGGCGCGCCCATTGACACGAGCGGCTCACTCGACGGCGTGGCCTTCGCCGATGCCGCGGGTCTTGGCCGTGCCGTTCACGACAACCCCGCTACGGCCTCGTGTCTTGTTAATCGGATCTATTCATATGGCGTCGGCCGTGAACCTACCCGGAGCGAAGTGGCTTGGCTAAAAGATTATGTGGAAATGCGGTTTCAAGACGCCGGCTACACCTTGCCGCAGCTTCTGAGAACAATCGCAATGAGTGATACCTTTTATCGCGTGGTGCCGTCGGATCAAGAGGCACGGCTCATCCAGGCCGCAGGCAGCACTCAACTGCGGCCGGTGGAGAAATAGCCATGAAGGCAGCGAATATGTTGGCCACACGCCGCAGGGTCTTACGCGGGGTAATGGGCGGTACAGCGGTGTTTGTTGGGCTACCGCTTTTGAACTGCTTTTTAAACGAAAGCGGAACGGCCTTGGCTGCTACGGGGCAAAAGCTCCCGACGTGTTTCGGCACTTGGTTCTGGGGCTGCGGCCTTAATCCGGGCAGGTGGGAACCGAACACACTTGGCACCGACTACGATCTTCCGCCAGAAGTGGCAGCTCTTGCGCCAATCAAAAGCAAGGTCAACATCCTTAGCGGCTTTAAAGTATTTGCCGACGGCAAGCCGCAAAAACCTCATCGCACCGGAAACCTTGGGATTCTGACCGGCCATGTGGCGAGGACTCCGGGACAGGACGTTCACCCGAGTATGGACAACCTGATCGCCGATGTGATCGGTACCAGAACCCGATTCAAGTCCGTGGAGGTCGCTGCGACCGGGAATGCACGTCATACGCAAAGTTACCGTGGCGGCAGCGTGGTCAATCCAGCCGAGATTTCTCCTGCTGCTTTATATGCGCGCATTTTTGGTCCGGAATTCCAAGATCCTAACGCTGCCGAATTTACCCCCGACCCGAAGGTGATGGCGCGGCGCAGCGTTTTGTCGGGCGTGAAAGAGCAGCGCAAAGATTTTGAAAAACATCTCGGTGCAGATGATAAAGTGCGGCTTGACGAATACTTCACGTCTCTCCGGCAGTTTGAGCAACAGCTGGACCTTCAACTGCAAAAGCCGCCGCCGGCCGAAGCTTGCACGATGCCGCTGGAACCGGGCCATACGCCTTATAGTCTCGACATCGAAGAAGTGACCGCAAATCACGAGCTGTTTGCAGGTCTTCTTGCCCACGCGCTGGCCTGTAATCAAACCCGTGTGTTCAACGTGGTGTTCACCGACGAGCAATCGAGCGTGCGCCGTCCCGGCACAACCACCACCCACCACATTCTCACCCACGAAGAGGCGGTGGACGTAGACCTGGGATACCAGCCTCTGGCGACGTGGTTTTGCAACCGTATCGTTGAACAGTTCGCCTATATGGTTAAGGCACTGGACAGTATCCGCGAAGGCGATGGGACGCTTCTTGATCGCACATTGGTTCTCGGGCTTAGCGAAACAGGCTATGCCAAAGTGCATTCTTTGGAAAATATTCCGATGTTCACGGCGGGTGCCGGCGGTGGCCGCATCAGAACGGGTGTGCATGTTTCAGCGAAAGGTGATCCCGGAAGCCGGGTCGGTTTAACCATGCAGCAGGCTATGGGCGTGCCCGTTACCACTTGGGGCACAGACTCTTTACAGACGTCGAAGAGTATTTCCGAAATCTTGATCTAAGGGTGGGGACCTTGAAGCGAATTTCGTTTGCCTAGTCCCGTCTTCGCCTATTTAGGCCGCAGGGCGCCAAACTCTGCCCACAGCGGTACATGGTCGGATGTTTTTACATGCGGCAAGGCTCTGGAACTCATAAGCCGCAAGCCACGATAAAAAACATGATCGAGCACGCGGTTGAAATGCTGCCATTTGGGAAATTGCGCCGGAACGCGCTTTAGCCCGGCGTCTCTCATGATTTCAGACAGCATATGCCATCGCGCCTCGTTCCAGGTGTTAAAATCTCCGGCGACGATGCACGGTCCTTTGTGTGTGGCTACGGGTTCCGCGACTTGTTCAAGTTGGCGTGCGAATTTAGCGGTAGCCACGAAATTAATCGCATGAACGTTTACGACAAGAAGCTGAGCGCCCGCGAAAGGGTAGGTGGTCGCCAGCAAGGCCTTTGGGGTGCGTGAAATCGGTTCGTGGTCCTGTGAGCGCACGGCACGGCTTTCCAGGGCCTGTACGCGACTACCGGTTTTCGGCCCGGTTGTAAGCATGCCGCGCTCGCTGGCCGATGTCTCAGCCATGATCCACTCCATGCCGCTCGCGAGATGAAACGGTTGTGCGAGTCCTCCCTGCAATACCGCCTCTTGAAGCAGTACAAGTTCCACGCCCGATGTCAGTGCTTCGAGATCGAGCAGCCACCCTCGGCGCCGTGCCTTAAACATATTCCAACTGATCAATTTAATGCTGGGGCCGAAACTTTCTGCCGATGCCGTTCCCAGCTTGCGTGGGGTGGTGGCTTCGGGGATTGCGCGAAATCGAGAGAGGGGACCGAGCATCAGATACTTATAGATAAGGCGAGAGAAGATGGACAAGGTTGTTTCGCAGTCGGATCGAGCGCGGCATCTGTTTGAGGTGCTTGAGACTAACGGGGGTAGCCAAGCTTTTCCGTGCGTCGAAGTAGGCCTCAACCTCGCGGCTGAATGCGGCATCGTAACATTCCAGATTGGCCTCGAAGTTGAGCCGCAGACTGCGTTGATCCCAATTGGTAGATCCGACTAGGGACCATACGCTGTCTACAGTCATAATCTTGCTATGGTCGAAAGGTGCGGGGGTGCGGAAAATTCTTACGCCATGTTCCATAAGTCTCTGGAACTTTGCCGTCATGGCCCAGTCAATAAAGGGGATGTCTAGTTTCTTGGGAATAATCACCTCGACTGAAACGCCGCGCAAGGCGGCAACCATCAACGCGCTGGCAAGGACGTCGTTCGGTAGAAAATAAGGCGTCATGATGCGAACGTTCTTTTGCGAAACCGCCAGCGCGCCCAGGATGACCCATTGTAGTTTTTCGAAGTAATTGTCAGGTCCGTCGGCGACAAGCCGCGCTCTGATTGTACCTGCGGGTTCCGCGTTGGGTTGGCGCCGCGGAAGCTTGATATTTTCACCTGCGGCAAACTGCCAATCTTCTTCAAATAAAGCGCTGAATTGATCGAGCACAGGTCCGTGAACGCGAAAATGAATGTCCTGCACCGCGTTTTTCGGCTTCAAGCTCAGCATGTTGCCGTGGCGAATATTCATACCGCCGATAAATCCCGTGTGTCCGTCGACGATCATAAGTTTACGGTGATTGCGAAGGTTGAGGACCGGCAAGTACTTGAGGCTTCGAGGAATGAACCTCGCACTTGAGACTCCGTGTCGCTTCAGCTTGCTGTCAACTGGGCGGTGTGAATACCGCAGGCCCATATCGTCCAAAAGCACGCGAACTGTTACGCCGCGTTTATGGGCTGCGATTAAAGCATCGACAAACCGCAAGCCCGTTTCATCGTCGTCGAAAATATACACAGATAGCGCAATGCTGTTTTCAGCGTTTTGAATGGCCTCCAGCATGGCCGGATAGCAGGCGTCACCCGCAACGAGAGACTCGATATGATTGCCGTCGACGAAGGGCGGGCCGTGGATAGAGCGCGCAAATTGAAAGATCTGGCGCTCTTGCAAGCCGGCATCATCGTCGGCCTTGGTGTCGTGTTTACTAAGAATGGGCAGGGTCGCTTCGCGTGGGCCCCCGCGATATCGTTGCGCCTTGCGGGCAATGCGGTTGATGCCGAACATCCAGTACAGCCCGCTGCCGACATAGGGTGAAAACAGCACGAGCGCAATCCAACCGATGGCGACTGATTCAGACGTTTTATTCAAGAGAATGTGGCCACAAACAGGCAGTGCAATTGCCAAGTGGAGTAGGGTGGCAACCGATAGAAGGCTGTCGATTTGCGACATTATCCTCTGGCCTTTCAAAGCCTCATTTTACTGCTGCGTGCCGCGCCCATTCTATCAGGCCCCGCGGGCAATCTAATTGGGCGCACTATGCGCATATAGTGTTTACGCTGGGCGGGGCTATGTGTTGCACGCAAAATTTATGCAGTGACTATCTCGAATAAGATACCTAGGATAAGGCGGAATTATGAGGGTGGGAACGGCGCTGTTGAGTTTGCAGTGGTTCCGGTGTTGTGTGATCAAATCAGCAGGGCCGGTGAGGAGCGAAGTAAATTCCGCGTACCGTGCGCGGCACTTTGGGTGCTCTAGTATAGCTGCGGAGATCAAATGACAGGGCAGAACCCGCACCAAGATCTTGCGGCCTTCTGGATGCCGTTTACCGACAATCGCGGTTTCAAGGCCCATCCACGCCTCTTGGCGTCGGCGAAGGATATGCACTACTTTACGCCCGATGGCCGCAAGGTTTTGGACGGTACTTCGGGCATGTGGTGTGTGAATGCGGGCCATGGTCGCGCGCCCATTACCGAGGCCATACAGCACAGCGCGGCAACTCTTGATTTCGCGCCGACTTTCCAGCTGGGTCATCCTCTTGCATTTCAGTTCGCCAATCGATTGGCTGACATGTTGCCCGATCCGCTCGACCGTATTTTCTTCACCGGCTCTGGCTCGGAAGCTGTCGACTCAGCGCTTAAAATTTCGCTCGCTTATCACAAAGCAGCCGGGGAACAGGAACGGACACTCTTCATTGGCCGAGAGCGAGGCTATCACGGCGTCGGCTTCGGAGGCATTTCCGTCGGCGGCATACCAAATAACAAACGAGCCTTCGAACCGCTGTTGAAGGATGTCGATCATATCCGCACGACCTTCGATCCGAAGGTGGCGTTCTCGCGCGGTCAACCGCCTCAGGACGGCAGCTTCGCCGACGATCTTGAACGCGTGATTGCCGAGCACGGCGCGGAGACCATCGCAGCTGTAATTGTCGAGCCGGTGGCCGGGTCTGCGGGCGTGTTGGTGCCGCCGAAAGGCTATTTAGAGAAGTTGCGCGCCATCACACAACAATACGGCATCTTGCTGATCTTTGACGAAGTCATCACCGGCTGCGGGCGCCTGGGCGCATTTACGGGGGCGCAAGCTCTTGGCATTACGCCCGACATCATCACCCTGGCAAAGGGCATCACCAATGGAGCCGTGCCTATGGGCGCTGTGGCGGCTGACCGGCGCATTTACGACACGATTTTGGACAAAGCGCCGCCGGGCATCGAATTATTCCACGGGCACACCTATTCCGGCCATCCCCTTGCCGCCGCTGCAGGCCTCGCCACCTTGCAAGTATATGAAAATGAGAGCCTGTTCGATCATGCTGCAGCCCTTGCGCCGCAATGGCAGGAGGCTGTCCATAGTTTGCAGGATGCCCCTCATGTCGTCGATATCCGCAATCTTGGCTTGATGGCCGGCATCGAACTGGAGTCTCGCGCGGACGCGCCCGGTACTCGGGCCCGTGAGGTTTTTCATACGTGTTTCGATGAAGGGCTTCTGGTTCGCGCAACCGGCGACATCATCGCCCTCTCGCCACCGCTCATAGCGAGTTCTCACCATGTAGATGAAATAGTATCGCGGCTCAAAAGCGTTCTGGAGCGCGTGACCTAAACCAAATCGTTAAACAAACAAAGTGTGATGTATGGATACAGAAACTCAGCGCCGCTACGGCCTTGCCGACCGGGCACAATTCATTTCCAAAACAGGTAAGCAAGTTCTGCAGGCGATTATCAGCGGTGAATTTCCGCAGCCGCCCATCGCACAGGCTCTAACTTTCTGGCTGGTTGAGGTGGGTGACGGCATTGCTGTATTCGAAGGCGACGCTGGCGCGCACTTGCTCAATCCGTCAGGCACGGTACATGGCGGCTGGGGGCTTACCCTGATTGATAGCGCCACAGGATGTGCAGCGTTCTCAATGTTGCCCGCCGGGGTAGGTTTCACAACCATAGAAACCAAGACCAATTTTAACCGCCCGCTTTTCGAGAACTCCGGGCGGGTGCGATGCGAGGGGAGGGTGATCTCACTAGGACGCCGGATTATCACAACCGACGCTACCCTGAAATCGGCGGATGGGCGCTTGCTGGCGCACGGCACCTCTACAATCATGGTTTTGGAGTCGGAGAATTAGGCCAAAACAGTTCCGAAAAACCGGCTCGGAGGCCCCCTGTCGGGGGGCGCCGGAAGGTGCCATCGCAAAGATCGAGCGAGAGAAAATATACCTAAGTCATTGAAAATAATAGTAAGTATAGCAACTCGCTGCGTGAACCCTTGTAAAATGTACGTATTCACGATATTAGTGGATGGTCGGCTCGCTATGGGTTGACCTCGTTCGCCCCTCGTTTGAGAAGCTAGCCCGGTCCCGCCCGTTTTGAAGTTTAGGCCCGCTACGCAGTTGTGTGGCGGAATTCTTATTTGGAGAAAGATACTATGCCAGTTGGGACAGTTAAGTGGTTCAACACTCAAAAGGGCTTCGGCTTCATTCAGCCTGAAGACGGATCAAAGGACGTATTCGTGCACATTTCCGCTGTTGAGCGTGCGGGAATCGATCGTCTGAACGAAGGTCAGAAAGTCAGCTATGACGTTCTCGAGGAACGCGGCAAGTCGGCCGCTGGTAACCTCAAGACCCTCTAAATGTTGCGAGCGGGCGGCTTAGGCCGCCCGTCTCTATTTTTATGTTTGTGGCGATGAACGAGAATTGCCGAAGGTCCTCTTGTGTAAGAGATCTCCTCCAAAGCGCTCATGTCTTGCCTAATCACCGAATACGCCGTTGAGAGGGAGCGCGAATGGCTAAAGAAGAATTGTTGGAATTTGAAGGCGTCGTCATCGATGTTCTGCCTGATGCACGCTATCGTGTACGTCTAACCAACGATCATGAACTTATTGCCTATACTGCTGGTCGCATGAAGAAGAACCGTATTCGGACTCTGACGGGCGACCGGGTCACTGTCGAAGTCTCGCCCTATGACCTCGACAAGGGGCGGCTTGTGTTTCGTCACAAGGAAAATTCGGACCAGGCTGTACGCCGTCCGCAGCGGACCTTTCGTAAGCGCCGCTAAAGATACCGCCGGCGTTCGGTAAGCGCCGCCAATTAAAAGGAGGGTTGTGTGAAAGCCCGAATCAAGACTCAAGCTGTAAAAAGCACCAACTCGCGTCAGCATGCGTTCACGCTGGGCCAGGCGGTAAATATTTTGCCGCGCGCCAGTACGCGCACATCACGTGCGGTTGAACAATCTCTGCACAGCAGTCATTTCAAGATTGTCCGTTTACTGCCTGAAGAAGGCGTTGGCTTTCAGTACCGCGTGAAAAATGCGGAAACAGCGCAAGAACGCGTTGTCGCTGAGTGTGAAATCAGCCCGGCTGATATCTAGCGGTACTTTGAGCTGACCACGGTTGGCGCATCACAATAGTTGCAGTTATCGTGAGGCCGACTGTTTGGCCTCGGCTGAAAATGTGACGCGATCTGTTGGAAAGATCGCGGTCACTTCCGTACCTTTTTCTGGCTCGCTTTTGATTTCAAGCCTCCCGCCGTGCAATTCAACCAACGAGCGGGTAATAAAAAGGCCAAGACCGGTTCCGTCACTGCGCAGGTTCGGGTTGGTTTTTGCCCGTACAAAAGGCTTGCCTATATCGCTCAGACTCTCTTCCGAAATGCCGACGCCATTGTCGCGAACGCTGATATGCAACCCGCCGTCTTGATGCTCGACCATAATTTCTATCATTCCTTCCGCTGGTGTGAACTTTATCGCGTTGCTAAGAAGGTTGAGGATAATACTGGTCACTGCCTGGCGATCAGCGGTGAGGTGAATGCTAGGGTGCGCAATAGCGACTTCAAGTCGTGGGGAGTTTTTATCTCCGGGCAACGTCACGATATGCAGGCATTCGGCGACTAAGTCGGCAACGCAAAAGAATTCTTCTTTGATCTCAAGGGTTCCTGCCTCGATGCGGGCCACGTTCAAAATACGGTCTATAATGCTCAGCAGCATTTCCCCGCTTGCATGAATATCACGAGCGTACCCGGTGTAGACGTCGGACCCCAATGGGCCAAACATGTTTGAGGCCATGGCGTCACTAAAGCCGATAATGGCATTCAAGGGAGTGCGCAGTTCGTGGCTCATATGCATCAGAAAGTCGGACTTCCCCTTACTGGCGGACTCAGCCTCAAGGCGTGCCGTCATAAGTTGATTGTATTCTTCTCGGCGTTTAACAGCGACCGCGACGACATCGGCGAATATTTTTCCGACTTCCGTTTCTCGCTTCTCGGGTGTGTGCGGATGACGATGATAAATCGCGAAACTGCCGAATGGAGGGTTCTCGCCGTCTAGCAGAGGAATAGACCAGCAGGCGGCAAGGCCATGCGCAGCCGCGGCCTCCCGATAATCTTCCCAGCGTGGATCTGTTCGAATACTCTCTGCCACAACGATTGTGCGTGTAAAAATCGCGGTCCCGCATGAGCCCGCGTTTGGTCCGATTTCAAGATCGTGCAGTAAGTCAGTATAGGTAGTTGGAAGACCTGGCGCCGCGCCGTTGCGAATACGCGTGCGAGTGGCATCAAGAAGCTGTACAGAACATACACACCCTGGAACCAATGCTTCCACGTGTTTGCATACCGATGTGAGGATTTGGGTCAGGTCTTTGCGATTCAATATCGCCGACAATATGTCTTCATGAGCTGCTCGCATAGATTCACGCCAGAGCCACTCACTCGCGTCACTCAGTCCGCAATAAAAAGCATCTCCAGATCGCTTTGCGCTCCAGTCCACATGGCAAATTGCGCCGTTGGCCGCCTTAACGCGCACATCAAATCGCGTGATTTTTTCTCCGTGGCGAAGGTTGCTTAACGTCGTTGAAAAATTCTCCCAGTCTTCATCGTAGATAAAAGTTTTGATCGGGGTCGTTGAAATAGACGCGGGGGGTTGTCCGGTAAAATCGCAAAAGGCAGGTGAGGCGTCGATGCAGGTCAAGGTCGATGAAAGCACGACAAGCATTTCCGCAGTTTCATTGAAAAAGCGGGCGGCATGATCAGGCGACAAAGTTTGCGCCGAGGCCGACATTCGAGGCGAGTCCTTAAGCGGCGCGGAATTTTCCCAAATCACGTCGCGCCGCAACTCAGCTTACCAGCTATAGAGAGTGTGTGAAGAGGCTTGCTAGCATACGATTTTCTTGCAGGTTACTGTAATATCTATGGTTTCGTGCGGATGCCGACAAAAACACTGCGATGATTTTGTTTGGTTTCTTTGCTCATACTGTTGCCGAGAATGTGCCCAAGCGTATCGTATTGCTCAAAGGCGAGGTCAAAGCCGGCTTCGTTAATGGCATGGAGCAATGCTTCTTTGGTTGGCCAGAAGCTCTTCTGATTATCCCACGATGCCCACTTTAACTTTTCTAACTCTTCTGTGTTGCGTGCCTTGTGCTCAGTTAGCCAGCGGCCGGGAAGTTCTTCATGTTCGGCCATTTTGGAGAGTTTGAATTTAGAGTCTAAGTACCAGCCGCGCGGCGCGAAGTGAGTGTTGACGATAATTGCATCCCGGGCCTGCTGTCCCATCAATTGGATAAACTCACGCGGGCGGTCCAGGTGATACAAAAGGCCGCAGCAGAAAATCACGTCGAAAGGGCCGTGGCTGGCAAGGTTCCAAACGTCATCCTGAACGAAATTTAAATTGGGAAGTCCTGCTCTCTGCTTGACCTCCAGGCAGTTTTCAAAATTCGAAGTACGGACCTCAATACCGACGGACTCAAACCCCATTCGGGCAAATTCCAGGGCATAGCCACCCTCAAGACAGCCAAGGTCGGCAACCCTCTTTCCGGCGGTCGTGTCGCCGTAAAGCAATTTAAGAACCCGCTTGGCGCCTTGGCACCACGGAACATCGGCAAGAAGGTGCGGCTGCTCCGGCATCGTCAACGTGCCGTCAGCAAACCGTATGTTGTGAGCAGTGAATGAATTCATACTGATATAGTATAGGCGGGCGGAAAACAGTTCGGCTAGTGTATTCCGCCGCTGCACATTTCAATCAAACGACTGATTGCAAGGGCCATGCCGTGTGCATCACCGCGTACAGCCATGCCGATGGAATTCTCGTTAGCGCCTGAAGAAGAAGAAACACAGCGTTCTCTCTTTAAGCACTCAAAGCGAACTTCAGCAGCAGAGATAGTTATCGGTACAACACTCAAGGCACTTGCTTCAAAGGCTCCGTCACCGGATGTCGATGTTTCTGCTAGAAAAGTACAATGATCTTTCTGGGTGAACGCGCCCTTCACCCCGCTTTGGATGTAGGCGATTGTGCCTTCGTAATCAGGTCCGTCCGCTTGCGTGGCGGGCGCTGTAAAAAATATGAAAAGGAAACTCGTGACAGCAGAAAAGAGAACAACGTGATTCATGGGTAGTATGCCTTCATCCGTATTCATCGCGCGTGGCTGAGATAGGTGGGCGGTTCAGTATCACTTGAGGTGACGATTATAACACAGCAGGTGAAAATGCGAACGCCGGGTGGGATGAAGTCTGTGTCGTTGTGTTACAGTCTCTCTGTCTCTCGGCATTCACATAACCGGCAAAGCGCGATGAGAAAATGGACATGAATATCGTTATTCGACAAGAACGACCGTCTGATTACGAATGCACACAAGAGGTTGTTCGAAAAGCGTTTCTAAATGCCGAACATACAGACGGAGATGAGTTTCAGTTAGTAGGCCGGCTGCGGTCGTCCGAAGCCTTTGTTCCCGCCCTCTCGCTGATTGCTGTCCATGAGGGCGAGGTTGTCGGCCATATTCTTTTTACACCGATTTCAATCGAATCTTCGGCGGGCGTCTCAACCAAATCACTCGCGCTTGCGCCGGTATCGGTTCATCCGAACTTTCAAGGAAAGACGATTGGTGCGCGGTTGATCAACGAGGGCCACGATACTGCGCGGCGTCTGGGATATCGCTCGGTGATCCTACTAGGGCATCCAAACTATTATCCCCGATTTGGCTACAAACCCGCATCGATGTGGCGGGTTAAGCCGCCATTTGACGTGCCGGACGAAGCTTTCATGGCATTGGAGCTTGTGCCTGGCGGCCTGGCCGGGGCCGAAGGTGTGGTTAAGTATCCACCTGCCTTCGGCTTATTGTAGGGAGATTGAATGCTCTTTCGAAAGGTGAGAATACGATCAAAGTGCTGGATTGTGATTTAGAATTCTCTAGTCGCGCGTGGCGACCTGGAGCGTCTTCGATGGGCGCGCGGACGCGCCGCCAACTGACTACCTTCCTTTGCCGCTCCGGGCTTTGCGGGCTGCATATTTAGCGTCTCGTGCAGCCTTTTGTTTGGCCTTAAGCGCTTCAGCATCCTCTGCCGCCTGGGCGGTCTCCGCTTCTTTTTCCCGTGCTGCGGCTTCGGCCTCGCGCTGTTTGGCGAGTTTCGCGGCGGCTTTTTCTTCGGCTTTGCGAGCGATTTCGGCGCGCTTGCGTTCGGCTGCTTCGGCCTGGCGTTTTTCGCGGGCGGCAGCCAGCGCTATCCGCTCGGCTTGTCGCTCAGCAAAGTCGGGCGCGTTGCTGGGAGCATTGGCTTTTGCCTTCGCGAGTGCAGCTTGTTTGGCTTTGGCTGCAGCTTGCAGCCGTTCATTGAAATTTACGTCGCCCTTAGCCATCTACTTTAAGATTCCATTTGTTGAGTGGTGTGCCGCATCGCTTCTTCACGTCGTTGACCAAAGTCCTGCGCCGTGATGCGTTAGGCTAAGCCGCGTTATACCTTCTAATGCGCGGACTACAAACGGCCTATCTGTGGTTCATCGCACAAAAAATCGCAGATCAGACGTCTTGGCGGCAATCCGGAAGGGTGAAAACAGGGTCGCGTAGGCGCAAAACCGCAGTTTTGGCGCGCAAAGCGGTAGTTTTTCAGCGCAGTCTGTATGATTTCGTCATTTAGTTCGCGAATATAGGGGCAATTGGGACAGGTAGTTGGCCGGTTAAATGCGGGATTCGTCCAGACTCAGTTCGGTTCCCTTGGTCTCGGGTAAGATGAATGCAGCAAGGAAGAACAGACCGTAAGAGATCACGGCGAAGATACTCATAGCCGTTCCGAGCGGCAGGACGAGGGACAGGGCGCCCACTAATCCCGGGAAGAAAGCGCCCAGTCCGCGCCCAAAGTTATAGGTGAAACCTTGGCCGGACCCACGCAGGCGCGTGGGATACAATTCCGAGAGTATAGGGCCCATGCCCGAGAAATGCCCGGTAGAAACAAAGCCTAGCGGAAAGCCAAGGTAAAACATGACTTGGTTCGAGATAGGGAGTTGAGTGTAGGCCACGACAACAACGCTGGCCGCGACCGCAAAGAACATAAATAATTTCCTGCGTCCGAACCGGTCGGCAAACCAAGCGCCAAAGAGAAATCCGAGAAACGATCCGAATATCAGAAATATGAGAAAGCCTGCGGATTCTACCACGGACAACCCACGGTCGGTGCTCAGGTAGGTGGGCAGCCATGTATTCACGGCGAAATAGCCGCCGGTCGCACCTGTGGTCAGCAGCGAAGCGACCAATGTTGTTTTCAATATGCCTGGATTGAATATCTCGAAAATGGAAGGTCGGTCGCCGTGCTCCGTCATGCGCTCCCGGGATTTGACGGAAATCTCAGGCTCCGGGACATAGCGGCGCAGATATAAGACAAGGAGTGCCGGCAACCCGCCGACGAGAAACATCAGCCGCCATGCATATTCTTCTGGCGCAAGAGAATAGATAACAACTTGCACGATGGCGGCGGCTCCCCATCCCACCGACCAGCCAGATTGCACACAGCCAACCGCTCGCCCACGGTACTTTGACTTGACAGTTTCACCGATGAGAATGGCTCCGGCCGACCATTCAGCGCCAAAGCCGAAGCCGAGCAGCGCGCGATAAATGGCAAGCTGCGTAAAGTCCTGCGCGAAGGCGCATAGCACACTGAAGAACGAGAACCATAGGATTGTGAACTTGATAACGGCAACGCGGCCGATGCGATCTGCAATGTAGCCGCCGAACCAACCGCCAAAGGCGGATGTGAGAATTGTGAGGCTAGCGACGAACCCAGCGTAGTCGCGCTCGACACCCCAAAGACCGATCAATGTACCCAACACCAGCGGGTACATCATGAAGTCCATGCCGTCGAGACTCCAACCGGCGAAGCATCCCCAGAACGTCCTGCGTTCGGTGGTGTTCATGTCTTTGAAGAACGCCATCAAGCTGGTGTCGTCGCCAACGTGTGCGTTCGTTGCAATATCTCCCGACACCACATCCCCCGTGCCCACTGAAAGACTTGCGGCAGGTCTGTTGCCGCTCCCCAGCAGCAGATATCACCCTAGGCCCGTGTTTCTAATCAGGTCAAGGGATGGTCATCGCGTGCAGAGAGGGCTAATTTAGTAGTGGGGAGTGTCCAGGATGTTGGACAAGTTTGTTGGGGGGCAGAATACGAGTGACCAATCACGCACAGCATTTGAACAATCGCGCCTTGCACTTGGCGTCCGTCTTCATAGCCAAGTTTGAATCATCGTTTATGGCGCTGTCGTCAGTGGCATTGTTCGCCATTATGATCATCGTCACGATCGATGTCGTAATGCGCTATGTGTTCAACCAGCCGTTGGAGTGGGCCTACGATGTGATCTCACTCTATCTGATGGTCGGTGTTTTTTTCTTTGCGCTCTCGGACACGCTTCACGACCATGGTCACGTGAGTATTGATGTCCTCATCAAATATATGCCGGGTTGGGTGCGGCACGGCGGCGAGTCGATCGGCTACGCCATAGCGACGTTTGCTTTCTCTCTGGTCACGATGCAAGCCGTGGACCGGATGTCTGAAAGCTATCGCTTAGACGAGATGCTCGCGAGTGCTTACAATTGGCCGACATGGCCGGCATATTTGCCAGTGGTAATGGGGACAGCGCTGCTGACAGTGCGCAGTCTCTACCGAACTATCGGCCATTTGTGGTCGGTCTTTGCGAAGGGTCCGATGGTGGAGTTGCCGCCGCTTCCGGATGTGAGCGAGTAGAGGCCCCCATGGACGTTTTTATCGCCATCGCGGTTTTGTTTGCCTTGCTCGCCGTAGGACTACCGGTTGCGTTTGCTATGGCTGTTTCAGGTAGCGTTGGTCTGTTGATGATCGGCGGCGTTGATTTGCTGGCCGGAATATTGCGAACGGCGCCGTTCACCGTGGCCAACTCCTACGAGATCATCACTATTCCCATGTTCATTCTCATGGCGGAGTTTGTGATTCTTTCGGGCGTGGCCGATGATCTGTTTAAAGCCGCTTCAATCTGGGTTGGACGGGTCAAGGGCGGGCTGGCGATGGCGACTGCGCTGGCCGGTGCGGGCTTCGGCGCAATTTCAGGGTCTAGTACGGCCGCTGCCGCGACATTGTCCTCCACCACCATTCCCGCCATGCTCAAGCAAGGTTACGAGCCGCGTCTCGCGTGCGGCGTTGTGGCGACCTCGGGGACGCTGGCGATGATGATTCCGCCCAGCATTGCCCTCGTGCTCTACGGCATTATCGCTGACGTTAGTATTGGGGAACTGCTCATCGCCGGAGTGATCCCCGGTATCCTTGTGACCTTCACCATTATGGCGACGGTGACTTTCTTGGTTGCGCGCGACCCATCTCGCGCGCCGGACGGCCGCGCGTATTCCATGATGGAAAAGTTCCGGTCCCTAAAAGTGGTCGGGCCGATGATATTTCTGTTTGCGGCGGTGACGGGTAGCATTTACCTCGGCGTGGCCACGCCGACCGAAGCGGCTGGCCTTGGGGCGTTTGGGGCTCTCGTACTGGCGGCTTATGCGCGCCGCGTTACTTTCGCGACACTGAAACAAGCATTGAAGCAGGCCTCGCACGCGACCTGCATGATTTTGCTGATTATTCTGGCCGCGCAGATTTTTGGATATTTTTTCGCTCTGACCCGCACGACTCAGGACATCGTAGCAACCATCGGCGGGCTTGATGCATCTCGCTGGCTTATTCTGGCACTTATTCTACTGGGCTACGTCGCTCTTGGGTTCTTTATGGACCAGATCGCCATTCTGATCTTGACCGTGCCGGTTACTTTACCTGTGATTCAGGCGCTTAGTTTCGATCCGATTTGGTTCGGGGTGATTGTCGTGCTCACGGCGGAGGTCGGAATGGTCACGCCGCCGATGGGGTTGAATGCATTTGTCGTGGCGCGATACACGCGAAGACCGCTCGAAGAGATATTTCGAGGCGTTCTGCCCTTCGTCGTAGCGTTTCTTATTCTAATTTCGGTTCTTGCTGCGTTTCCGGAGATTGTTCTATGGCTGCCGGAGACAATGGGCCGATAAGTTTGTCGCGATAGTTTCGCTGACGCTGAAACATAGGATTGTGAATGGCTGAGCAAACATTTTTTGTGGCTAAACCGCTAAATCAAGCCCGGGTTCTCATTACTGGCGGGACGTCGGGAATTGGTTTGGAATCTGCTATTCAATTTGCCCTTTCAGGTGTGCCTAAGATTCTACTTGTCGGGCGAAATGCGGAGCGGGGAGAACAGGCCAAGCAGAAAATTGTGCGGGAGGCACCCGGCGCGCAGGTTGAATTTATCTCTGTTGATATGAATCAAATAGAAGGTGTTCGCTCTGTAGCAGAGCGCGTAAAAAGCAGCTTTGGAGGAGTGGATATTCTCGTCAACTCAATGGGTAGCGACCAGGTGCCCGAGTTGTTTCACAAAATGCCGGTAGCGCATATTGAGGAAACGGTGCTCCGCCTGACCAGCGTTATGCATATGTGCCATTTTGTGCAACCAATGATGAGGGAACAGGGCGGGGGCGCAATTGTAAACATTGCGTCGGATGCTGCGAAGTTTGCTACGCCCGGCGAGGCTGTTATCGGCGCGGTTATGGCGGGCATCGTTATGTTTACACGCACCCTTGCAATTGAAGGAAAGCGCGATGGCATTCGTGCCAATGCCCTTACGCCGTCCATTGTTGAAGGGACGCGGACATACGATCGGGTTATGGCTCCAGGATTTAGCGCCAAGCTGTTTGAGAAGGCGAAGCAGGCTGCGCGCCTCGGTGTGGTGCGGCCCGAAGATGTGGCGCCCATGATCGTTTTCATGACAAGTCCGGCTGCGGCACGCATGACCGGGCAGGCTATTAGCATCAACGGCGGTATCTCAGCCGGGTAATCAACACATCGAGTATCAAAGGGAGTGCGTCATGACTAAAGATCAGAATGGTAAACTAGCGTCGAGAGAAATCGGTCGGCGAGGCCTGTTACGCCGTGCATTGGCGAAAGGTGGCTTGATGGTTGGTGCCCTGCTGGCAGGGTCGAGCGTCCGCTCCCAGACGGTAGCTGCCGCTGATACCGCACCGGCCATGCTGAAGAATATTGGCCTGTGCGTAAGTGACATTGAGCGTTCGCGCTTGTTTTACACTGAAGTATTCGGCTTTACGGCCGATCCCGAGCCGCAGAAGATCGGAAAAATGCTGGGCGGCTTGCTTGAGCTAGAAAATTTAGATCTGACCATCCACTTCCTGAATAAACAGGGCGTTCGGTTAGAGTTGCTCCACTACACATCACCCGGCACCCTTGGTGATGGAACGCGTCATCCTATGAATCAGCTCGGTCTTTCTCACCTGGCGTTTGAAGTGACCAATATTGATGCGGTCGCCAATGCCGTTGCGCATATGGGCGGGCAGGTTCTTGAAAAGACCCGATTGGGCGCGCCCGGCAAGACGGCAGCTATGATGGTCACGGACCCTGATGGCACGCGCATCGAACTGATCGCCGTTTAATTGAGACGCGGGAAGCAGAGCGGTAGATCAAGTGCAAGGGTTTAGTGACCGAGAAAGCTAGGTCCAAGATCAGATATGCGGGTGCATCCCAATAATGCCATGTCGCGCTCGACTTCGGCGCGCAGCAAGGTCAGCACACGTTCTACGCCTGCTTGGCCGCCAGCGGCGAGGCCGTAAAGATAAGGGCGCCCGATGGAACAGGCATTGGCACCCAGCGCCAGTGCCTTGAGCACATGGGTGCCGCGGCGAATTCCGCCGTCCACGATCAATTCTAGATCGTTGCCGACGGCATCACGAATAGGCGGGAGGCACTCAATGGCGCCGGGCGTCGCATCCATCTGTCGTCCCCCGTGGTTGGAAATCATGACGGCGCTTGCTCCGATGTCGCGCGCGCGTTTGGCGTCTTCCACCGACATAAGCCCCTTGATGACAAATGGCCCATTCCATTGTTTGGCCAACCATGCCGCGTCTTCCCACGTCACTGTGCGGTCGAATTGCCCATTTACGTAGTCCATAAGATTCATATCGCCTTTTAGGGCGTCGACTTTGTGGACCAAGTTGGCGAGCCGAAATTGTGGGTGGAGCGCAAAATTGAGGGACCAGCGCGGATGCATCGCAAAACTGAGTAAACTCTTGAGGCCGAACTTGGGGGGAACCACCATGCCCGAGAGCTTGTCGCGTTCGCGGTTACCGCCCACCGGCACATCCACCGTTAGGCACAACGCATCATATTTTGCCGCTTTGCAGCGTTCAACGAATTCAGTTGTCAGGCTGCGGTCCTTCAAGACGTAAATCTGGAACATCTTGGGCCCATTGGTTGCGGCGGCGATGTCTTCAAGGCTCGTCGTCGACATTGTGGATACGGAGTACAGCGTATTTAATTTTGCGGCTGCGCGTGCCACGCCAAGTTCTTTTTCGTGGTGAAATAGCCGTGTGGTGCCTGTCGGTGACAAAAACACCGGCCAGTCCAGCGGTTTGCCGAATAGTTTGGTTTTGGTGTCGATTTGATCGACATTCACCAAATAATTGGGAGTGAGCTGGTAATTGTCGAACGCGGTTGAGTTGCGCGTTAGAGACGTTTCATCCTCGGCGCCGCCGTCGATAAAGTGAAACATAGGGTGGGGCAGGCGCTTGCGAGCTAACTCACGAAAGTGATCTACATTGTAACAGCGGTCAATCGACATTGAATTGAATTCCTCCCCCTTAGCCGTAGTGCTAGCCCTTAATATACATCATGAGCGGTGAAGAAATCCGTTGTTTATGTCGGCGATGCGCGGGCATCCGAGTAGCGCTAGATCTCGTTCGATTTCAGAACGGAGGAGGCGCAGAGCATGCTCCACACCCTTTTGGCCGCCTGCCGCGAGACCGAATAGATAGGCTTTGCCGATTGAACACGCGTCGGCCCCCAAGGCCAGGGCTTTCAGTACATGTGTGCCGCGACGTACTCCTCCATCGACGATGAGCTCTAGGTCACGCCCTATTGCGTCCCGGATAGGCGCGATACAATCAATTGGGGCGGGGGATGTGTCTAATTGCCGACCGCCGTGATTGGAGACCATGATCGCACTAGCACCAGAATCTCGGGCTTTTTTTGCGTCGTCTACTGATGTGATGCCTTTGATCACCAGCGGTTTGCCCCATTGCTGGGCAAGCCATTCGACATCGGCCCAGGTTACCGTGCGGTCGAATTGGCTGTTGATATAGTCGATGACCGACATGGTCCCAGCACCTAGGGCGTCTATCCGGTGGGCAACGTTTGCGAGCTGGAAATTTGGATCGCGCAGCAGATTAAGCGACCAGCGGGGATGGAGCGCAAAACTCAGCAGACTGCGGGCGGTAAAGCGCGGCGGCATGACCATGCCGGTGAGTTTGTCTCGTTCACGATTGCCTGCCACCGGCATATCTACAGTCAAACAAAGCGCATCGTATTTGGCGGCTTTACAGCGTTCGACAAACTCGGCGGTCAGCCCTCGATCTTTGAGAATATAGATCTGAAACATTTTCGGGCCATTCGTGGCGCATGCAATGTCTTCCAGGCTGGTCGTTCCTAAGGTGGACAGAGTGTACATAGTGCCGAACTTGGCGGCGGCCTGCGCAACGCCCAATTCCTTGTCGTGATGGAACAGGCGCGACATGCCCGTGGGGGCGAGAATCACCGGCCACTCTAGCGGCTTTCCCAATATCGTCGTGCGGGTATCTATGTTTGAAACATCGACGAGATAGTTTGGAACAAGGGCGTGGTGGTTGAATGCCGATGTGTTGCTACGGAGCGTAGCTTCATCGTCCGCGCCGCCATCGATGTAATGAAACATAGCCGAGGGCAGTCGTGCTTTCGCCCTCGCGCGCAAGTGGGCGATGTTATGACAATCGGCGAGGGGCATGCTGATGGGCCGAACTAGTCGTGGCTATGAAACATGAAGGGGGAAGCAGTCTTCATGCTTTCATCAACAATCAGCTTGCGGCTGAGCGGCGGGAAGGCGCGGTGGCCGCATCCGACTCGTTCGCAGAGACGGCATGTGAGGCCGATTGGGGTGGCGAGCTTTAGGGTGTTTAGGTCGTAGCCGTCGGAATACACAAGACGCGGAGCGTGCGAAATCTCGCAGCCGAGGCCGATGGCGAGTTGAGTGAGCGGCGCATGATGTCCGTTGTGCAAACCATCCACCGAACGGGCGATAGAGAAGTAGGCTGTCTTGTCGGGCATCTCGACGATTTGAGTGACTATCTTTCCCGGGTTACGAAAAGCCTCGTGCACATTCCAGCGCGGGCAAGCACCGCCAAACCGAGCAAAATGAAATCCGCCGGCGCTGAGGCGTTTGGAGATGTTTCCAGCCGGATCAATACGGATAAAGAAAAAGGGTATGCCCGGTGACCCGGGTCGCTGCATCGTGGTAAGCCGGTGGCTGACTTGCTCGTAGCTTGCGTCAAAGCGCTGGCACAGCAATTCAATGTCGTAGCGCTTTTTTTCCGCGGCCTTTAAGAACTTTTCATAGGGCATCAAAACGGCACCAGCGAAATAACCGGCGAGGGAGATGCGTAGCAGACGCCGCGTTTCCTCCTGAAGCGTTCGGCTTTGTGCAATGATTTCTTCGAGAAGGCCGCCGTGTTCCAGCAGGCCAATCTGCGAGGCGATCTGAAAGTTCCGTGCGGAATGGGGCAGGGCTTCGGACAGAAACAAACGATTGCTGTGACGATCAAAGCGCCTCACGAGTTGATCCATAAACTCCACCGGCATGACCTGCACGGCCATACTGTGGTGCGTTTTTAAGTGCTGGCGCAGTCCGGCGGCCAAAGAGTCGGCTTTGCTCAGTGAGTGAGTCCATAGCTCTTCGGCGGCGCTTTCGAGCTCCGGGAAGTGATTTTTGTGGGCGACGAAGAAGTCGCGTACCTCTTCTACCGGGAAGGCGACCGGTTCGGCCGGATTAGCCGCATTCAGATCAGTCATCTTCTCTGCCAGACCGGCCGTTTGTTCTGCTGTCTGGCGATAGGCACGGTACAGGGCTACCAAGGCCTGCGCGGCGGCTGGGGTAATGCCGTGGAGATCGAGTAGGTCTTGAGTGCTAACGTCGAAGCTCTCAAGCAGCGGGTCGCTGAAGACCTCCTTGAGGTCTGAAATGGTACGCCCGCCTTGATCACCGGCGAGACCTTTAAGGTTTACATCGTACGCGTCAGCTAGCTTAAGCAGAAGTTGGGCACTCAAGGGGCGCTGATTGCGTTCCAAGAGGTTGAGGTAACTGGGAGAGATCGCTAGGCCCTCGGCCATTTGGACCTGTGTCAGCCCTAAATCGCGGCGTAGGCGCCTAAGGCGCGGCCCGGCAAATATTTTATTTGCTGCGTTCTTAGCCATGCAAATTTACATAATTTACAAATTAACAAGGGTCAAGAATCGTCTTTGTACATATTTACCCTTTTTATTTCAATTAGTTAGACCTTAATCGGGCAAACATGTAAAATTCATACCAGCATCAAACACCAGAATCGCTTCCCGAAGAGTCGTTTAGCCAGGCTCATTTCAGCTGATTTCATAGTGTTGTGCCACAGACCGCATTGTGCGATGCATCATTTAAATGTGATTATTGGGTGCGCCGCACAATATGACCCAGCTTCAAAACTAAGACGCCGCTCGCAAATGAGCAGATAATGCAAACAGCAGATAATACAAACAGGAGCACCCTGAATATGACGACCGATTTCTCTGCGCTTATTCCTTCCGCGCCCAAGGGCCGTTTTGACGGCATCACACGCAATTACACGGCGGCAGACGTTCTGCGCCTGCGTGGGTCGGTAACTCCGGCCAGCACGCTCGCGGAACGCGGCGCAAACAAGCTGTGGTCGCTGCTTCACGAAGAGCCGTACATCAACGCGCTTGGTGCGCTCACGGGCAACCAAGCCATGCAGATGGTCCGCGCTGGATTGAAAGCGATTTACCTATCCGGTTGGCAGGTGGCCGCTGACAACAATACGGCTGGCGCCATGTTCCCGGACCAAAGCCTTTATCCCGCGAACTCCGCGCCGGAACTGTGCCGCAAGATCAACCGCTCTTTGCAGCGTGCCGACCAAATCGAGGTCGCAGAAGGCAAGGTGACTCGCGATTGGTTTGCGCCCATCGTTGCCGATGCCGAAGCCGGCTTTGGCGGGCCGCTGAACGTATTCGAGATCATGAAAAACTTCATCGAAGCGGGCGCAGCCGGCGTTCACTTCGAAGACCAACTGTCCTCTGAAAAGAAATGCGGCCACCTGGGCGGTAAGGTTCTTATCCCCACGGGCCAGCATGTCCGTACGCTGATCGCGGCGCGCCTCGCGGCCGACGTCATGGGTGTGCCGACACTTGTTGTTGCCCGTACCGATGCCGAAAGCGCCAAGCTGATCACGAGTGATGTGGATGAGCGCGATAGGCCCTTCATCACCAGCAGCGAGCGGACGCCCGAAGGCTTCTACCATGTCAGCAATGGTGTGGATGCGTGTATCGCACGCGGCCTGGCCTACGCGCCGCATGCAGATCTGTTGTGGTGGGAAACATCTACTCCAAACCTTGAAGACGCGCGCAAATTCGCAGATGCCATTCACAAGGAATTCCCGGGCAAGATGCTGGCCTACAATTGCTCGCCGTCCTTTAACTGGAAGGCCAAATTGGATGCCGATACCATCGCCAACTTCCAGAAAGAGATCGGCGCGATGGGCTACAAGTTCCAGTTTGTGACGTTGGCTGGGTTCCACCAACTCAACTACGGCATGTTCCAACTTGCCAGTGGTTATCGTGATCGCGGTATGGCGGCGTATTCCGAATTGCAGGAAGCCGAGTTTGCCAGCGAAGCCCAGGGCTATACAGCGACGCGTCACCAGCGCGAAGTCGGGACCGGCTATTTCGATGCCGTGTCGGAAGTGATCTCCGGTGGTGCGGCGTCGACGAGCGCGATGGCTGAATCGACAGAAACGTCCCAGTTCAAGGCGACTGAGGCTGCTGAATAACGCAGGTAAGTCTGCGATCCTGTCGGGGGACAGGGGAAAGTTACGGCCGCGCCTTTTCGAGGGCGCGGCCGTAATGATTCTGTGGGCTTCGGCTAGCTTAGTCGGGCCTTTAGGGCCGGCCGTTGACAATTCGCGCATATATTCGGCTAATGGGCTGCTGAACTTAAGGTTCGGCTGAGTTGTGGCTCTAAGGCTTGCGATTACAAATGCGCTTTCAGTTTATGCTCATACCCGCCGCCATTGTGGCGAGCGCTCCGGTTCAAGCCGATCAGTATTTATCGCTTGAAAAGGCGCAGGAGCTTTTGTTTCCGGGCGCGAGCTTTTCAAAAGCATTCTTCTCGATCAATGATCAGCAGAAAGAGCAGATTGTTGATGAGGCCGGGGTGACCGTATGGAGCCGTCATATAAAGGTTTGGGAGGTCTCGACCGGCGGCTGGTTTTTTATAGATCAGGTGGCTGGGCGTGACGACTGGATCACATATGCGGTCGCACTCGATGAAAGCGGCGCAGTCACGGGCATAGAGATTCTTGAGTGCCTAGAACGCTGGAATCAAATTCGTCATGCGGACTGGCGGGCGCAGTTTGTCGGCAAGCGCCGTGGAACTCTAAATTTACAAGGCGACATATTAAATATTTCCGGTACCTCATTGTCGGTATCGCATATCACGGAAGGCGTGCGCCGCATCCTTGTGACTCATGGTCTCTTTGTCGCGCCATCCGCGGGTTGAACGCGCTCGCCCGCTCCTCGGAACCCTGGTGAAGATCGGCGTTCAGGGAGTTTCCGAAGCAGATGCGCACAGTGCAATCGATCGCGGCTTCGCGGCTATTGCCAAGGTGCATGGCCTAATGAGTTTTCACGAGAATGCGAGCGATCTCAGCCACATCAATAGGGCGGCGTATCGGAAATCTATTGAAGTCCACCCGTATACATTTGAAGTTTTGCGCCGCGCTGTTAGCTTAGCGGCTGATACGGGCGGTGTATTTGATCCTACAATTGCTGGATATCTAGTCGAATGGGGCCTATTGCCGAGGCCGGAGAATTGCGAAGCGCCGGAGCCGAAAGCGTCGTGGCGTGACATTGAGTTGCTGAAAGGGAATCGCGTGAGGTTTCATCGTCCTCTTTGGGTTGATCTTGGTGGAATCGCCAAAGGGTATGCGGTAGATCGGGCTATTGAAGATCTCGGGCTAGATTCGGAT
>JAUIGX010000221.1 GCA_030432435.1 Alphaproteobacteria bacterium
TCCTCGTAGCCCATATCCAGTTTTTCGATTTCAAAACCCGCATCGGACCTGACGGCATATCGCCACCTTAAAACTATTTGCGCCCGCATCTGTAAGAAATCCGGCTTTGCGCCGACTACCCATATAAGCGGCCCGAAAACGCGGGCGTTTGATATGGCGAGGAGCGCTGTTGTGGGATTTAAAAAACTTCTTGTGATCGGGGCGGGGCTGGCGTGCGCGCTCGCCTGGATCGGGCTTGCGGCCGGGCTGGTGGTGGGTGTCGGCACGCCGCTGCGCGTGGTGCTGGTGACGGCGGCGGCCGTGACCACGGAAGTGCTTTTCTGGGCGGTGGCGCTGCTTCTTGGGTTGAAGGTGGTGGAAGCGCGGCGGAAAATCTGGGCATGGCTTACCCATCCGTTCCGCGCTCACGGTTAAGGTGCTTATGACAAAGGCTTCGGTCGGCGACCGCGATCAGGACGCGCTGTATCACGAGGCGGCGCAAACCTGCGGCGCGGCCCTGGCGCGGGTGGCGCGCTCGTACGAGGCGGACGCGGACAAACGCCGCGATCTGGTTCAGGAGATGCACCTTGCGTTATGGCGCAGCTTCGCGGGGTTCAACGGCGCGTGTTCGCTGCGCACCTGGGCGTTTCGCATCGCGCACAACGTTGCGACCACGCATGTGATCAAGGCCAGGCGCGTTGCCGATAAACACGCGAGCCTGGAAGATCTGGAAAACGTGGCCGGTGTTGACGGGCGCGAGGAGGCGGGACGGCGCGATGATCTGGCGCGGCTGTATGCGTTGATCGGGCGACTGAACCTGATCGATCACGCGGTCATCGTTTTGTACCTGGAAGGCGAGGACGCCGCGTCCGTCGCCCAGGTGACCGGTCTTTCGCCCGCGAACGTGGCGACCAAGATTCACCGCATCAAAAATCTGCTGGCCCGTGATTTTAAGGACGGAGGGCATCCATGAGCGACGATAGCGTAATTCATTCCATTCAAGAGACCTGGCAGGCGCAAACAAAGGAGGACGAGATGATCGCTCTGGCGGACCTTCAAAAGAAAATGGGTAGCTTTCGTAAAAAAATTCTCCGTCGTAACTGGATCGAGTATGGGGGCGTACCGGTAATCACGATCATTTTCGGAGGCTTGGCGCTGCACTACGGCGGTACTTTATTCGTAATGGGTTGTGCGGCGATCATCGCCGGCGTGTTGATTGGTGTGAGTTACCTCAGGAAACACGGCAGTCCCCTATCAATTCCGCAAGACGCGACGTTGGTGGAGTACGTCCGGTGCCATCGCGCAGAGCTGACACGTCAGCGTGATCTTTTGCGCAGCGCACCGCTGTGGTACGTTGGTCCGATACTTCCGGGGATGGTGCTCTTTCTGGCCGGAGCGCAAGAGAACGGCGTGATCGGCGCTAATGAGCCGCCGGTAGAGGCACGGCTTGTTGTTGTCGTCGTCGTTTTTTCGGTGGCCATCGTTTGGAATTTGTATAAGGCGCATACCTTCCAAAAGGAGATCGACGCTTTGGACCAGATGGTTGTGTCTTAAGGAAGATTCATCCGTCATTCTTGGCTTGCGAGAGCAGGCCGAGACTCCAGAGTTTTACCGTTTAATATTGCAGCTACCTAGATCCTCTGGATGCTCGCCCTTCGGGCAAGCGTGACTAAAATATAAATACTTCGAGGGGCGGTTTACCCCCTCCGCGCACTTCCCTCATACATGAACGCCGCAAACTTCGGGCCTTTCTCCTCATAGGCCATATCCAGTTTTTCGATTTCAAAACCCGCGCCGCTGATCAACTGTTCAATCGCGCGGTTTAAATTGCAGCCGCCGCCGATCACGCGCCACAGCGGGTTCAACCGGTTCTGCCATTTGCGCACGGCTTCGTCCGGCGCGCGTCCGTGTTCGGCGAACAATAACCGCCCCGACGGTTTCAACACCCGGCGCATTTCCGACAGGGCTGTATGCGCATCGGCAATGGTGCACAGGGTCCAGGTGGTCACCACCGTATCGACGCTGGCGTTTTCCAGCGGCAACGCCTCGGCGCTGGCATCGCGCAGATCAATCACACGGTCAGCCGCCTTTGCCGCGCGCAGAGTCATCTCGCGCAACTTGGGCGAGGGCTCGACGGCAATGAGTTCGGTCGCGCGCGCCGAGTAATGGGCAAGGTTGTGGCCGGAGCCGCAGCCGACCTCCAGCACCCGGCCCTCGGCCTCGGGGATCAGCCGGGCGCGGCGGCGGGTCATGTCGTCCTGCTTCATGGAGACGTTGAGGATGTGCGGCAGGATGTGGGTTTCGTAAAAGTTCATCTGATAAACTCTCTCCAGGCGTTAGGTCGCTGTTTGCTGGCTTTCTTGTTTGTCGGCCTTCCGCCGCTTGTTGTCTGGCGGCCTTCCGCCGCTATTTGCCCTGCGGCCTTCCGCCGCTTGTTGTCTGGCGGCCTTCCGCCGCTGGGGAATAATAAAATACCGCCTTTAGAGGGATAAAAGGCGTTTATACGCCTCAATGTGTCATGAAAACGAAAGTTTGAAAGCCTTGCGGGGTAAAAATCGCCCCAACGGGCTGGAATCGAAGCGGTTAAACGGGCTAAATGAAGGGAGGTTGTTACAGGGGCGGTGCATGGCGACATTTCCAGAGATGTTGGAGACGTTCAAGCGGGCGGTGGAGACCTGCGATACGGATGCCTTTCTGGGTCTGTTTACCGAAGACGCCACCTATGAAGACGCGGTCTACGGCACCTTTAAAGGCCACGCCGAATTAAAGCGCATGTTGCGCGATGTGTTTCATCAAGACGCCGCCGATTTTCGCTGGGACATGGACAGCCCGGTGTGCGACGGCAACGTGGGCTATGCCCATTACCGGTTCAGTCTGAAATCCTCGCATCCCGATGCGGCGCCGGGGCGCGCTCTGCTGGGGGGCTGCGCGCGGTTCATCTTGAAGGACGGCCGCTTTGCCGCCTACAAGGAGTGGGGCAACGTGGCAGGCACGCTGCTGCAGGCCGGGGTGCCGGACAAAGTGGTGATCCGTTTCCTGAACCGCGAAGCCAAGAAGCTGCACGAAGCGCCCGAGTTTGCCGACCACGTCAAAGACTAGGGCTGCGCCAAGACAACTCTGCGGCCGAATAGACCTAAATACAATTTGGAGAAGCTGATGATCTGGAGAACCGTATCCATAGTGTCTCTGGCGGTGCTGGTATTGCTCGCCGGGTGGAGCTACGGGCTCAATCAAGAAGTCGGCGAGTTGCGCAGCGCGCTGGCCGCCGAGATGAACAACAACGTCATAGACTCTCTGGAAGATGCCGCCGAGCAGGTGCTGCACGATCAGGCGGCGGTGGAGGCGCTGAACGTGCGCTATGCGCGGGCGTTCGATCTCAACGAGCGCAACGGCGCGGCCTGGGCCGATACGTTCACCGCCGACGGCGTGTTCGTGGTGGGCGGCGAGGAACACGTGGGCCACGGCGCGCTGATCTTGTTTCAGCAAGGGCTGGTCGAGGCCGGGCGGCGCACGCGCCATGTCATCAGCAACATCGAGATGACCCGGCGCGGCGATACGGCCACCGCCAGCGCCTACCTCACCTTGTATACGCCCGCCGACAAAGCGGGCGGCGAGGTGAAGGTGTCTACCAGCCGCTACGAGGACGAGCTGGTGCTGACCGAGGCGGGCTGGAAGTTCAAGCGCCGCGAAGTGGTGCCCGATACGCTGCCCGCGAACGAGGAATAACTTATAACCATCTCGATTATTTAGAGAATTGCGGGGTAACTGTCGCAATCCTTTAACACTCCCGCCCGTTGAACGGTCATAGAGCAGACCTATGTTGTGCCCAGGTTGAAGTCGGAAACTTCATGACGGCACCGGGAGGCGCACATGACTCATCTAGGGAAGATCGCCGAGGAGGCCCTGTTCGAGGAGAGCGACGAGAGCGCGGCGAAATCCAGCTCTCCGGGCGGGCGATGGTCGGTCCTCATGAACGGCTGGCTGAGTGCGCCGCGCCGCCTGTCGGCGGGCGACGTCAGCGCGCTGGCCGAACTGCTCCGCCGCCGGGAAGCGGTGAGCGACTGGCAAAAATCTTCGGCGGCGGCGGACTAGAGCGCCGAGATTTAAGGCGCGGTTTCAGGCGTCAGGAAATTCTCCTTCAGCGCGGCGATAGTTTGGTCGGTCAGGCCGAGGCCGTCTTTGATATAGGCGTCGAAGCTGCCGTAGGTGTTTTGCACCTCGTCGAACGCGGCCTGCAAATATTCTTCCTTCACGCCGACCAGCGGCATCATCGCCTGCGCGAGTTCCGAGGGAAACGCGGCGAGCATCGTGCCGTTCTTCTGGGCCAGAAACCGGTTCGAGAGCATGTAGTCGTGCATCACTAAATCTTCGGGCACGCCGAGCAGGGTGAGCAGAACGGCCGCGCCCCATCCGGTGTGGTCTTTGCCGGCGGAGCAATGAAACAGCGCGGGCAAGGCGGCGGGGTCGGCGAGGCGTTCGAACGTTGCTTTGTACGCGGCGCGGGCGGACGGGGCGGTGACGAAGCTGCGGTTGGCCTCGATCATGATCTGCTCGCCGGGCGTCTCGCGCAGGTACGCGGCGGCGGCGTCTATATCGCCGAGCAGCGCGCCAAGGCCGCCTTCAGCATCGCCGGTGACATCGGCGATCATGTGCTCGGTGCCTTCGGGCACGCGGTCGGCCCCGGCGGCGCGTTCGCCGTCGCTGCGAAAGTCACAGATCAGCTTGAGGCCGAGCGAGCCGAGTTCGGCGAAGTCCTCGTCGGTGAGGGTGTCGAGCCGGTCCGAGCGATAGAGCCGGCCCATTTTCACCCAGCGTCCGTCGTCCGCCCGGTAGCCGCCGGCATCGCGCAGATTGGGAGCGCCGGCGATGTGCGGACTGCGCTCGCCCATGACCAGGGCGCCGCCGTCGGAGGGTGCGAATTCAAAGTACCAGCGCCCGGGTGGCAGCGCGGCGACGATGTGTCCGTTCGGTCCGCCCATCCCGACCTCTTTGTCGCGGCCGATGTCGGTGGGGTCGGTGCCTGCATAGACGCCGACGGTCGTGCCTTCCGGGGCCATCCAGGCGAGGGTGTAACGGCCGTTGCCGTCGCCGACCACGGCGGCGCCGGTGAAGGGAATCGGCTGCGGCGCGGGAGCGCTCTCGCCGCAGGCCGCAAGGGCGAGCGGTGCGGTCAGGGTGAACGCGAGGGCCGCGCGGCGCGTGAGGCTGAACATGAAACTCTCTTTCCTGGGCGAACGGACTGAGCGGCTAGCCT
>JAUIGX010000222.1 GCA_030432435.1 Alphaproteobacteria bacterium
CATATCAGACCCCTCTGCCTCAAAAATCACAAAGCGGCATGAAAAATCTTCAATATTAATGCCTTCAACTTTATCAATGCTTCTACTGTGCTCTTTAATTCTCGAATACAGTTCTGCAGAAGATGATGTCGCTGTATGTGATGTTCTGGATTGTCGCCAACCTTTAGGAACGGCTTTTCCAACATATATTGGATATTTGTACTCAAGCCTATTGAGGTTGGAGTATGGTTCATAAGCTTCATGCTTGCCCGTATAATAAAGAGCATAAACACCAGTCCCCAAAAATCTCTCTGTTAAAGGGAAAGGATGTACAGGGGTGCCGTTGAAAAAACGAACAGCATCTTTTACGAGTTCTACAAACTCTTCGCTATGATAAACATGCTTGCTGCGATCAAAAGGTTGTCTTTTCATTCTACGCGCCCTTATTACCAATTATTCTTTTAGAAGCTGATTTCTTAATATCCGAGTCTTCATAACTCTCCAAAAAAGAACATGTTGCGCGCCGAACAATCCAAGAAAGTGATCTGTCCAGTTTCTCTGATAATCGTGTCAACTCTTGGTATTCCTGATCTTCTAAACTAACTGTAATACGATTTTTTGCAGCCATAAATTACATTCCCTTACATCACTACGATGAAATATGCATCAAACTGATGCATACCACAATACCAAGAGAACACCCGCGCGCAATTATCCATATAAAACTTACATTCTCTGAAATCTCTCTATTCTCTAGCGGTCTAAACACCCATTCCTTCAGCTATTCTGAAATGGTTTCAATCGGTTGTAACATCTGCATTCAGACGAAATATTTTCGCTGTATGCTTGTTCCGGTTCAAATGCTTCAAAAATCATCAGATTTTAGATATCTCTGTCACTACAGCCCTATGGGAGAATGGTTTTGTTCAAATACAAACCGGTCTGCAAAGCAATCTGAAACCGTAGGGCAACAACCTACAGCTTTATTGCAATAAAATCAGTGGTTTGATTAGAAATCTGAAGGAATATCAATGGCGCTAAAAAGCTGAAGGCGGCATCAAAAAGTTTTTCTCCGCCTGCAAGGCATTGAAAACGCTTACTTATTGAGTTCGTTTTAAATTTGGTTGCGGGGGCCTGCAACCAACACAAATTGCTCACATTGCGAAGGGACATCTTTCCGCTCGGAATTTTCGCATAAAGTACTGATTTAATTGCGAAAAATTTGCGGACGTCGATGTCTCACGATGTGAGATGGCGGATACAGACAAGAAGCAAACCACACCGTTTTCACTGCGATTGACGTTCGAGGAGCGTGCCGAGCTGGAAAAAGCAGCGTCTGGCATGTCGCTGGGCGAGTATATCCGTTCGCGCCTATTCGATGGGACGGAACCGCCGCGCCGGACGCGCGGCAAGTTCCCTGTGAAAGACCATCAGGAGCTGGCCCACGTGTTGGGTCAGCTTGGCAAGTCGCGCCTTGCGAACAACCTCAATCAGCTTGCACGGGCGGCCAATTCCGGCTCGCTGCCGGTATCGCCGGACGTGCGGGCACGGTTGGAACGTGCCTGTGATGACGTGCGCGCCATGCGCACCCACTTGATCAAGGCTCTCGGAATAGAGCCATGATCATCAAGGGATCGCAGCGGTCAGGGGCAAAGCAACTCGCGAACCACCTGACCAACACGCGCGACAATGAACATGCGGAGCTGCACGAGCTGCGGGGCTTCCTCGCTGACGACCTTCACGGGGCGTTACAAGAAGCCTATGCCGTTAGCCGTGGCACGCGCTGTAAGCAGTTCCTGTTCTCTGTCAGCCTCAATCCACCCGAAGATGTCGACAACGTCGCCTATGAAAAGGCGGCGGCCCAGATCGAGGATGCACTTGGTCTGAAAGACCAGCCGCGTGCCATCGTCTTCCATGAGAAGCGGGGCAGGCGGCACGCCCATGTTGTCTGGTCGCGCATTGACCCCGACAAAATGAAAGCGATCAACCTCTCGCACTTCAAGCTGAAGCTGCGGGAGGTGTCGCGCGATCTGTACCTGGAACACGGCTGGAAGATGCCGAATGGCCTCGTTGACGAGCACGAGCGCCAGCCGCTGAACTTCACCCGTGAGCAATGGCAGCAAGCCCGGCGGGCGAAGATGGACCCGAAACAACTGCGGGCCATGTTCCGAGAGTGCTGGGACAGCACGACATCGATGCGCGATTTCCGCGAAAAACTGGAAGAGCATGGCTTTTACCTGGCCCAGGGCGACCGGCGCGGACACGTCGCCGTCGACTTCCGGGGTGAGGTGTATCCGATTTCCCGCTGGACGGGCCAGCGCGTGAAGGACGTCAAAGCCAAGCTTGGCGAGCCGGGGAAACAGCCGACCGTAGACACGATCAAAAGGGACATCGGCCTCTCCATGTCCAGCAAGCTCAAGACCTTCATCAAGGAATTCGATGACGAGCTGAAGTTGAAAGAGGCCCGTCACTCTCTCGAACGCGAGATGCTGCTCAACAAGCAGCGCGAAGATCGCAAGAAGATGCGCGAGTTCCACAAAGAACGCTGGCAGGAGGAAGAACGCGAGCGCGCGGCCAGGTTGCCAAAAGGGCTCCAGGCTGTGTGGAGCTACTTCTTCGGCGACTACAAACGCATCCGCCAGTCAAACGAGTACGACGCAAGCCTGGCACGTCGACGTGACGAAGCGGAGATGAAGCACCTCCGCACGCTTCAGGCTGCGCGCTATTCAGAAATCAATTACAAGCGCGAGCGGATGCAGCGCGACCATGAAGTGACGATGAAGGTCCTGCATGTGCAGATTGGGCATTACATCCGCATGGGCGGGCACGATATGAGCAACCTGTCGAAGACCTTCTCCGACCTTGCGCGTGGAGGGCAGGATCGCAACCGGGGCGCGGGACGGGAGTTGTCTGGCCCATCGTTGGAGCGGTGAGCTGGCTGGGGACAGCTCAATGAGCATGTTGTACCCTGATTGCAAAAAGGGGTACAACATGCTAAGTTGTACCCCAATTCAAGAAAGGGGTACAACACACTTGGACGAGATTTCACTGGCAACGCAGACGACCTTCGCAGAACTCTTGCAACGGTGTCTGGATGCAGAATTCGACGAAACATATAGTGAACGCGGGCGCTTTGTAAGAGTGCGCTCACGCGGAAAGACGTACTGGCATTTCCGAATAACGGAAGACGGGCAGCGGAAACAAATCTATGTCGGGCCGTATGCCGACGAGTCGATCACGGACCGCGTCCGGCGCTTCGAGAGCATCAAGTCAGACTTCAAGGAACGCCAGGAACTCGTCCGGTCGCTCGTTGCAGCCGGGCTTCCATCGCCCGATGCGCTCAACGGTGCCATTGTTGAGGCAATGTGGAAGGCGGGCTTCTTTCGTCTCCGGGGCGTGCTGGTTGGAACGCTGGCGTTTCAGGCATACGCCGGCCCGCTCGGCATCAAGTTGCGAGGCCGTCCGCTACAGACTCAGGATATCGACTTTGCTCAGTTCTGGGGCATTTCTGAGAACATCGGTGACAGCATGCCGCCGATTATCGATGTTCTGCGCCGGGTTGATGAGACGTTCGAGGAAATGCCGCATGTGAGCGATCCATTCGTGAGCACGCGGTACCGGAACCGGCAGCGTTTCGTTGTCGATGTTCTGGTGCCCAACCGTGGCTCTGATGATCATCAGGACAAACCCGCCCGGATGAAGGCTTTAGGCGGCAGCGGCGCGCAGCCGTTACGGCATCTCGATTACCTGATCTACGAGCCAGAGCGTTCGGTGCTGTTGACCAAAGGCGGCGTGCCCGTGACGGTTCCGCGAGCGGAGAGGTATGCGGTTCACAAGCTGATCGTGGCGGCCAGCCGCGACGTTCAGGTCAAATCCGCTAAGGACATTGTGCAATCAGCGGCATTGATTGAAGCGCTTGTCGTAAAGCGCCCACGAGAACTGGCGAATGCATGGCATACGGCATGGGAAACGGGACCACGATGGCGGGACAAACTTGAAGACGGCAGAGAACGTCTCCCCACAGAAATCAAAGACATGCTTGCTGATCTGGTCGGCAAACACAAACCGCGAGGCAAGACGCAAAACAACTGATTTCAATTCCTTCCGAAGCAAGCTGATTTTATACACATTTGCATTCTTTACGCGTCAGGGGGCGAAGCCGGATGGCGGAGACGCCGCCATTCTTTTTGGTTGCGGCTCGGTTCACGAGCACCCGCCCGGACGCCCCAACTCTCCTTTCTATTTTTTTGAAACACATACCCAAGCTGGTTTTCGGAGCCGGCCCGTCGCGGGGCAAGGAGTGCCGTAGGGCGTCTGCGGTGTCATACCCCCGAAGCGTAGCGGAGCGGGGTTGACACGAGAAGCAGGCGGCCGAAGGCATGATGCACCGCTCTTCAGGGCTGGACCCGAAAGCCCTGACGTCTGGTTTTTGGTGAGGCTCTAGCTACTGACCTTTTGGGCAAGAGCGACGGCACGGCACCTTAGCCAGACACCGCAAAACATCTCCTTCACATTCATTCCATTCAACATATCGATTTGCTTGCGCGTCTTGCTGCTTGATTGATCACGGCCAATACCTCCTGCTGTTTTCACCATGTCGACCGCCAACCACCAGAGCCTGACCCGGCAATGATGGTGGGGAGGAGCCATAAGGCTCCGGTGGTCGGGGCCTCCAGATGAAAAATTGGAGGGTAAAAACCATGACACTCATCACACGCAAGAAAGCCCAAAGCTGCACCGACAAGGAGCTGCACTCACACTTGAAGAAACTGTTCAACGCACTGGCCAGCGGCAAACTCGACGCCGCTGCGAGCGCAGCTCACCAGTCTTCGATCAAAACCATAAAGTCAGAGCTTTCGGGAAGACGCCCTTAAACAAAAAGAGGCGGCGAAGCTATGTGGAAAACTTCGCCGCCTCCGGTGTTTTGGGGTTTGCAATAAGTAATTAAGCACTTATTAACTTCACATTAACGCTTATTTGATTAAAATTCAATTAATAAGGTTTATTTTTCAACCCATAATTTTTGTGAATGTTATGTGGAGTTTTCTGTTTCAGGGTCAAAAGTATTTCAAAAAGTCATCAGACAAGACGGCGGCGCGGAACCGTCTTTTCGAGCGCGGAAACGTTCTGACGCTTGCGATTGGCGCTGTTGCGCTGACAGCGACGGCGAGTGCGATTGCGGTGAAGGGGCTTGTTGGTCCTGTGAAGACCGCGCAGCGTGTATCGCA
>JAUIGX010000223.1 GCA_030432435.1 Alphaproteobacteria bacterium
GGAAAATGGCTCAGACAGTACAATCACGTCCGGCCCCATCAGGCCCTCAACATGAGACCGCCCGTACCAGAAACTCTATAAGAAACTGGCCCATAACAAGGGGGCTTTACATGCTCTTGACAATTTTCTTAGCTCATTAGGCCAGCCTAGCGGCCAGCAAACACTAAACGGCGAATATGGTCTAACTGATGACAGAGCAAGACCATGACATGATTGAGGGCTCCCACCAAACCAACCGCCTACATACCTTTGCTGCTGACTGACGCAATTGCATGCGTTCCGACACTTTTCTTGCCTGCCGTAAATGCCTGGTACATGAAAAAAGCGAACGCAAATACGCCGACGCTAAACACGATATCGCCGGGAACACGCGCCCACACAAACCCTTCCATGATGGCGCTGTGCATGAACTCGGCCGTACGCGCGTAGGCATAGTAGTGCTTGATGCTGGCATAGGTTTGCCACAACCCCTGCGGCAACAACGATAGGAAGGTCATCATCGCCAAGCCGATGTTGAGCGACCAGAACGATACCTTCAGAAGTTTATGATTCCACTGACTGACGTCGGTGAGGCCGCGCATGCAAAACAGCATCAGACCGATCCCGAGCATGCCGTACACTCCAAACAACGCGGCGTGGCCGTGGTTGGCCGTCGTGTTCAGCCCTTGCATGTAATAAAGCGCAACCGGCGGATTGATCATAAATCCGAACAGACCGGCTCCGACCATGTTCCATACCAATACAGCGGAGAAGAACATGAACGGCCAGTGGTAGGCTTTTTCCCACAACGCTTCTTTCTCCATCTTCGCGTGGTTGTAAGCCTCGAACCCAACCACCATCAACGGCACAACTTCCAGCGCCGAGAACGTCGCGCCCAAGGCCAGAACCGAAACCGGCGTGCCGCTCCAGTACAGGTGATGAAAGGTTCCAAGGACACCGCCGTTGAGAAAGATGATGGTGGCAAACAGCACCGATATTGCCGCGACTGAAATACGGAGCAGCCCCATGCGCACAAAAAGAACGGAGATGATGGCGGTCGCAAAAACTTCGAAGATGCCCTCGACCCAAAGGTGCACGACCCACCAGCGCCAGTATTCCATGATGGCAATATTGGTGTGCTGACCCCACATAAGCCCCGCACCGTAGAGCAGACCGATAGAGACCGTGGAAATCACAACCAGAAAGATGAGCGAGTTGTTGCCGCTTTTCTGCAAGGCCGGCCACAAGGCCCGAAGGACCAGCGCCACCCACAACAGCAGACCTATAAAGAGATAGATCTGCCAGAATCGGCCGAGGTCGATATACTCGTACCCCTGATGCCCGAACCAGAAATTCACAGCGAGATCGGGGATGAAGCGGTGAACCGCGAGCCACTGGCCAGCGAAAGAGCCGACCACAATTATCAGCAGACTGAAGAACAGGAAGTTGACGCCGAAGCGCTGAAATTTCGGCTCGTGGCCGGACAGCATGGGCGCGACATACAGCCCCGTCGCAAGCCAGGCGGTGGCGATCCACAGCACCGATAGCTGGGTGTGCCATGTGCGCGTGACCGCATAGGGCAAATAATCGATCAGCGGAAGGCCGTAGAAGCCCTGCCCCTCAACCGCATAGTGGGCTGTGACGATTCCAAGAAGGACTTGAACAACAAACAGAGCGCCGACCACCCAAAAGTATTTGGCCGTCGCCCGCATCGAGGGAGTGATCGTAACTGTTGCCAGAGCGTCTTCTTTGGCGAAACCGGTTTCCGGCACCATATCCGTCCGCCAGACATCGTACTGGCGGGCATAGTACCAAACGAGCGCCCCGATTCCGGCGAGCAGCAGCAAGACCGATATGATGCTCCACATATAAACGGAAGCCGTTGGCGTATTGCCCACCAGAGGGTCATGGGGCCAATTGCTGGTGTAGGTGATGTCGTCGCCCGGACGGTTGGTGACCGCGCTCCAGGAGGACCAGAATATAAAGGCCGACAACGCTTCAGCCTCGTCACGGCTTAGAATCGAATAAACCGGAAAGGCGTATTCCTTGCGGAGCGCCAGGTACTCATCTCCCGCGCCCTGGAAAAGACGGTGGTAGTGTTCGGCGACATCTTTGATCGCGCCGGCGCGCGCGGTGCTGATCGTCACGATGCCGCTGTCGGGATCGTAAGTGTTCTCGCGCATCTCCGTGCGCAACGCGATTTCGTGAACTTGCTGCGCCGATACGCCGGGAATCATTTCGGCGGACCCATTCGCACCGGTCATAGCCAGCAGCAAACCTTCAGCTTCGCGGCGCAGCCAATCCGCTGTCCAATCGGGCGCTAGATAGCCGCCGTGTCCCCAGATCGAGCCCTGCTGCATACCGCCGGTGGATTGCCAGACGTTTTGTCCGCGCTCTATATCGGCGCGTGTATAAATTATCTCGCCGGAAGTGGTTTGGAAGCTCTCGGGGATGGGCGGGGCCTGCTGATAGATTTCACGGCCAAAGAACAGCAGGGTTGAGAACATGACAAGCATGCTCGCCCCCAAAATAATCCAAAGACGCTTGAGCGAAAACGTTGTCTTGTATGTTTGCATGGCCATCCCCCCAGATCGCTTACTAGCAATACTGATCGATTGTTTTCTGATTCGCCACCAGGAAGTGGCCTGAGCATTCTGAACGACGTTGGTAAGATTGATCCGTCGCGTGCACCAAAGCTGTTGCTCTGGTGCACGCGATGATCAGCTTTAGGCGGCTTTTAGCGCCTCGCGCGGGCCAAAGAACTCAAACTTTAAGCGGTCTTCGGGGACCCCCTGCGCCGCAAGCGTACGAAAAACATTCACCATGAATGGCTGGGGCCCGCAGAAGTAGAACTGCGCATCCGGGCCCGGCAAAACTGTTTCAAGAAACGCAGCGTCAACGAAGCCAGTGGTCGCGTTGCCGGTGCGCTGGGTATCATCGGCCGCCGGGTCGCTGTAGCGGTAGTGTACGGTAAGATTTGCGTGTTCTTTAGCCAGAGCGTCGAACACCGAGCGAAACGGCTGCACGCCCTCGTTCAGGCACGCATGAACAAGCAAGATGCGCCGGTCTGAGTCACTTTCCAGTGCTGTTTTGAGAATGCTGCTGATTGGTGTGATGCCAACGCCGCCAGCGAGCAGAACGAGAGGCTGCGCGTTGTCATCTGCATCGGTATCAAAGAAAAACTCACCGCACGGCGGCGCTAAATCGATCTCTGCACCGACTTCAATCGCACTGTGCAGCAAGTTCGAGATATAGCCATCGGGCGTGCCGGCCTTTCCGCTTTCTTCGCGTTTCACGCTGATGCGGTACCAATCCTGACCCGGCATATCAGAGAGGCTGTAATTACGCATTGTCGTATGGCCATCAAGAGTAGACAGCCGCACGGTAATATATTGACCCGGTTTAAAGAGAGGCAACGGGGCGCCGTCAGCAGGCGCGAGGTAGAAAGAGGTGATAATGTCACTTTCTCTTTCCTTGCGGATGACGCGGAACGGCTTGAAGCCTTCCCAGCCCCCCGGTTTCTTCGCATTCTCGGTATAGATTTCAGCCTCGCGGCCCATCAGGATGTTGGCCAAGAACCCGTAGGCTTCGGCCCAGGCGTTTATGATGTCGTCCGTGGCGGCTTCACCCAGAACTTCCCGGATCGAAGCGAGGAGGTTTTCGCCGACAATTGGATAGTGTTCGGGTTTGATCATAAGCGATGCATGCTTTTGAGCGATCAGTTCAACGGCACCGCTTAGAACCTCCAAATTCTCAATATTGCTGGCATAGGCAATAATGGCACCCGCAAGGGCGCGCTGCTGCTTTCCGGCGGCCTGATGCGCGGGATTAAAGAAGGGCGCGACTTCCGGATTGTGGGTGAACATGCGCTTATAGAAGTGCCGCGTCAGAGTTTCACCGTGCTCCGCCAAAACCGGGGCCGTTGCTTTGACGGTGGCAATGGTCTTTTCGCTCAACATGGACAGTCGCTCCTAATATGTGTATAAAAGACATATTATGAATATCCGACATAAAATGCATTTACAATACATATTTTATGCAACTGACATCATTCACTGATTACGGCCTGCGCAGCCTGATGTACCTCGCAGCGCAGCCCGAAAAATTGTGCAGCGTGCGGGAAATTGCCGAGCACTACGATATCTCGCGCAATCATTTGGTGAAGGTCGTCCATCGACTGTCGCAGCTTGGCTACATCCACAGCACAAAAGGCAAAGGCGGCGGCATCAAACTGGCGCACGACCCTGCGACCTTGAAAATCGGCGACCTGATTCGCGCGCTGGAACCCGGCCTGGGTCTTGTCGAGTGCTTCGATCCTGAGACCAACACCTGCAAGATCACCAACATCTGCCAGCTCAAGCATTATCTATTTGAAGCCAACACTGAGTTTGTGGCGACGCTGAATCGGCACACCCTGGCCGACACGGTGCCGGACAAACAAAAATTCCTGAACGCTTTCTAGTAGGGCTCACATATAACCAGAAGCAATATTGCGACTTATGACCAGTTCCGCCGCCCAGATTCACACATACTCCGGACCGGCTATCCTGAGTTTCGGCTTCAGGCCGTTCTTTCTATTGGCTGGTGCTTGGACAGTTGTGTCCATGGCTCTCAGTGCGGCCATGATGTCAGCTCATTTTACGCTGCCGCTCAGCTTCGCTGTGATCGACTGGCACGTGCACGAGCAACTATTCGGTTATCTACCCGCTGTCATTGCGGGATTCTTGTTGACCGCTGTGCCGAACTGGACGGGCCGCTTGCCCATTAGGCAGGAATGCGATTCAAGACTGGCGCGTGAGTCTAAAAAAGCGCGCGAATCGACAAGGATGAGATGGAATTTCAGTGCAAAACTGAGAGGTCGATAACGCTGCAGCGAGTGGGGCACAGGTGTAAAGCCCCATGGAAGCGCCGGTAAATAACATAGTGCTTGATCCGAGCGCGATTCGTGGAAATGAGTTAGGTTATTGAAATGGCCCTCATCCATCTAAAGCGAAGAGAGCTCGTCGGGGTCAATGCAACGTATCACCCAACTGCGGAATGGACTGCCCGGCAGATCACCGAGGCCTTTCCCTGGGAGCGTACGCCTAGATATTTGTTGCGTGACCGAGATGCGAGCTACGGCGCAGCCTTCAAAAATCGGATTGATGCGATGAGAATTAGGGACCGTCCAACATCTCCGAGATCTCCATGGCAGAACGGATACGTTGAGCGGGTCATTGGATC
>JAUIGX010000224.1 GCA_030432435.1 Alphaproteobacteria bacterium
CCTTTTTCTCGAATTATCCCTCGCTCCTCACTCCACGACGTTCTCTTAGAAATACGTCGCGTCTGCGCTCGTACTGAGTTCAAAAAAATCGATACAGACTCCGGATTTCGGACCGAAGTCCGGTATGCAATATGCTCTGCACGATGATTCTCTGCGGAAAGAAGCCGCCATCTGCCGACCTTTCAGTTGGGCTACACTGCTATTTCCCCGATAGTTTGAAAAATGCTGGTACTAAATTGGGGGGCTAACAATAAGATGAAGCGGACGAGATTGAAGTATTCTGCTAGGCTGGTACACACATAGCCGAGCGACGCGCCCTAGCCCGCCACTCATCTAGAATGTTAATTTACAGGAGCAAGTATGAAGTTTATACATCATAATTTAGGACAGCGGCGTAGTGGAGAGATTGTTCAAGTAACACTCCGGGGTAGTGCTGCGAATGTTTTGCTTCTAGATAGCGCAAACTTACAAAACTATAAGGCTGGACGACAATACCGTTACCATGGTGGTCTTGCGAAAAAGTCGCCTGTAAATTTAAGAATACCTCATTCTGGACACTGGCATGTCGCGGTTGATATGCGTGGCCTTCGTGGAAATACAAGAGCGTCTGTTCGACTACTTCCGCAAGCCCTCCCTCCGATCCAAGAAACTCCCTTGGCAGATGTGCCTAGTCTTTTTCATGAAAAACCGCCGCGACAACCCAATGAAGACAAAGACTTTGATGTTTTTATTTCTCACGCATCGGAAGATAAAGATGACATAGTACGTCCGTTGGCGAACGCATTGAAATCAGAGGACCTATCGGTTTGGTATGATGAGTTTGAGTTGAAAATTGGTGATAGCCTAAGACGCAAGATCGATCTGGGCTTGGCAAGGTCGCGTTTTGGTTTAGTAGTTCTGTCTCGTTCATTTATTGACAAGGGTTGGACTAATTACGAGCTTGACGGGATTGTTACTCGCGCGGTGGATGGTCAGCAAATTCTTTTGCCAATTTGGCATAACATTTCTAAGAATGAAGTTATTGCTTACAGCCCATCACTGGCAGATAAAGTAGCTCGGAGTACCGCAACTCATACGGTTGATGAGATAGCACAAGAAATCGCGCAGCTGATTCGAGACGACACTGAAAGAATCGCAAATGCAAATTAACAATCAAAGTCACTGGATGCGCAACAAAGTTGCGCACCAGTATTTAATTACCGTTATCCTGCAACGAAGGTCGACAGAGCGCGTCGGTAGAGTGTTTTGATGAGCCTAGTTTCATTTGTCGCTGTTTGTGCATTTCTGCTGTTCGCTTGGAAGAAAAAATCGGAAATTGAGCACCGTGATTCAGCTTTGAGGTTCCACCATACTTTTCTTCGCACGGAGAGCGGCTACAGCGGAGTTTCGGTAAACTTCGAGAATATGACAATTGTGTTTGAATCGGCCTATTATGATTTCCCGGCTTGGCGTACTCATCTCGAATGTGATTTGCGCTACGGTGGTTCGAGTTCCGAGGAGTGGCAGTATCGTGAAAGACGAGTATTGTCAGATGAAGTTACAAGCAGCGAACAGATTTTATTCCCATCCGATTACTACCAAGCAAGATTGGACGAGATAGCAGATTCCAGTTTACTTCTCCATGAAGATAGCAGAATTGAGTTGCGAGAGAATCTCCGAGATGTGGACAAATGGAAAGGTATTGAAGATCCAGAATTTGCCAGCATACTAGACGACCGTTACCAAAATATGGTGAGTGGGGTAGGAGAGAGTGTCTTCGATGCTATGCAGAGGAAAAAGATAAGAAGTGCAGGATAACAACTAGGTTGAGCGGACGGGATGCCCAGCTTATAGTTGTCGCATGAATAGTACTGAGTGCGCTAGGAATTCGCCCGCCGCTCACCGAAACTGTTATATATCTACACATTATGAGCACACAGCTGTCTGCAACAGTTAATAAATTAATTGAATTAATCCATGATATCTCTATTCGTAGAGATGTTACGCAATTATTGGCGCAGCCTGAAAGTTTTTTTCCAGATTCTGAACAAGAATTGGAGAGAATTCATATGGCTGTTGTGAAGCTATCGATGTCTGGGAATAAAGGCTTTAAGTCGGCAGAAAGGCTATATAAAGTAGATTATAGAGATCTCTTAATGTGTGCAGAGTTTGGAGATATTGAGGCTCATATAAATTGGGCTAACTCTATTCTGTCCAAAATTGATGGATAGCAGAAAAACGAAAGCAACCTAAAATTGCTGACGCAATTTTCGGCCCCACTGCAAAGCGTTATAGCCCCCGACTTGAATCATGATAAGAAAGTTGTTTCCGGTATTGGCTTTTGTTTTGCTGCAACCCGCAAATGGATGGGCCTGTTCGTGTGTCGAGGGCCGAAGTGTAACGAAGAAGGCCGATGATGCTTCAGTTGTTTTTGTTGCTAAAGCTATTCATGTCGAACAACTGGAAAAGCCAAACTCCAACGAGGATTATGAAGCGTATCCAACATCTTACCTTCGAACTTCTTTCAAGCTAACAGAGCTGCTCAAGGGAACCTCAGGTGGCACCTTGGAAGTGTTTTCCTTTCTGTTGCCTGGAGCCTGTGGATATAGTTTTACGACAGGAGAAGAATACTTAGTTTTTGCTTTCCAGAAATCGAGTGGTTTCGTAAGCGGAAATCACCTGGTAACGAATAGTTGTAGTGGAAATCTTAGACTCAGCGATGCTGAAAACGAACTCGAGATTCTGCGAGGAGAATATAACAGATGAGAAAAACTAAGCCGTAAGCCTTGGCTTTCTCCGACCCTTATCTTCCCACATGTAGGGATGAGCATCTTTTCTAAAACTGGAGCTTCACCTGCTTAAATTCGAGCGTATGCCCCAATGTTACATTGTTGATAGCCATGAGTATTCCGCAATTAAAATACGAGCTGCATGATAGCGCTATCGTCCGCGCTGAATACAAGGAATCGGGACGGCTTGAGCTACTGATTAATCTCTATGAGATATTCTATCCCGGTAGTCCGCCGATCCAGTTACTGATTAGCGGCATTAAGAACAAGGATGAGGTAAAAAAGTTCGTCCAAGAGCTTGTCGTTGATTCAGAGGCAAAAGGGGAGATGTGGGTAAGAATAGATGCTTTCAGCTACGACGATAAGTATGAATCTACTTCCGGGAACCTGCATTTTGTTCTGGATGTCGCCCATCGAAAAACGATTGGAATACACTGCGTGAAAATTACGTTTCTAACTTCTAAGGGAAAAGTTTAATCAACAAACGGAGGCAAATGTCGACCCCTGATGATAGGTGTTTACATTTCTCTATAACTGGGATTGATGCTGGATTGTATGCCCACTACCTGATTGCGGAATAGCGCCCGGAGGTCCGCCGGTAGTCGCGAACCTCGACCCTGGCGCGCCCGTCGAGGCGGGCGTCGGCATAGGCCTTCTGGGCCGGCGAAACCGTGTGCGCCTCCACCGCGTGGCCGCGCTCGGCCGCGCGTTCGGCGAAGCCGCCCCAGCCGCAGCCGATCTCGAGCAGCCGCTCGCGTCCGCCGAGGCGGTCGAGGATTCGGTCGTACTTGCGCGCCTGGCCGCGGGCGAGGTCGTCGTCGCCGTCGGAGAAGAGAGCCCCGGAATAGGTGAGGCCGGGGTCGAGCCATTCGCCGTAGAACTCGTTGCCGACGTCGTAATGCCTGCGCACGTTGCGCCCCGAGCCGGCGATCGAATTGCGCCGCACGAACCTGTCGAGCAGGCGGAAGCTGAGCCTCTGGAGCGCCGAAGGGAAGGCAAAGCGGCGCATCGCCTGCTCGTTCCGGATGGCGAGGGCGATCAGCGGCTCGATCTCCGGCGTATCCCACAGGCCGGCGACGTAGCCTTCGCCGAAACCGATGTCGCCGCGCGAGAGGAGCGCCGTCACGGCCGCCCAGTCGCGCAGGCGAAGCTCGGCTTGCGGACCGTCGCCGCCGAAGTCGTGGACGTGGCCCTCTGGCGTAATCACCCGAAGGCGACCGGTCTCAATCCGGTCACAGGCGCTGAGAAAGTCGGTGGCGATGCCTCTGGCGAGACGTCCGGTCATGCGGTCAGATCCGCGGCTGGGGGGTGCGGCCGCGGGCGGAACGGCGCACCATTCCGATACAGGCGGAGCGCCTGCCAGTGGATCAGCGCGATCGCGCGCAGGCCGGCGAAGGGGAAGCGCAGGGCGGCGCGCAGCACGCCGGGCGCCGTCAGCGGCAGGCGTTCACCCTCGAGGGTCGCGACGAGGCCCTCGGATCCGTCCCGGTGCGCGATGCGGATCGCGATCGCCTCCTTGCGGCTGTCGAAGCTGAAGGCGTATCGGCCTTCTGCGTTGGTGGTCGTCGTGTCAAAGAGACTATAAATCAGTCCAAATTCACCAAGACGGAATAGTTCTACGTTTACGCCGGGTATACCTGGCTCCCCGGGGTCAGCTATGCCATTGCCGTTATCGTCTTCCCAAACCAGGCGTCCGATGGTTGGGTCACCCTTAATGACAACTATCGTGTCATCGCCGATCATTGACGTCGTAGGATCATCACTGCGAATCATGTTAGTACCAAACGTGATCACGCCGAAATTTGGTACTTCTGTGTGTTCATTAATGGCAGGATCTGCAATGCCATCAATCGTAAATGAAACTGAACCACTTTGAGGCACGGTGATATTATCAATCGCCAGAGTGCTGCCATCGTTGGTCGTTACAGTGCCTCCTCCTGGCGTAGCCGGCGTTAAGCTGCCTGGTACTAGTGTGATGGAAGGGGGGATGGTATCTGTGAAATTCACAGCCAGTGGCGTTCCCAGCGGATTGAATATTTCAAACTCATACGTCGTCGTATCGCCGGGCGAAAGATCACGGGGGAATGCATCTTTGGTGATTGACGGGGGCGCGCACGCAGTGGCGTCAAATTTGTTGTTTGGCTCGGCTGAGCCTACCAAAGCCACAACGGGCGTAGAATCTAGGTTGTTGATCTTATAAAGCGCACCAGCGCCGGCGTTCTGATAGAAATATAGTGCCCCATCAGATGTTGACCACGCACCGCCTGCTTTAGGAGGCGGTGCATGACCGCTTGATCGCCCTGGGATACCAGACGGGCCTTGACCGAGGCGTGTTGGAACAGGCCGCCGATATGGCGCGCGCCATGCGGTTGGCATGAGCGGGGAAAGGG
>JAUIGX010000011.1 GCA_030432435.1 Alphaproteobacteria bacterium
AAACCCCGAACGCAGCTACACTCTTCTTAACAAGGAAAGTCCGGAGTTTGTCCGTTTCGTTAATCCTTCGGATTACCGTGTTGCGCGTGAATCCTGCGGCGCCTGTCATCTATCGATCATCCAAGCGGCTGAGCGCAGTCTTATGGCGACGGGAGCGATGCTGTGGGGCGGGGCCTCCTACAACAACGGCATTTTGCCCTACAAAAACTATTTACTGGGTTCGGCTTACACCCGCGATGGAGAGCCTGCGACCATAAAGAGTCCCGGCAAGATCGAGCCCTGGATGACACGGGAGCGCGGTGTGTTGCCCGAACTTGTCCCGATGCCGACGTGGGAAGTTATTCCCCCGGGCGATGTCTTCCGGGTGTTTGAGCGCGGCGGGCGGAACATCAACAATATTTTTCCAGAAATTGCCCTGCCGAATATCGGCACGCTCGTGGGCAGTTTGCAAAAGTTGGAAGAACCGGGCCGTCCGGATATTCGCCAGTCCAACCGCGGACCAGGTACAGGGCTACGTATCGCGGTCCCTGTCATCAACATTCACAAGACGCGGCTCAACGATCCGTTCACGTGGTTTATGGGCACTAGCGATCAGCCGGGTGATTTTCGCTCTTCCGGTTGCGCGGCATGTCATGTGGTTTACGCCAACGACCGCGACCCTTATCACTCAGGCCCGTACGCCAAGTTCGGCCATATGGGGGAGACGGCCACCGTCGACCCCACCATCCCGAAAAACGAACCCGGTCATCCCATCCGGCATGAATTCACCCGCTCTATTCCCACGAGCCAGTGCATGATTTGCCATATGCACCAGCCGAATGTGTTCGTGAATTCTATGCTCGGCTACACAATGTGGGATTACGAGGCCGATGCGCCGGCGATGTGGCCGGATGAGCAGCAATACCCGACGGCCGAGGAAATGCGCGCGATCCTGGATCGCAACCCGGAAGAGGCTGCGGTGCGCGGCAAGTGGAGCGATGTCGAGTTCACCAAGAAAGTATCGGAACTAAACCCGACGCTCAAAAACACTCAGTTCGCCGATTACCATGGGCATGGCTGGAATTTCCGCGCCGTCTTCAAGAAAGATCGCAAGGGCAATCTCCTTGATGAGAATGGCGTGATCGTTGATCCGGATGATCCGGAAAAGTTCGCCAAAGCTGTGCATATGCGTTCCATCCATATTGAAGTGGGAATGCACTGCGTTGATTGTCACTTCTCTCAAGATGCACATGGCTCCGGCTACATCCATGGCGAAGTGGCTAATGCCATCGAAATTCGCTGCGTTGATTGCCACGGTTCAGCTAAAGACTATCCGTCCCTTAGAACCTCGGGGCCGGCGGCTCGCCCTGAAGGGTTTGATCTGTCCGTCTTGCGCAATTCTGACGGCCAGCGTCGTTTTGAATGGAAAGGCGCCGAGTGTGATCAACCCGATTTGCCGGGCCGTGATTGTACGCTCACCCAGCGTTCGGCCGTGACTCCCGGCCTAGAATGGGAAATGAGCCTGGTGAAGGACTCGGTGGATGCCGATTCAAGCCACTACAATGCGAAAGCCGCGCGCGCCAAACTGATGAGCAAGGACACAGCGTCTCTCAAATGGGGGCCGGGTGTCGCTTACGAGGATATGGCTCACAAGAGTGAAGATATGGAGTGCTTCACATGCCACCTGTCCTGGACGACGTCTTGCGCCGGGTGCCACCTTCCGATTCAGGCGAATTGGAAAACGGAAAGCCATCACTACGAAGGCGGTGAAACGCGAAATTATGCCACCTATAATCCGCAGGTGGTGCGTGATCAGATGTTCCAACTTGGGGTGCATCAAACCACGAAGGGGAACACGATTGCGCCTGTGCGTTCATCTTCTGCATTGATTCTGTCATCGACGAATATCAACCGTGAAAAAATATACATCCAGCAACCGCCTATCTCCGCGTCAGGTTATTCAAGCCAGGCTTTTGCGCCGCATTTTCCGCACACGGTGCGTAAGACCGAAACCAAGACTTGCAGTGATTGCCACTTGTCCGAAGACAAGGACAACAATGCGATCATGGCGCAGTTGCTGTTGCAGGGTACGAATTTCGTCAACTTTGTCGGCTATAACGCCTGGGTTGGCGGGGCCGGTGGTCTTGAAGCGGTGCGCGTCACCGAATGGGATGAGCCGCAAGCAGTCATCGGCAGCTACCTTCAAAAACACGCATACCCCGACTGGTACCGCGAGCACGAAGAGCGAGAGCGTAAGCTCTACGAAAGCTATACTCACGGTGGAGGCGAGGTTGGCTGTCTCCAGCTACGCGGTGAATATTTGTACGTGGCTGAAGGCAAGGGTGGGTTTCGCGCCTATGACGTTGCGTCGATTGCCAATAAGGGCGTTTCACAGCGTATCATCACATCGCCCTTCAGTCCGCTCGGTCACGACACTCATGTGAGCAGTCCGGACGCAACCTGTGTGGCGTTACCCACCAATCAGCCGATTGCCCCGAGCCGGATGAATAAGGACGAGGCGTCTTTCGAGTTGATGACGAAGGACAATCAAGAGCAGCCGATTCATCCGTTATATTCCTATGCCTACATCACCGACCGCGAGGACGGGTTGATCGTCGTCAACGTTGATACGCTCGCGGATGGCGAGCCTCGCAATAACTATTTTGAACGGGCGGCTACATTTAATCCGAATGGTCTGCTGACAGGTGCGCAGCATATTACGGTGGCGGGAACGATTGCCTATATTGCTGGCGATTTCGGCGTGGCTGTTGTCAACCTTGAAAACCCAATTGCGCCGAAACTCATCTCTACCATTGCGATTGAGGGCGCGCGCGCGACTGCGGCTCAGTTTCGCTATCTCTTTGTTACCAGCTCCCAAGGCCTGCATGTAGTTGATGTAACGTCGCCTGCGGTACCGCGTCTTGTAGAGGCCGCGACTGTTGATCTCTCTGATGCCCGCCGGGTCTATGTGGCGCGCACATATGCTTATGTTGCCGCCGGAGCCGATGGCTTGGTCATTGTTGATATAGAAAACCCTGAATCGCCGAACGTCTATGATCGCTTCACCGCAGATGGAAAGCTGACCGATGCGAGTGATGTCGTGGTCGGGTCTACCAACGCTTCATTGTTCGCCTATGTTGCCGATGGCGATGCGGGCCTTAAAGTGGTTCAACTCACCTCACCAGACAGCCAGCCAAGATTCTATGGATTTAGCCCCGAGCCCAAACCCGAACTTATTGCTTGGTGGCCCACGTCCTGGCCCGCCAAGGCGTTATCAAAGGGGCTCGACCGGGACCGGGCGGTGGATGAAACCGGCAACCAGATAGCGGTGTTCGGACGACTGGGTTCGCGGCCTATGACCCTGGAAGAAAGTCAGAAGCTCTTTATGAATGAGAAGGGCGAGCCTTGGTTTGCCGGGGACAAAGTCGATCAAGATGCATTCGACCCCGGTTCGCCGACACTCCGTCTGCCGGAGTTGCCGCAACAAAATGTGCCGTCGCAGTAGCTTTCTGGATTTATAAGGCCGCGACGGCCTGTTGCAGCGTTTGCAGGTCGGCCAGGAACTGACGCGGATCGTATTTGCCGTCATCCTTGATCGTCTCGAAACATGCATCCAGTACACGGGTCAGTTCAGAGTGACGGGCGCGATTTAAAATACCGTCGTCCGCCATTGCTTGCAGAATTGCCGACATAGCCATTGTTGCCTGCTCGGCTGCGGCATAGTCCACATATTCACCGCGTATACCTTCATCAAGGACACCTGCCATGAGCGCCTTCATATCGTCTGCGGTGAACTTATGCATGGCGAAGCGGTTGATAAGCGCGCTGGTGTCCTCACGAAGCGCGGCAGCGGCGCTCAAAACGGAAGCGTGTCCCTCAAGAGAGGCCTTGTGTAACGCGATTGTTTTAGCGGCGATCCGTTTGGCGGCTGCCGGATCAAGGCGTTTTGTGAGCACGCCCAGCATAATGAGGTTGGCATCGTAGATACGGGGCACGCCGGGGCCTATACCGTGGCTATCGCGAGGGGCCCAACGCACGTTAGACATCGGATGGTGGCAAGCGTGGCAATCAAAGAATACAAGTTCGGGAAAGATGCCATCTTGATTTCTGTTCGGATCAAGCATGGCGTCTAGAAGAGAGTCGACGGCTATAGCTTGCCCCACAGCCCATACTTGAATGCTGCTGATGCCCGGCTTGCGTTCGCGGTAATCGGCATCGATTTCAAAGTGTCCGGGTTGCGTCCAGCTATAGGTATCAAGTTCGAAGGCGAGGCGGGGGTGTCCTGCGCCCATAATACGGTGGGTAATAAAACGGTCTTTGGTTCCGAAGTGACAGGATAGGCATAATTTCGCACGCGCAACCGGCTCTTCGGTGGGGTACAGGCCTGCCGCCAGATTGGTATGATGATCGGCCTTGCCGGAAATATGGACTCCGAGCCAGTTTACGGCTCCGCCGTGGCACGCCTCGCACCCGACACCGTCAGAAATTTGAAAGCCTTTGGCGCGCCGTTCGAGCGGCACGTTGTCGGCGTGGCAATCCAGACAAATATCGGCCTCATGAGCATTCGGCAGTCCCAAATTGAAAGCGATGCGTTTGGAGTCTTCGCTCAGCAAGGTTTGGTAGGCGCTCGAATGCGGATCTTTCTCTTCCCAGGTGATGAACTCTCTCTGCGCTACGGTGGAGTTCTCCCAGGGTTCGAGGGCGCCGTGACAACTCGATCCAGCGCAAGAGGCGACGCCCAGATGTGGCGTGGTTTCCGTAAACGGTAGAGGAGGGGACTGTTGCGCCAAAGCTCCCGCAATGAGGATAAAATGGGGAATGATTGCCGCTAAAAACTTAAAGGTAGTCACAGTGCCTCTCATATCAATGAATAGTTCCCGCATCAGCAACCTCGATAAGTGTTGAGGCGACCGGCGAGAAGCGCGATGCGCTATCGTAGAAAAAAACTTGATAGTATCCCGGCGCGGCTTCCGGCGCTGCCTTCACTTGGGCTAGTCCAGATATCCGCGCGATAGATACTTCAATACTTGGGTTGGTGCTAATGGCGGATACGATGCCGGGCAGAGTAGGTATGGATTCGGTCGTACCGGCTAATATCCTAGGGGCTGCGCTTGCCTGGCTGACAAGTGCGCGGGTGATTTGGTTCAGGTCGCCAGATGGCGCGCGATCCGTTAACGCGCATAGGAAAAAAGCCAAGGCCTCGGAAGCGGAGGTGGCAACAATTGATAAACCGTCCCCTAGGCGGATCGTCCATAGCCCCAGGCTAGCCTGGGCAACGACAGGGCGTTGGGAAGGGCTACCGGCCTGATCGGCCAATATCAGGCTTTGACGAACTTGCGCGGCCCACCGGCGATCTGTGGCCTCCGCGTCTTCGTCTGGGCGCAACATATAGCGCCCATTCGCATTGAGGATCAGAACAGTAGCACCTGAGGGCGCGTCGAAGGCCCAGGAGCCGGCCGCGCGGTTTAGGTCGGCAGCGAGGTCAAAGAGGGTGCTTGCCCGTGCGTTGGAAAGAGGGTGCGTAGACAAACCGGCCAGCATTATCATGGCCAAAAGGCCGCCGATCCGCGTCACGTGAGATTCCCCCAGATTTTTTTGCATATTTGGCTACTTTGTAGCCCTATCGTTGGCTTTATTCTAACCCGTAATGCCGCTGGCTCAACGCCATAAGTCATAAGCACTTGGGGTGCTGATCTCAGGGTTGAGTCGATGAGGTGCCGATAGAACTAGAGGGTGCTTTCACCTCGTTGTGGATTGGGGGGGCCGCATCGGAGAGACGCTCTGGCGTATTTTTCCCTTCATTGATGCTGAAATTGATCGCCAAGACAGGGGCGGGCGAGCGGTTCGACAAAGTGTTTTCAATAGGATAGGTTCGAATACGGTAATATAATACCGTATTCAGAAGTTACTGATTTTACTTATATTTCTACGTTGACTTTGCCTTTTATATTTCCATAATGCGCGCCTTGTGCGAGGCCGGGCTGCAGCGCCGTGCCGTCGTCAAATCGAATTAGCGCTGCCCAACAATTGAGAAAAGCAATGAGAACCTACTCAGCCAAACCTACGGACGTGCAGAGAAAGTGGTTTATCATCGACGCCGAAGGCATTGTTCTTGGCCGTATGGCAGCGATTGTCGCCCAAATTCTGCGCGGCAAGCATAAAACCATGTACACGCCGCATATCGACACCGGCGATCACGTAGTGATCATAAACGCCGAGAAAGTGAAGCTTACAGGCCGCAAAGCCGATCAGCGCATTTTCTACTGGCACTCGGGTCATCCGGGCGGACTCAAGGAACACACACCACGTCGCACGTTGTCGGGCCGTTTTCCCGAGCGCGTTGTTCAGCGCGCGGTGGAACGCATGATGCCCAAAGATAGTCCCTTGGCGCGTGCGCAACTGAAGAAATTGAAGGTTTATGCAGGCGCGGAGCATCCCCACGAGGCGCAAAGCCCCGAGGTGATGGATCTCGCCAGTCGTAACCGCAAGAACAAGCCTTAAGAGCAGGATAAGTTTTCATGGCCGAAGAAACACAATCATTGGCGGATGTTAAGGCGCTTGTTGACGCCGCAGCAGCGCCGAAAGTTGAACCGAAGCGCGACGCCCAGGGGCGTTCTTACGCGACGGGTAAGCGTAAAGATGCAGTTGCCCGCGTTTGGGTTAAGCCCGGTAAAGGGCGCATCTTGGTGAATAATCGCGAGTTCGAAAATTATTTCGTTCGTCCGGTTTTACGCATGATCATCAATCAACCTTTCGCGGTGACCAATCGCGCCGGAGAATTCGACGTGGTTTGCACCGTGTCGGGTGGTGGCTTGTCCGGTCAAGCCGGTGCGGTCCGTCACGGTATCTCGAAGGCGCTGACGTACTACGAGCCTGAGCTGCGTCCCGCTTTGAAAGCCGGTGGCTTCCTGACGCGTGATTCGCGTACAGTTGAGCGTAAGAAGTACGGCCGTAAGAAAGCACGTCGTAGCTTCCAGTTCTCGAAGCGCTAAAACGCAAACCATACGTGTTTTGGAAAGAGCGCTTCGGGCAACCGGAGCGCTCTTTTTCTTTTCCGGCGCTGTGTCTTTTTTGTTTGCGCGTGATCTGACCGGAAAACCAGTTCCCACGTTTCCGGATCATGCGCTAGGAGCGGAAAATGAAACCGACCATATTTATTGACGGTGAGGCAGGCACAACAGGCCTTCAAATTCGGCAGCGGCTAGAGAGCCGCGCTGATGTCGAACTTGTCTCGATAGATCCGGAAAAACGCAAGGACCCGGCGGCGCGCGCCGACCTGTTAAACGGTGCTGATGCCGTTGTGCTTTGCCTGCCCGATGATGCTGCACGGGAAGCGGCGAGTTTAATCAGTAATCCTGAGGTGAAAGTCGTCGATGCGTCGACGGCGCACAGGACGGCTGACGGCTGGGCATTTGGCTTTCCGGAGATGGCACCTTCGCAGCGCGCTGAGATTGCCACAGCTAAGCGCGTGAGTAACCCGGGCTGTTGGTCGACCGGAGCCATCGCGTTGTTTCGGCCGCTGGTGGATGCGGGCGTGATGGCCGCGGATTATCCAGTTTCTATCTCCGGATTCAGCGGATATTCCGGCGGAGGCAAGGCGATGATCGCCGAGTTTGAAGAGAGCGCAAACCCTGCTTACACAGATGTGCCATGTCGGATTTACGGGCTTGAGATGACGCATAAACATCTGCCCGAAATTCAGAAATACGCGGGCCTGCAAATGCAACCGCTGTTTGCCCCCGCCGTCGGCCGCTACAGGCAGGGTATGATTGTTGATGCACCAATAGCTCTTTCTCGGTTGGCTAAAAAAGTGTCGCTGACCGACATTCATACTGTGTTGGCGGACGCTTACGCCGGTCAGCGGTTTGTAAAAGTCATGCCGCGAGAACAGTCGGCTGCGCTTAAAACCGTGGCACCCGAGGGACTCAATGGAACCAATGATCTCCACATTCACGTTTTTGGTGCTCCGGGCGGCCAACATGTGCGGTTGGTTGCATTGCTCGACAATCTCGGCAAGGGTGCTTCCGGCCAAGCTGTGCAAAATCTGAACATCATGCTGGGTCTTCCGGAAGAGGCGGGGCTCTAAAGCTAACTAAAGATCGCCATCTAAATATCATCAGCTAACTTTCCTATGAGGGATATATGTCGGGTCCGTTGATCATGCCCTGGAAGGGCGTTACACCGAAAATTGCGGACGATGCTTTTATTGCGCCGAACGCGACCATCATTGGGGATGTGGTAATCGGTCCGAAAGCCAGTATCTGGTTTAATTGCGTTTTGCGCGGTGACGTCAACGCGATCCGGATCGGTGCCCGCACCAACATTCAGGACGGCACGATCGTTCACGTTGATAGCGGTAACGAAGCCAATCAGGCAGGTCATCCAACTCTGATCGGGGACGACATTCTGATCGGGCACAATGCGATGATCCACGGTACCACCATCGAAGATGGCGGGTTCGTCGGCATGTGCTCAACGCTCTTGGATGGTGTGGTCGTTGAAGGCGGGGCCATGGTAGCTGCTGGGGCTCTGGTTGGGCCTGGCAAGCGGGTGCTGCGCAATCAACTGTGGGGTGGTGTGCCTGCCAAGTATCTCCGCGACATGAAACCAGAAGAATCCAGTTACGCGCCGGATGGGGTCGCCCACTACGTGCGATTGGCTGAAGGTTACCGGGCCCATTTCGCCGCGAATCCGGCGTAAACCGGCGTAAACCGGCGTTTTCGCAAAAGCGTCATTTTCACATAGCATCCGTCCCGCTAGATTGTCTGTCAGATAAATTTAGGACAAGGGGGCGCCATGCGCTCGTGTATTCTGGCGGCGGTAATCATTTGTATGTCTCAGGCCGTATTGGCCGCAGATGATTGTCCTCATGGTCAACTCGATCCGCGCTATTGCGACGCCGACGGCGATATGGTCGCCGATATCCCGGGGGAGACTGATCAATGGACTGATCCCCGCACCATTATATTTTCCTACACGCCTGTCGAAGATCCGTCTGTATACAGCGGCGTTTGGGATGAGTTCCTAAAACACATGGAAGAGGTTACTGGCCGCCGCGTCCGGTTCTTCCAAGTGCAGTCCTACGCGGCCCAACTTGAAGCTTTGCGGTCTGGCCGTTTGCATGTGGCGGGGATTAACACCGGCAGCAATCCTATTGCCGTGAATTGCGCCGGGTTTGTGCCGTTCACAATGATGGCCGCTGCGGACGATTCCTTCGGATATGAGATGGAAATTATCGTTCCTGCGGGCTCGCCCATCCAAACGCCCGAAGACCTAAAAGGAAAGACGATCGCATTCAGTGCGCCGACCTCAAACTCGGGGTTCAAAGCGCCGTCGGCAATTCTTAAATCTGAGTATGGGCTTGATGCCGATAAGGACTACGAGGCCGTATTCTCGGGCAAGCACGACAATTCAATTCTTGGCGTTGTGAATGGCGACTATGAAGCCGCGGCGGTCGCGAATTCGGTTCTCGGTCGGATGATTGATCGAGATGTTTTCGATCCGGCAAGAATTCGTTCGGTCTATAAGTCCGAAACGTTTCCCACCACGGCCTACGGTTATGCTCACAATCTTAATCCGGAACTGGCCGAAAAAATCAAAGAGGCATTCTTCAGCTATGAGTGGGCGGGGTCTCCGCTGAAACAAGAGTTTTCCGACCTCGATAAGTTTGTGCCGATCACCTACCAGTCCGACTGGGATATCGTGCGTAAAATCGACGCGGCGATGGGCGTGACTTACGATTGCCGTTGACCGGCACTCCCTATCCTCGTCAGAGTGCAGTATGTCCGGTCTCCAACTCGAGAATCTGAGTAAACGCTACGGTGCGAAGACGGCCTTGAACGAGGTTAGTCTTCGTGTCGGTGAGGGAGAGGTGCTTGCTCTCATTGGACCCTCAGGTGCGGGCAAGAGCACACTGATCCGCTGTATCAACCGCTTGGTCGAACCCTCAAGTGGCCGCATATCACTCGGTGGGTCGGAGTTAAGTGCACTAAAGTCCGCCGGACTGCGCCGGGCGCGGCGGCACATCGGCATGATCTTCCAGGAATTTGCCCTGGTTGAGCGGCTAACCGTCATGGAAAATGTGTTGTCGGGTCGCCTCGGCTATGTCGGTTTTTGGCGAAGTTGGTTCCGGCGGTTTCCGCAGCGAGATGTCGACCTGGCATTTTCCCTCCTGGAGCGGGTTGGGCTTGGCGAGTTCGTCGACCAGCGGGCGGATCAGTTGTCGGGAGGCCAGCGCCAGCGCGTCGGGATAGCGCGTGCGCTCATGCAAGAGCCGGATTTGCTCTTGGTTGACGAGCCGACGGCCAGTCTTGACCCTAAAACCGCCCGCCAAATCATGCGTTTGATTTTAGATTTATGCACGGAACGTAACCTCACGGCGGTCATCAATATACATGATGTGCCGCTTGCCAAATTGTTTGTGCCGCGCATCGTAGGCTTGAAAGACGGTGTTATTGTTTTTGATGGTGCGCCCGATCAGCTAACTCCGGATGTGCTAACTCGTATCTATGGCGAGGAGGATTGGGAGGCCACATCCGATGCGCGGCCTGCGCCGAGCGCCAAAGGTAATTCTTCTGTTCTGGACCAAGATCGTATTGCGGGCGAGCGCTGATGGCGGAGGTCACGCACTCGGTTGCGCGTGAGTGGAAACGGCCTCCATTTATCCGTAGTCCTCGCCTGCGGCTTTTTCTAATTGCAGGCACCGTCATTTATTTAGTTGTCGCTTTGGCTTCGGTCGAAGTGAATTGGACCCGTGTTGCGGAGGGCGGACCGCGCGCGATGCGCTTTATCCTCGCGTTTTTTCCGCCGGACTTTACGTCGCGCGGGAGTGCCATTGTTTCCGGCATTCTTGAAAGCCTTTGGATGACCGTGGCTGCAACTGCGGCAGGCGTGTTTCTTGCGGTGCCCTTGGCGTTGGGGGGGGCTCGCAACCTAGCGCCCAAACCCGTGTATATGGTTTGCCGCGCGATCATGGCGGTCACACGAACGTTTCCCGAGATACTTGTTGCGATATTCTTTGTGAAGCTCTTCGGCTTTGGAACCTTCGCCGGGTTCTTGACGCTGACCTTTGCGACTGTTGGCTTTAACGCCAAACTCCTTGCCGAAGATATCGAGGCCATAAATCCGGCCTCGGCGGAAGCTGTACGTGCAACCGGGGCAGGGTGGTTCTCTTGGCTGGCTTACGGTATTCAGCCTCAGGTTCTGCCGCGTGCCATCGGTCTTGCGATCTATCGGTTGGACATCAATTTCCGCGAATCTGCGATCATCGGCATTGTCGGCGCCGGAGGGATCGGGGCGACTCTGACCACGGCATTTGATCGCTACGAGTATGACAGCGCGGCCGCCATTCTTATTGTGATTATCGCAATCGTTATGGTGACCGAGCTCGTGTCTGGTCGCGTGCGTCAGTGGATTAAGTGATGGTGGTTTCTCGAACGTCAGAACAACTCGTATGGCGCAGACGCACTGGTTTCACCAGTGCTCTCGTCTGGATGGGTTGGCTGATTGGACTTGCCGTCGTGATTGTGTGCGTCCAGAAGATTGCGGCTCAAACCGAATGGTTCTTCGTGATGGATGCGCCTGCGCAGGGTGCGGATATGTTCGCGCGAATGGTCCCGCCGGAATGGGCCTATGGAACTCAACTGCTGCGCCCCATATGGGATACTCTGACGATCGCGACGCTGGGGACAGCGATCGCTGTTGTAATCGCGTTGCCGCTGGCATTTTTGGCGGCGCGCAACACCTCTCCTCACGGTGCTGTGCGTATGGTGGCCTTGTTCACGATCGTAGCCTCGCGTTCTATCAATTCGATTATCTGGGCGCTGGTACTGGTGGCTATTGTGGGACCAGGTGTTTTAGCGGGCATTATCGCCATTGCTTTTCGCTCGGTCGGGTTCGTCGCAAAACTGCTGTATGAGGCCCTAGAGGAAAGTAACCCGAAGTCGGCGGAAGCTATTGCAGCTACAGGAGCTTCCAATCTTCAAGTGGTGAGCTACGGCATCTGGCCTCAGGTGCTGCCCGCTTTCGCAGGTATTTCCGTCTTTCGCTGGGATATCAATATTCGCGAGGCGACGATTCTTGGCCTGGTTGGAGCAGGGGGAATTGGTCTTGAACTCAATGCTTCTATCAACGCGTTGGAATGGAGCCGTGTGTCGGTAATTCTGCTCCTGATTTTTGTGGCTGTCCTTGTTGCGGAGGCGGTTTCAGCCCGTGTCCGTAAAGCCGTTACGTGAGCTTTAAGTTCCGGCGTCGTTGTTATTTTGTAATTTAAGTACAAAAAGCTACAAAATTTATCAATAATCATGCGGAAAAATGGCTGCTCTGAGGATAAGATTGCTGCAGTCTTGCAGTTTGGCATGGCCGGCATTCGTGGCTTCTGCTGGTAATTTGGACGCTGGCGTAGTACCTCAGCGCCGTTCTGCATACCTGTCCGCAGATGGAGAGTGAGCGATGTCCAAACATCTGAAGTCCTCCCGCATTTCCGTGCCTGATATTCGCGCGCGCAAGGGGCATGAAAAGATCGTCTGCCTTACGGCGTACACAGCGCCCATGGCCGCCATTCTTGATCCTCATGTAGATTTGATTCTTGTGGGCGATACGGTGGGTATGGTGTTCCACGGTCTGCCCAGCACAGTCGGTGTGACCCTCGACATGATGATTATGCACGGCAAGGCGGTCATGCGCGGCGCATCTCATGCGCTGGTGGTGGTGGATATGCCTTTCGGTACCTACGAGAGCAGCCCCCAGCAGGCGTTCGAGTCTGCAGCGCGTATTATGGCTGAGACCGGCTGTCAGGCCGTGAAGGTCGAGGCGTGCGAGGGTATTGCCGAGACGGTTGCATTTCTCTCTGGCCGCGGCATTCCCGTGGTTGGGCACGTCGGTCTGCGTCCTCAAGCCATCAACATCGATGGCGGATTTAAAACCAAGGGCCGCACAGCCGATGAACGTGCCCGTGTGCTTACCGAGGCTCATGCTGTGGCAGAAGCAGGCGCGTTTTCTATTGTCGTTGAAGGGGTAGCTAGCGATTTAGCCGACCAGATCACCAACGAAATTCCGGTGCCGACCATTGGGATCGGCGCGTCGCCCAAATGCGACGGCCAAATCTTAGTGACCGACGATATGATCGGCCTGTTCGAATGGACGCCGAAGTTTGTACGGCGCTATGCCGATCTGCGGACGACCATTTCCAATGCCGTCGGCGAGTACGCCAATGACGTTCGCTCGGGCCAGTTCCCTGGGCCAGCCGAGATTTATACCCTGAAGGTAGGTTAGGCGCTCGGCCTATACGGCGCGCGCTTTCACGTAGCTTCCCGGCGCATTCTCGATTGCTTTTAACTTTCCACTACCGGGTTTGCGGGCGGCCACGGCTTTGCCGGACATGGGCTCTAACCACGAATCCCAATCCGTCCACCACGAACCGGGGTGCTCCGTCGCCCCCTTGAGCCAAGCGTCACTCGTCTTGGCGCCCTTTTCGTTGGTCCAGTAGCAGTATTTGTTGGCGGCAGGCGGATTCACAATTCCGGCAATATGTCCGGAAGCCGAGAGAACGAACCTTACCGGCCCCTTAAACAGCTTGGTGCCCTCGAAGGTCGAAACCCACGGCGCAATATGATCTTCTTTGCAGCTGATCATATAAGTCGGGACGGTGATGCTGCGCAGGTCAATGGGAACGCCGCCCAGGGTCAATGCTCCCGGCTTAGCGAGATTGTTTTCCACGTACATGTTGCGCAGGTAATACGTGTGCATGGCCCTCGGCATACGCGTTGAGTCCGAATTCCAATACAGGAGGTCGAAGGGGAAAGGCTCCTTGCCGAGAAGGTAATTGTTCACAACAAACGACCATATGAGGTCGTTGGCGCGTAGCATGTTGAACGACGTGGCCATGTCAGCGGCGTCCAAGTATCCGCCGGCATCAGCCATACGCTGATCAAGGCTTTTCAGTTGTTCGTCGTCGATGAAGACCCGTAGGTCGCCCACCTCGGTGAAGTCGGTCATGGCCACGAAATACGTTGCCGAGGCTATGCTGTCGTCTTTTTTGGCTTTTAAGTAGGCGAGGGTGGCGGCGAGCAGCGTCCCGCCTATGCAGTATCCTACGGCATGAGTCTTTTTCGCCCCCGTGGCATCGAGCACGGCATTCTTGGCGGCGACCGCGCCATCGAGCATGTAGTCTTCAAAATTAGTGTCGGCCATGGACTCGTCAGGATTGATCCACGACACTATGAAAGTGGTGTAGCCCTGGTCCGTAAGCCACTTCACCAGCGAATTTTTTTCGCGCAGGTCCAGTATGTAAAACTTATTGATCCACGGCGGAATAATCAGGATCGGTGTTTCTTTCACTTTGTCTGTGGTGGGGCTGTATTGAATCAGCTGTAACATCTTGTTTTGGAATACGACCTTGCCCGGAGTGGCGGCGACGTTTTCGCCAACCGAAAAGGCGGACTCATCGGTCATCGACACCCTGAGGCGGCCTTTACCCTTCTCGAGATCCTGTAACAGGTGCTCAAGGCCCTTTACGAGGTTCTCGCCATTGCTTTCGACCGTGGCCCGCAAGACTTCCGGATTGGTGTGGGCAAAATTGGTAGGGGCAATCGCGTCCACGAACTGCTTTGTATAGAAAGCGACCTTGCGCTGCGTATGCGCGTCCATTCCGTCCACATCGGCAACCGTTGCTTCCATCCACCGTGACGTCAGCAAATAGGACTGCTTGATAAAGTCGAAAATTTGATTTTCTTTCCAGGCATCATCCTTGAAGCGGCGGTCGTCTTTGGCCGGCTCAATACCCGTCTCGGCATCCTGTCCCATCATCTTGAGGGTCGTGTTCCGCCATAAATCCATGTAGCCGTTCCAGAGGTTCATCTGGGCGTCCATCATTTTTTGAGGGTCGGTCATCATTTTGGCGGTCAGATCCATGAAGGCGCTGCCGATGTTCATGGCATCGGCCATTCCCATATTCATGGCCTTGGACGGATCATTGGCATTTCGGCTAACGAAATCGGCAATCAGGCGCTGGGACCGCTCCGCAATTCGGGTCGAAATTTGAGCCCAATCTTCTTGATGGGTCGACTCTTCCGGGGCGGATTTCTTCTGGCTCATGGGGTTCTTTTCTTGTTTTGCTGGGGTGAGGGCGGGGCGTGAGTGACCGGACTTTTCTAAAGAAGCGACCAGCGGTTCATGTTTCTATTTTTTTAGGTTCTTACTCGGGGTATGGATGTGGCGCAACGGGGCAACAGTGCCACCGAATGCAGGCTACACATAGGCTTTGGCTCGATTTTTCTTGGAGATCGGCAATTTAGACCGTAAGTCTAATCTTAGTGTTTTATTATAACGCGTTGTAAAACGTGAGGAAACGAGGTGAGTTTCGTGACTCTTCAGGCAGGCGGCCAGACTCTGGCACCACACAGTCCCATGACCGTATCGGCCTCCAAGTTTGCCTTGGTGATGGCGATCATAGCGCTGCCATTGGCTGGCTGCTCAACAGCGGGCAATACGACGAACGGAGACGCTGCTTCCGAAGAGTCTTCGGGAACGGACACTGCAAATGCTCAATCCGGCTTCGTATTCGGAGGAGATGCGGAGACCAGGCCCCGGTTCTCGGCGGCGGAAAATTCAGGCCAAGGCGCGCCGGATCTGAATTCAGTACCATCAACCGCCCCGACGCCGTCTCCTCAGGCTGAGCGGGACCAGGCTCTCGAGGGGCTTATTGCTGATCGGGCAAATGCTCGCCACACCAGCCAAGGAGCGCGCACCATGCCGGTGGCCGTAAGGCCGCTTGAGCCGGGTGCAGGTCGAACGGAGAGTGACGCTACGGCTCCTCCCGTACCGGATGCGGCGGCAGTGGACCCGGTAACACGGCTGTCGGACGTTCCGCCGCCACGGCCGCCTGAGGCCGGTGGGGCGGCCGTACCGGAGGGCGCGTCTCCGGAATCTGCGAATGTCGCCGTAATTCCCGCTCCGCCCGCGCGGCCTGCTGCGGGGCCACGGGCAGCACCCACGAACACACCGGCAAATTCCATAGCTGGCAATGAAAATGCATCAGCTCAAGCCGGTAGGGATGAAGACTTCAGGCCGTTGTCTGCCTTTGATGCGAGCGCGTTTGCGGTTACAAGCCAAGTCGCCTCTCTGACTTCGGTAGCGCGCGGCTTAACGCCGGAAGACCGCAGTGCATTGCAGGAAGCTGCGACCCTTCGTGGAGATGTACAAGGCGTGCTTAGGGTGGTTGGCCATGGCGGAAATCAGCCCTCTGACGCGGCGGCGTTGGCCGTACGTGTCGCCGAGGTCCTGAGGACCATGGGCGTCCCCGCAGATCGACTTTTCGTCGGCGCGGATGCCGTGAACGGTCCCGTGGAAGTGTTTTTGCACTACTAAAAAGAGGCTGGCCGAGTCACGAAATGGCCCGCTGGCGTCCATAGACCGGCCACAGTAATCCGTTAATCACGCCATTGTAGAATTTCTCAGTCTGCCGCATAAAAAGGACGGGGGATCAGTGCAGACCGATGTCTGGTCCGCTCCGTGACATAAGGCCAAACCAATGCATACCGAGTTCCATCGTATAAAACGCTTGCCACCCTATGTGTTCGCTGAAGTCAATGCGCTGAAGGCGCGCGCGCGCGCCGCCGGAGAAGACATTATTGACCTCGGGATGGGGAATCCTGATCTCCCCACTCCGCAACATATCGTCGATAAATTGTGCGAAGTTGCCCAGGATCCAAAAGCCCATAGGTACTCCGCGTCTCAAGGTATTCGTGGGTTGCGTAAAGCATTTGTTGGCTACTACCAACGTCGTTTCGGCGTCACGCTGGATATGGATAAAGAGGTTTGCGTAACTCTTGGCTCCAAAGAGGGTTTGGCGAACTTGGCTTCTGCCATCACGAGCCCTGGCGATCTTATTCTGTCACCCAATCCGGCGTATCCGATACATCCCTTTGGTTTCATCATTGCCGATGGAACAGTACGTTCGCTGCCGTGTGAACCGGATGCGACATTTTTGGAAGCACTTGAGCGGGCTGTGCGCAATTCGACGCCAAAGCCGGTTGCGCTCATTCTTAACTATCCGTCCAATCCCACCGCGAAAGTGGCGAGCTTGGATTTCTATGGGCAGGTTGTGGACTTCTGCCGGTTCCACGGCATCTACATTCTTTCCGACCTAGCCTATGCGGAAATCTACTTCGACATTGAACCGCCACCATCCATTCTGCAGGTGCCGGGCGCTATGGACGTCGCTGTTGAGTTTACCTCCATGAGCAAGACTTACAGCATGCCCGGTTGGCGGGTTGGCTTTGCCGCCGGTAATCGCACTCTGATGAACGCCCTTGTTCGGATTAAGTCGTACTTGGACTACGGTGCCTTTACGCCGGTTCAAGTGGCGGCAGCGAGCGCCTTGAATGGTCCGCAGACGTGTGTAGCGGATGCGCGCCGCATATACCGTGACCGCCGAGATGTTCTAATTGAAGGGCTGGAGCAGGCAGGGTGGATTGTTCCCAGCCCGCAGGCTTCAATGTTTGCCTGGGCGCCCATTCCGGAACAGTTCAAGCACCTCGGTGCCCTGGAGTTCTCGAAGCTGTTGTTGACCGAGGCGAAAGTGGCAGTTGCGCCGGGGACCGGCTTTGGTGAAAACGGCGAAGGCTTCGTGCGTATAGCGCTCGTCGAGAATAAACACCGAATTCGTCAGGCCGTGCGCAATATCCGAACATTCTTCGGCAATGCCGGCGTTGCCCTGGAAGATTCAGAGAAGCGGCGAGCAATATCATCGTGAACAAACCATTGAAAATTGGCATTGCCGGTCTTGGAACTGTAGGGGCCGGCACCTTCAAACTGTTGCAAACCAACAGCCGTGTGATCTCCGAACGTTGCGGACGTTCGATGGAGGTTACCGCTGTATCCGCATCTCAGCGGAAGAAAAATCGCGGCATTGATCTGGATGGGGTTACTTGGTTCAACGATGGGGCGGAGTTGGCGGCGCAAGCCGATGTTGATGTCGTTGTTGAAGTGATCGGCGGTGCCGAAGGCAGCGCGCGGAAAACAGTTGAGGCGGCCCTCAAGCGCAAACTTCATGTGGTGACCGCGAACAAAGCCCTTCTTGCCAATCATGGCGTCAGTCTTGCGAAGATGGCCGAAGAGGGCGGCGTTAGCCTCGCTTATGAAGCGGCCGTCGCCGGTGGGGTGCCGATTATCAAGGCACTTCGTGAAAGCCTCGCGAGTAACTCCATCAACAGAATTACCGGCATTCTCAACGGAACCTGCAACTATATTCTTTCGACGATGCGGACTACGGGCCGTGACTTTGAGGATGTGCTGAAGGAAGCGCAGGCTCTTGGATACGCTGAAGCCGATCCCACTTTTGACGTAGATGGCGTGGATGCGGCGCATAAGCTGGCGATTCTCACCAGTGTGGCCTTCGGCACGACCATCGATATCAATGCGGTGCATGTCGAAGGTATTCGCAACATTTCGACGCTCGACATCAATTACGCCGATGAATTCGGCTACCGTATCAAATTGCTTGGCCTTGCTGAGCGGTTACCCGAGCGGACCGGCGGCGGCATTGTTCAGCGGGTTTACCCGTGCTTGATCCGGCCGGAGCATCCGCTGGCCTCTGTCGAGGGTGTTTTTAACGCGGTCGTGGCGGAAGGCGATTTTGTCGGCAAGTCGGTTTACGAGGGACGCGGCGCGGGTGCGGGGCCAACGGCCTCGGCAATCGTGTCCGACATTATGGATATCGCTGCTGGGCGCCATGCGCCGGTATTTGGCGTCCCAACAGGGTTTCTGAAGGCGTTGCCATCGGTTCCCGTGGAGCGGCATGTGGGCGAATACTACGTCAGGCTTCTTGTTGTTGATCGGCCGGGCGTGTTCGCCGATATCGCATCAGCGTTTCGGGACGAAGACGTCTCGATGGAATCGGTGTTGCAGCGCGGCAGAAATGTGAACGTCAACGTGAACGTGGTCATTATTACCCACGAAACCCAGGAATCGAATCTCGTTCGCGCTCTCAAGCGTTTACAGGCCAACGCGGCGCTTGTTGAGCCTCCCCATATGATGCGGATCGAAAATATCGAAGGTGCCTAGGCTTGCGATAGCCGCCGGCTACCTGCCGTTCTTGACCAGGCCCGGGTTGCGCCTTCAACGTGTTACACACCGTTATTTGGGCGCCCGTCCAGGCGGCTCCCGGAAGCGCGCGTATCGCTGGAGACATATAGAAATTTCATAGATTTACGCCGTCAGACTTTGCCGGTTGCCATCGCCGACCCTGGGCTTCAATATCCGCCCCAACAATCAAATAATGCCTAACCTGAAATCACGAGGCCTCATTACATGTCCCTGCAACTTGATAGTTCTTTTGCCAATGTTTTAGAGCGCAACTTGGCGCTGGAAGCGGTTCGCGTCACGGAGGCCGCCGCACTCTCAGCCTCTCGTCTCATGGGCCGCGGAGATGAAAAGGCCGCAGATCAGGCGGCGGTTGACGCCATGCGCAAGGCGCTCAACAGCCTTAATATCGATGGCACGGTGGTGATTGGCGAAGGAGAGCGTGACGAAGCGCCAATGCTGTACATCGGCGAAAAGGTCGGATCAGGCGAGGGACCAAAGGTTGATATTGCTCTGGATCCGCTGGAAGGGACCACCATCACCGCCAAAGGCGGTGCCAACGCGCTGGCTGTAATTGCTATGGCCGAGTCCGGAAACTTCCTGAATGCTCCGGACGTTTATATGGACAAGATCGCGGTTGGGCCTGATATCCCTAATGGTGTCGTCGATTTGGATAACTCGCCCGAGGACAATTTAAAAAATCTGGCAAAAGCCAAAGAGTGCGACGTGGAAGATCTTGTCGTCTGCATCCTCGACCGGCCACGTCATGGCGATCTCATTGCCAAAGTTCGTGCTGCGGGTGCGAGAATCATGCTGATCACTGACGGGGATGTCTCCGGGGTGATTGCCACCGCGCAGGAAGAGTCCGGGGTTACGGTGTACATGGGCTCCGGTGGCGCGCCCGAGGGTGTTTTGGCAGCTGCGGCCCTTCGATGTATCGGTGGGCAGATGCAAGGGCGCCTTTTATTTAGAAATGACGACGAAATCGCGCGCGCACGCAAGTGGGGCATCGAAGATCTGAACCGTAAATACGAATTGCTGGATCTTGCCCGGGGAAATGTCATGTTTGCGGCGACCGGCGTGACCAGTGGGGCCATGCTCCAGGGTGTAAGGCGGTTCCACAGTGGCGCTATCACGCATTCGATGATCATGCGTTCGAAGTCTGGAACCGTGCGATACGTTGAAGCTCACCATAGCTTCGAGCACGATCACGAGTAGTACTCGCCCGATGGGCTCGGTGCCTCTAGAAGATAACGTGTTTCTCGGCGTTGCCAGATCGGTACTTGGCCGCCGTTGGGATCTGCGGACCGTTGATGAGACCGAGGTTGCGGCTTTGGTCCGCGATACTCATACGTCCTATGCAGTCGCCCGCGTTTTGGCTGCGCGCGGCGTTGACGCGTCAATGGCCCCTACGTTTTTGCGTCCGACTCTCAAGGCATCTATGCCGGACCCAAGTACGTTGACGGATATGGATAGGGCCGCTGCGCGTCTTGTCGCAGCCATGCAAGCGGGCGAGAAAATCACGATTTTTGGCGATTACGATGTGGACGGAGCCACGTCATCGGCCCTGCTGAAGCGATTCTTTAGGGCCGTGGGCGTCGAAGCCGGGATCTATATTCCCGATCGCCGAGCCGAAGGGTACGGTCCCAATGCTCCGGCTCTGTGCCGATTGCAGGCTGAGGGGACCAAAGTCGTTATTACTGTGGATTGCGGCATTGTTGCTTTTGATGCCTTGAAAGCGGCGCAAGAGGCCGGGCTAGACGTGGTGGTTGTGGACCATCATAAGGCCGAACCTGTAATGCCTGTCGCGGCTGCAGTGGTTAATCCTAACCGACTAGACGACAGTAGCGGTCAAGGGCATCTCGCGGCCGTCGGCGTCGCTTTTTTGCTGGTTGTTGCAGTCAATCGGGCTTTGCGGAACGCGGGCTGGTACGCTGATAAAAGCGTTACCGAGCCTGACTTGCGCGAATGGCTAGATCTGGTCGCGCTTGGCACTGTCTGCGACGTTGTACCTCTAAAAGGGCTTAACCGTGCCTTTGTGACCCAGGGTCTTCAAATTCTGGCGCAGGGGGGGAATGCGGGCTTGGCGGCTCTTGGCCGCGTTGCAAGGGTCGATAGCCGCATCACGGCATTCCATTTGGGTTACCTTTTAGGCCCCCGAGTGAATGCGGGTGGCCGGGTGGGCCAGGCTGATATCGGTACGCGGTTGCTTTCCACCGACGATGTCGATGAAGCGACGGCTTTGGCCATGAAACTCGACGAATTCAACGCCGCAAGAAAAGAAATCGAAGCGGCGGTGCTGCGCGAGGCAATTGAACAAGCGGAGACAAGCACCAATCCAGACGACCCGCTTGTTTTCGTGACGGGTAAGGATTGGCATCCCGGTGTTATTGGCATCGTAGCGGGCCGTCTAAAGGAACGTTACGACCGTCCGGCTTGTGTCGTCGCCCTCGATGGAGGAATGGCCAAAGGGTCCGGGCGTTCGGTTGCGGGAGTTGATCTGGGCCGCGCGGTCCTTGCCGCGCGGGACGCGGGGCACTTGTTTGCGGGCGGGGGTCACGCGATGGCTGCGGGCTTCACAGTTGAGGAACAGAATCTGCCTGCGTTCACCACCTTCATGCAAGATGAGGTGCGGCGGCAATTACAGGGTGAAGCCCTAGCGCCCCAGCTGAGTCTGGACGGCGCGCTGGCGGCGTCCGCAGTTAGCCCGGGTTTAATTGCCGAACTCGATTGCGTTGCTCCGTTTGGGGCGGGAAATGATGAGCCCCGGTTTGCTGTGGTGGACGTAAAAGTGGGCAAGGCGGATGTCGTTGGCACAGGGCATGTGCGGTGTTTTTTATCGGGGCGTAGCGGGGGGCACGTCAAAGCGATTGCGTTCAACTGTGCGGATTCTGAGCTCGGCCATGCGCTTTTGACCGCCGCCGGTCGCCGCATGCATGTGGCCGGTACAATTCGGGCCGATAACTGGCAGGGCCGACAGGGCGCTCAGCTTGTAATTGACGATGCCGCGTTCGCGCAGTGACACGCCAGTAACCTCACTATCAGGTTCTAACACTATGAGTTGTAAGAGAAAAAACGATTGTTGCCTCAGGTTGACGCCGCCGTGGGAAGCATGTCACGGTGATGTCAATATGAACTGAACCGCAGTTTTGCTGCATTCTATTTTTACAAATGAGTATCAATTTTCCGGGGGAAATTCAGTATGTCTGTGATTCGAAACGCTGCTTGTGCGACGCTTGCCGTGATTGTAATGGCGACTGGTGCACAAACAGTAAGTGCTCAAGGGCAAGGCGAGTTTGACGGTGCCAGGTTTACCTGTCTGGAGTACACCAACGGTCTTGGTGAGAACGCCTCAGGCAAAGTGCAATCGCAGTTGGGTCATTTGTGGATTCTCGGTTACATGGCCGGATTTTATAACGCCAGTGGAAACCTCGAGATGTCTGACGCTACAGGTGACGGTGAAATGATTTCAAACCTGGCTTTGCAGACGTGCCGGCAGTTTCCGCAGAACTCATTACTGTCTATTTCGATGCAGGCGCTGACTGCCGATACTCATAAAGTGCCCTCGACGCCGACCATGGAATTCACGCCGGTCGGTTATACCTGCGGCAATCACGTCGATGCCAAAGGCGGCTCTGCGGCAGGCGCCAATAAGGCTGATCTTGCCGACCTGTGGGCCTTCGCCTTTATTCAGGGCTATAAAAATGTGAGCGCGCCCGATATGGAGATTCCGATCGACAACAAAGGGGCGCTGACCGGTGCGATCGAAAAAAATTGTGCGAACAACCGCGACATGGCCTTTATGGACCTGACCGCTTTGGTAGCGAAAGCCGTCAAGCTGGAATAGTCAGCTCGACAGTCTGGGGATTCGAAAACGGGCCCGCTAGGGCCCGTTTTTTTATTTCCTCACGGCGCTTTTCTTACGTTTGCGTTTGCCGGGAACCTTGGGCGGAGAGGTGGTGTCGCCATCACCAAGGATGCGCTGCATGAGCACGGCATCCACCCAACGGCCGAATTTGAAACAGGTGGAACTCAAGGCGCCAACCACAAAGAAGCCATGTCGGCTGTGGAGGGCAAGCGAAGCAGCATTGGTGCTGTCGCCGATCACGGCGATCATCTGCCTGAATCCTAGTTCCGTGCAGCGTTCAACGAGTTCGGATAAGAGGGCATTGCCGACATTGCGGCCTAAGTAGTCGGGGATCACGTATACAGAATCTTCAATCGTGTAGCGATAACCGGAGCGTTCCCGGAAGGGGCCTGCATAGGCATATCCCACAACGCGCTTGCCCTTGGTCGCGACGAGGTAGGGCAATCCACGGGCCTGTATACGCTGCCAGCGGGCCGTCATTTCGGCTACCGTCGGTGGTTCCTCCTCGAACGAGGCCGTAGTGGAGCGCACGTAGTGGGCATAAATCTCCTGAATAGCCGGCATATCGGCTTCGATCGCCAAACGTACCCGAACCTTTACGGGGCCAGAGGGAGTTTTTGTGGATGCAGCGCTCATAGTTTACCGCCGAAAAGGCCCCTAACGAATCACGCGCTCTACCGTTTGCAGGCGCTGTTGTGATGTATCGCGGTTTTCCGCCGGGGTGCAAGCCTGGACTGCGGAGAGTCGCCTTATATTCCCAGGCTTTTGTTGTCCTTTGAGGTTCGTGCGCCAGAGGCTTGATTTATGCCGCGCTACCCGTTATCACCCGGTGCTTCCGCGCCTAACCGGCCTTTACGTCCCCATCGTCTAGAGGCCTAGGACACCGCCCTTTCACGGCGGCAACCGGGGTTCGAATCCCCGTGGGGACGCCATTTTCGCCAATATCGGGGTTTTTTGAATCTCAAAATGGGATTCAATCCGTTGCGGCATATGGACGTAGGTCTCAGGACAGTTCCCAGTATATGTTAATCTGCTTCGGCTTCGGCTTGGGCTTGAAACTCTGTCGGTCCAGCGCGGACTAATGGCATTGGATATACCAGTTTAATGAGCTCAACCGACGATAGCCTCTACGGAACAGTCGCGCGCTTGCCATCGTACGCGGTCCTAACGTGGTTAGTACTGACCGTAGCGGCGGCAATTCTCGCGGCGACGCCGGCAGACCTCCAGGCTCAGGGCTTGTTGTCCGGCGTTGCGTTGGGTGTGATTATCGTCATGCTTCAGCGCACGACGGACAGCCCAAATGATTGGCGCCGATCATCTATTTTGATCTTCGCCCTTTTTCTAAGCTTGCGCTACATGATCTGGCGCACATTTAACACCATGGAGTGGTCGGACCCCTTCAGTATGTCGGCCGCTTGGGCGCTTTACTTCGCGGAAGTCTACGCATTCGTCATTTTTACCTTCGGCATCTTCGTCAATTTTTATCCGCTACGACGCCCGAGTGTGCGCCTACGGCCCGGCGACGAAGTCCCAACCGTTGATATTCTGGTTCCGTCATATAACGAGCCTGCCGATCTGTTGGAGGTGACGCTACGGTGCTGTCTTGCTGTCAACTATCCGGCGGACAAGCTGAAAATTTACCTTCTTGATGACGGGGGTACTCAGCAAAAGCGCAACGATCCGAACCTCAAAAAAAGACAGGAAGCGATTACCCGCCGCCACGACCTTCAAAAATTATGTGCGAGGTTAGGGTGTACCTATCTTACGCGTGAGAAAAACGAGTATGCGAAGGCAGGCAACATCAACGCAGCCTTCATGCAAACCTCCGGCGAACTCATTCTCATTCTTGATGCGGATCATGTGCCGACGTCGGATTTGCTTGAACGCACAGTGCCTTGGTTTACGCGCGATCAAAGCGTGTTTCTCGTTCAAACTCCGCATTTCATGATCAATCCGGATCCGATCGATCGGAATCTTCTTTCGGCATTTCGGCGGATGCCGGCCGAGAACGAAATGTTCTATTTGACGATACAGCGCGGCTTGGACTTCTGGGACAGCTCGTTCTTCTGCGGGTCCGCTGCCGTAATGCGACGTAGCGCTCTTGAATTGGTGGGCGGCCTGACAGGAGAGTCTATCACCGAAGACGCAGAAACCGCGCTTGAATTACACGCACGCGGATTTCGTAGTGTGTATGTGGATCAGCCGATGGTCGGCGGTCTTGCGCCTGAATCGTTTACTGGCTTTGTCGTCCAACGAATGCGCTGGGCGCAGGGTATGACCCAAATCATGCTCTTGAAACTACCTAAAGCTCTGCCTCGTATGCGTTGGTATCAATCCTTGAGTTATATCAACGCATGTCTGTTTTGGATGTTTCCGCTTGGGCGTTTGATTTTTCTTTTATCGCCATGCGTTTATTTATTCTTTGGGTTGGAAATTTATAACGTCAGCCTTCCTCAAATCGTTGTGTATGCGATCCCGCATATTGTCGGGGCCCAAATCTGCAATGCAGTATTGTTTGGAAGAACGCGGTGGCCGTTAGTGTCCGAGCTCTATGAGTTGATGCAATCCGTTTATTCAATGATGGCGATTATCCAAGTGTTTCGGAATCCCCGGAAGCCGAAATTTATGGTCACGCCCAAGAGTGAAGTTGTTGAAGAGGAATTCATCTCGCCCCTAGTAAGGCCGTTCTATATTTTATTTTTCTTAGTGATCGCGGCGATGATCGCAGGCACGATTCGGTTTGCGTTTATACCCGATTCCCGTTCGTTGACGGGAGTGGTCATGATGTGGAATTTTTTGAATCTCACGTTGCTTTCAGCGGCATTCGGCGCGTTGCTTGAGCGCCGCCAGCGGCGCACGGCGCCGCGCATGCCCCTGGAAGTGCCGGCAAAGATAGAGAGCCCTGATGGTCAACGGATTGACTGCTCGATAGAAGATATATCCGCTGGAGGTTTTCGGCTAAGCTTGGGGAAGGGAGGCGAGGCTCTCCGCCCTGGCGACCAGGCGTTTATCCACGTGTGGATTCCTTCGCTTCATGAGGTAACGCTATTTAAAGTAGAGGTGCGTTCCAACTTTATTCTCGGCAAGCGGCGCGGCCTAGGATGTAGTTTTAAAGACTTGTCGGAGCGCGATCGTGACAAAATGTATGCATTGATGTACGGCGATAGCGAGAATTGGTCACAGTTCGTCGCGCGCAGGACTAGGCCAATGCCGTTTTTCAAGGCGGTCGGTTTGATATTTAGATTGTCCTACAGACCTATTGTAGATCATCTCCTTTTTGTCATTCGCCGTAGACGCACGGCTTCTTCCTAGCTGCGTATTGTGGACAAGGTGCGATAACATGATGACGATAATTTTTGGAATGAACGTGCGTAGATTAACGGCCCTTTGTCTCGCGCTCACTATGGCTGCAGTTTCTAACGCCTACGCGCAAGTGCAGACGAGTGCGGATACGGTTGTGCCGTCTTCGCCGGTCGGGGAGATCAGTTCTTCGCCTGTTCAGTTTCGTTATCCGCTAAGTAAATTTGTGCCGACACCCGGCCCGCTAGTTTTGCGCGATGCGTCGACAGGAATCGATATCTCTGTACCTATATCTGGCCGCCTCAAGCTTGACTCGATTACGTTGACCTTGACGTTTACAAGTTCGATCGCTCTGGACCCGGCGACGTCGGTTCTGAACGTACGCTTTAACGAAGCGACGTTGGCTCAGGTTAGGCTTGATCCGTTAAGTCCGGTGGCGACCGCACAGATTAATCTACCGGTTGAACTCGCGCGGCCAGGCTACAATGTCATTTCGCTCGATATCACGCAGCATAATGGACAGGCTTGTGAGAATCCCGAAGCTCCGGAGCTTTGGACTGAAATCAACACGGCGAAGTCGAGCCTAGAAGTTAACGCGGAAATTTCAGATCAGCCGATAACTCTGTCGGAAATAGATCAAATTTTTTCACCTGGAATTGGTGGAGCGCGCAGGTTAGCGATTGTGGTGCCTGCGTTGACGAAAGACGCTAACATTATTAAGGCAGGAGGGCTGGTTGCGCAGGCGGTAGCATTGCGGTCCGAGTACGAACCGGTTGAATTGCGCCCCGCAGTGCTTGCTTCGGCTGCCGAGCAAGCTGGCGGCTGGGTGCTTGATGACCAGGTCCTGATCGGTACCCCAGGTCAGCTCGAGGGGTTTCTTGTCGCCGGCGAAGCCGAAAAAATTGTTGGGCCATATCTTGGCCTTCATTCACTTGATCAGCGGCAGATACGCCTTGTCGTAAGCGGCCGTTCTCCACAGGAAATTTTGGTAGCTGCGCGCGCGCTGACGTATATGGATATTCCCATTACAGACTCTAGCGGAGCGCTTATTCGCGATATTAAGCGCAGTCCGTCGCTTAAAACCAAGGCAGTGCAAGCAAATCAAATTTATGATTTTGAAGAATTAGGTCTGCCGACCACTACTTTGAAGGGGTCCGGGACACAAAACCTAACGCTTACTTTGCCGATGCCGCCGGATTTATATGCTCCAGAGCAGGCCGCACTAGATGTCCTTTTGGACCTTAATTATGGTGCAGGCATCGGGCCGGGCTCGGTGATAAACATCGAACTCAATGGCAAGTTTCTTCATGCGGTAGGCCTAACGAATGAAGCCGGAGCCGCGTTCCGCGGATACCGCATTTCTGTTCCGCTACGCGATTTTGTCGGCGGAGCAAATCAGGTTGCTTTTAACGTTGTTATGCGCCCCGTGGCGGGGGAGCCGTGTGCAGGTGTTTCCGGTCGTCACCTGGCGATGACGTTGTTTGGAACGTCTTCCATTCAAATTCCTGAAGCCTCCAATGTGGCCGCTCAGCCTGACCTGGACCTTATGGCGCGGACTGGTTTTCCGTATTCTGTGGCTTCGTCATCTCCGACGAGCGTTTGGATGTCTGATGCTTCGTTGCTTGGCGCCAGTTGGGCTTTTGTGGCCCGCCTTGCGCAAGTTTCGGGTACGCCTCTCCCGGATTTACAATTCGCAATTGGCGGAGAGCCGCCTCGTGGACAGGCTATTTTAATTGGCGAGTCTCGGGCCTTGCCACCACGCATTTTCTCCAAGGCGGTGCAATCTGTAGGTGAAGTCAACAGGGTGCCGTACCTGGCATTCGATGGCCTCGAAGGGCGATCGGCTCCTGGTATTCTGGAAAAGCTTTGGCCGTTTGGGGGGGCGCCGCACGCGGCACCCGAAGTGGCGCCTTCGGGGGTGGTCGAGCAGGTCAATGACTTGGGTAACAATGTGGTCTTGACGGCCGTTAGATCAGAGGCAGGAGATGAGGGCACGGTGACCGTGGTCACGGCGGCAACACGGGAACGTCTAGAAAGTGGTATAATGCAACTCGTCCAGCCCCAATATTGGGGTCAGGCCCGAGGCGATACGATGCTGTGGAGCCTTTCTCCAGAGTCCGTAACGGCGTTGCGTTTGTCCCCAAGGTTTCAAAGCGCAGATGCGTCCGCGATGATGGGTTTGAGATTTTATGTCTCGCAGAATCCATGGTGGTGGCTGGGTGGTACGGTGCTTATCTTGATGGGGCTTTCCGGACTGACGGTTTGGCTATTGTCCCGCCGCCGGCCACCTTCGGCCTAGTTCCAAGCGCAGATGCAAGGCCGCACTCTAATCACTGCTCTCGTAGTGGGCGTCATCGCGGTCACCGCTGTTTTCGCCTGGCGCATGATGAAGCCAGAGGACGGCACATGGAGTGCCTACAAGGAGCGCTTTATCGCGTCAGACGGGCGAGTGGTCGACACGGGTAATGAGGGCATATCGCACTCCGAAGGGCAGAGCTACGGCATGCTCCTCGCTGTAGCGCATAATGACCGTGCGACATTTGATCAAATTTGGAGTTGGACAAGACAGACTCTTCGGCGTCCCGATGGATTGTTCTCGTGGCGTTATGTTCCAAATGCGGTGTCGCCAATTGAAGATCGCAACAACGCAACGGACGGAGATTTGGTCATTTGCTGGGCGCTTTTGCAGTCTGCGAAAACTTGGGATCGTCCAGAAGACAGAGCCTCAGCTCTCACTATCGCAGACGCCTTGGCTAACCTTATTGTTCGTGATGGCGACGACGCATACCTACTGCCCGCTGTAGAAGGTTTTTTCTCTGAGGAGAAACGTATCGTCAATCTGTCTTACTGGGTATTTCCGGCGTTGCACGAAATTGCGGCCGCCACTGGTGACCCGGTCTGGAATCAGGTAATCGCTACCGGTCTTCGATTGATTGAGAACGCCAAATTTGGAGATAACGGCCTGCCGC
>JAUIGX010000225.1 GCA_030432435.1 Alphaproteobacteria bacterium
CAATCAGATGCTCGGCCCAGGCGTACAGCTGCTCGAAATAGTCCGAGGCGTAATACAAGTGCTCGCCCCATTCGAAACCGAGCCAGCGCACATCACGCTGGATGGAATCGATATACTCCTGCTCTTCCTTGGCCGGATTTGTATCGTCAAAGCGCAAATGACAGCGCCCATCGAATTCCTCGGCGATCCCGAAATTTAGGCAGATCGACTTGGCGTGACCTATGTGCAGATAGCCGTTCGGCTCCGGCGGAAAGCGCGTCACCACGCTGCTGTGCCGACCTTCCTCAATATCGGTTCTGACAAGATCACGAATAAAATTCGCAACAGGTACGGGCGCGTCTTCAGACATAACAGTTCCTAGTCATTTTCAGTATCAAACCTACGGCGCGACCACATCGTCAAAACCGTTGGTGATGGGATAGCGATAATCGCGGCCGAACGCGATATGGGTGATCTTCACGCCCGGCGGCGCCTGGCGGCGTTTGTATTCTGCGACCTTGAGCATGCGATAGATGCGGCGAACCATACCTTCTTCGAATCCTTGCGCAGCAACAGCAGCCACGCCCATCTCGCCTTCGATCAGGCTTTTCAGAATGCCGTCGAGAACATCATAGGGCGGCAAAGTATCTTGGTCCGTTTGGTTAGGTTTTAACTCGGCAGTTGGCGGTTTGGTGATAATCCGTTCGGGCATCACCTCGCCTTCCGGCCCCAAGGCACCTTCGGGACGCTGCGCATTGCGCCAGCGGCATAAATCGAACACCGTCGTTTTATAAACGTCTTTCAGCACCGAATAACCGCCGCACATATCGCCGTACAGGGTCGCATAGCCGACGCTCATTTCGCTTTTATTGCCGGTCGAGAGCACCATGTGCCCAAACTTGTTGGAAAGCGCCATAAGCGTGATGCCGCGTGCCCGCGCCTGAATGTTTTCCTCGGTAGTATCCGGCCTTGTGTCGGTAAACAGCGGTTCAAGCATTGCGTCATAGGCCTTCATGGCCGGACCGATATTGACCGTATCCAACTGTGCGCCGAGCAGTTTTGCGGCGCCGTCGGCATCCTCAAGGCTTTCGTTCGAGGTATAAGGGGACGGCATCATCACGCAGCGAACTTTGTCCGGCCCCAGCGCATCCACGGCCACAGCCGCCGTCAGTGCGCTATCGACGCCGCCGGACATACCGATCACAACACCGGGAAAGCCGTTTTTGCGCACGTAATCAGCGAGGCCGAGCATCATCGCCCGGTAAATATTCTCTAGTCGGTCGAGGGGCGCTGACAGTTCTCCGGCAGCGCACACCCAATCACCGTCTTTCTTGTGCCAGTCCGTAGTTGCCAGAGCCGTCTGCCAGCTCGGCATCTGCTCTGCCAGCGACCGGTCGGCGTTGAGCGAAAACGAGCCGCCATCGAACACAAGGTCGTCCTGGCCGCCAATCTGATTGACATAAATAAGCGGCAGCCTGTTTTCGCTAACTCGAGCAACCGCATGGTTCAGGCGCACGTCGAGTTTATCAAGTTCGAACGGCGAGCCGTTCAACACCACAAGAAGTTCCGCGCCGGACTCGGCGAGTGTCTCCGCCACGTCCTCGAACCACATATCCTCGCAAATCATGACGCCAAGACGCACGCCGCGGAACACCATTGGCCCCGGCACCGGCCCTGCCGTAAACACACGGTACTCGTCGAACACCCCGTAGTTGGGCAGGTTATGTTTGAACCGCACACCTGCAACCTTGCCGCCATCCAGCAGCAGCCCAGCATTATAAACGTGCGCCTTACCGTTATTTTTTCTCTCGGCTTTGTCCGCATCCCGCCAGGGCGCGCCGATCAATAGTCCAGGACCGCCATCTGCCGTAGCCGCCGCAAGGTCATGGACGGCATTTTCAACAGCGTCCAAAAAAGCAGGCCGGTAAACCAGGTCTTCCGGCGGATAACCACTGACGACCAGTTCGGAGAATACAACGATATCCGCACCGGCTTTTGCAGCCTCGGCGCGCGCGGCCTTTATCAAACCTACATTGCCGACGATATCGCCGACTTTGGGATTGATCTGCGCCAGCGCAATTTTCAAAGACGATGTCATCAGCCGCCTATGACGCGACGGCGACGCGGGTTTCCTTTTGACGTTGACGGCGCTCTTCCTTCAGCCCTTCCGCCAACTGGAATGCCAGCTCCAACGCCTGCGACGCGTTCAAACGCGGATCGCAATGGGTGTGATAGCGATCACCCAAGTTCGCGTCCGTAATTGCCTGCGCCCCGCCGATACACTCGGTAACGTCGGCGCCTGTCAGTTCAAAATGCACACCACCTGCGTGCGTACCTTCAGTCCGGTGCACCGCAAAGAATGCCTTCACCTCGGCCAAAATTCGGTCGAACTGGCGTGTTTTATAACCGCTTGTGCTTTTGACCGTATTTGCGTGCATCGGATCACAGGACCAAACGATCTTACGCCCTTCCCGTTTCACGGCCCGCACCAGACTGGGCAGATGCTCGGTTATACGTTCGGCGCCCATACGGGTGATAACCGTTAGGCGTCCAGCTTCGTTGTCGGGATTCAATGCATCGCACAAACCGAGAAGATCATCCGGCGTTGTCTTCGGGCCGATCTTCACCCCGACGGGATTCTGAATGCCGCGCATGAATTCGACATGAGCGTGATCAAGCTGTCGGGTGCGTTCGCCAAGCCAAAGCATATGCGCCGAGCAACCGTACCATGTGCCGGTGGTTGAATCGTTGCGAGTCAGCGCCTCTTCATAGGGCAGTAACAACGCTTCGTGCGAGGTGTAGAAGTCCGTCTCACGCATCTGCGGCACCGTTTCGGCCGTGATGCCGCAAGCTTCCATAAATTCCAGAGTGTCTTGAATACGGTCGGCAAAGCGGCTGTAGCGTTCGGCCGCCGGCGTGTCGGCCAAGAAACCAAGCGTCCACTGATGAACCTTGTGCAGATCAGCGTAACCGCCTTGAGAAAATGCACGCAGCAAGTTCAAAGTCGCGGCGGATTGGTTGAATGCCTGCACCATACGCGCTGGATCGGGCACGCGCGCCTCGGGTGTGAAGTCCATGCCGTTGATGATATCGCCCCGGTATGACGGCAACTCGACGCCGTCGATCACTTCCGTGCCCGATGAGCGCGGCTTGGCAAACTGACCGGCAAGCCGTCCGACTTTTACGATGGGCAGCGTGCCGCCGTAGGTCAGCACCACCGCCATCTGCAAAAGCACGCGGAAGGTGTCGCGAATGTTGTCCGGGTGAAATTCGGCAAAGCTTTCTGCGCAATCGCCGCCTTGAAGCAGAAAAGCACGGCCTTCGGCCACATTGGCGAGCTCGGCCTTCAAGCGGCGCGCCTCGCCCGCGAACACCAACGGCGGATAGCCACGCAGCTGCTTTTCCACAGCCGTCAGCGCAGCAGCGTCCGGGTAGTCCGGAACCTGCACGATGGGTTTAGTCCGCCAGCTTTCGCGGCTCCACTTCGCCGCCGTTTGCGCCGCCATGGCACGCCTCAATTGTCTGTGCCCCGGATACAAGGGGCGAGTTTCTATAATGTATGCACCCTATAATGATTCACCCCGCCTTTTTCTAGGGTTAACGGCGAAAGACAAGGAATTCCGCCGATTCCGAAGATTAACGGCCTTGGCCGCTGCACTAGAAATGCTAGGCTTTGCGCGAAATCTGAGAATATGGGGGCTTTATGAGCAATCGCCGGAACCGCGCCTTGGCCGCAAGCGCCTTTGTTTGCGCCATGTTTGGCGCCATAGCGACCATGGCGGCATCAGACAGCCCCCCTCCGCAAACCGAGGATCAATTGCGCCGCGCCCAGGCCTGCGAGGCGATTGATCAGATCATCAGCGCCCCGCTCGACAAGGCATTGGGGCGCGGCGGCTTTATGTATGAATGCGAGGCTTTAGCGGACGGCGATACCCTGACCGTTTTCGGCAGGCTTCAGGTTGCCGGAACCGGCGGCCCAACCCAGGCCCGGTTCACCGGCACCGTTAAACCCGCGCCCGGTGGACGTATAGAGGACTGGACCCTGTGCACCCTGACCATCAACAACGAGAATGTAGACTTACCGGGGTGTTGAGCGAGGCTTGTTACTCCGCTCGCTTCCGCGCGATGAACGCAAGGCGGCGGGGCAACATGGGCTGGGTGCCATAGGCCTGGGCTGTTTTCACCGTGAAGCCCGCGGCGCGCAGCGCGGTGATCACCTCGGCACGACCGAAGATGCGCTGGCGGTGCACCTCGGTTGTTTTGCGCACCGTTCCGGTTTTCGTTTTGCGTTGAATAGCGACATGGCGCGTGAGAATGCGCGTGCGAAGATTTTCCGACAATTGCACATCGATTCGCCAGCCGGGGCCTTTGTGGCTGGAGCGATAGTTCATGGCTTTGCCCGCCATGATCAGATCGAAAATAAGCAAACCGCCCGGCGGTAGTTTGCGCGCGATACGCCGGAACAAATGCCCCAGCAATCGCGCCCGCGCCGCGCCGGGCGCAAGATAGGCCAGAACCTCGCCCAGGGCTGTGACCGCATCGCAAGACGGAATGGCGAAGTCGGCCAATGTTGCGCGCTGTATCTTGGCCTTAGGGGCGATGTGTTTTGCAATTTTCACCAGCGAGGGCGAGGCGTCCATGCCCACCGCCTCATAGCCTGCATTTGTCAACGCCTTCAGCCAGGTGCCATCGCCGCACCCAAGATCGACAACGCGAAGAGGCCGTGAAGCCGAGGGCTTAAGACCCGCATCGGCAAGTATTTTCAACAGACCCTTGGAGGCGCCTCGCGAGAAGCCGGAGAAGCCGGTGTGTTGAATGGCCGCAAGGTCAGGGCCGTAGAGGGGCGTGGTCATACGGACATAGCCATCTGGGCTGGCCTAATCACAGGTCACAACGATGCGGCAAACGACGGTACACATGTTTGCTACATCTCTTCCGTATCGGCGGCAGGTTCGGGCACCGGGTCGCGCATGGTGACGAACTCTTCCGCCGCTGTGGGATGGATGCCGACGGTGGAATCAAACTGAGCTTTAGTCGCGCCGCACTTCAGCGCGACGGCCAGGCCCTGAACGATCTC
>JAUIGX010000012.1 GCA_030432435.1 Alphaproteobacteria bacterium
ACGCATACCTTCTGCCCGCTGTAGAAGGGTTTTTTTCTGAGGAGAAACGTATCGTCAATCTGTCTTACTGGGTATTTCCGGCGTTGCACGAAATTGCGGCCGCCACTGGTGACCCGGTCTGGAATCAGGTAATCGCTACCGGTCTTCGATTGATTGAAAACGCCAAATTTGGAGATAACGGCCTGCCACCCGACTGGCTTGAAACACTCGGAACATTGCGGCCAGCCGGCGGCTTCCCACCCCGCTTCGGATATGATGCTATTCGCATACCGTTATATCTTGCATGGAGCGGTCACGATGATGCCCCGTATCTTCGCTCCATAACCGAGTTTTGGTCGGACTTTGGTGCTGGCGAAGTAGCGCCAGCATGGATAGACCTCACTTCCGGGGAAACCTCGGTAGAAAGGCAGGCCGCAGGTATGGATGCTGTTGCCCGTATGGTGCTGGGCAAAGCTTCGCGGCCAGAGAATGTCCAGAAGATGGCTGATGAAGATTATTATAGCACGAGCTTGCTTATGCTGACGGCGCTCGCGGAAGGTGCATATGGGCAGCCGTAATGCGGTTTGGGCCGGAGTGACTCTGGGGGTCGTTGCGGCAGTCGGTGGATTCTCCAGCGCGGCTCAGGATGGACTCTATCGATCCGCTCAATTGAAATCGCTCGATCGGCGAGGCTTTGAACTCACGGTGCCGTCGCCGAACGAGCAAGCTCCGGAGTCAGCAGCGTCTGGGGAAAATCCGGACCCTTCCGGAGTCTGGTATCATGTGCGCAGGCAGGACTTGCGCAGCGCGCGCACGGAGCTGGAACGCCTCAAGGAAGAGTATCCTAGCTGGCGAGTGCCGCCGGACCTAAGTGCGGCTGTATCCGGAAAACCGACAATCGACGTCGCGGCCGACCGCTACCAGCAGCGGGTAGACGCAACCGTAGAGGCAATAGGCAACGGAACACTATTGGATAGAAGTATCGCCGGTTTGTCTGAACTCGTCGAGGCGAGGTCAGATTCCGGTGCGGCCGAACGGTTGGGCCGGGCATTTGAAGATGCAGAGGAATTTGGTCTTGCGGTTGAATGGTTTGATCGGGCTCTCGCGCTCGCCGTATTCGGCAGCGATCAATATGTAGCGGCTGTATATGGGCTGGTCAGAGCCCATTCGGTACTAGGCCAGTGGGATCGGGCGACATACTACGCGGGAGTATTGCCCCCGGATAGCGAGGGCCGGGAGGTGGTCGTTCAAATCATATCAGGTGCTGCGTCAAGTGCTGCTTCCGAGGCCGCAAAAACTGGCGATTGGCTATTGGCTGAGAAGCTGGCGGCAATTGCGGAAATTAATGAAGCGTCACAGATTCGGACTGACCTCGGCTGGGTGGCGCTCGACGCAGGCGATGGTGTTCGTGCTGCGTCTCTTTTTGAGGCCGGGCCGCAGTCCGAGGAAAGTCGCTATGGCCGCATTCTAGCGCTTGGTGAATACAAGGCGGATACAGAGCTTTTCTTAGCGGCCTGTGAGCAACCGGATCGCTCCGCGCGACAGTCCCAAGCCTGTGGGGATGCTTTAGCGGAACGTGCAGCTAGTGCTTACGAGAGTGAAGACTGGGCCGAAGTAATCTCTCTTGATGTCGCGGCGAGGGGGCTTGGTCTCGTGCGCGATGACATGAGGCTTATTTCGGGCTGGAGCAACTATCGCCAAGGCAACTACAACGCCGCGCTTCAGGCTTTTGAGGAAACGGTAGGATCTGAAACAGATGCCGTGGAGGGGCTCATTCAGACCTACATGACGACCGGCCGTTATGACGAATTAGAAGCACGCGCCTTGGCCGGCGATGCGCGCTTTTTGGCCATGTACCGTGAAAAAATGGGAGAGCTAGCTCTCATTCGAAAGCGAAGTGTTTTTGCAAGCAGCGTGCTGGCCCCCAACACAGAGGGCCTCTCAGAACCGGCTATTACGCTTGGTGCTTTTGTGCGCGATAAGACCGGCGCATCGGGTGCGGATCGACTCACATGGCAGGGTGGGGCGATCAGCGCGAGTACCATTGTCGGCAAACACAAGTTTAGTCTGGGCCTTGAGGCCGGGCATTTACACGTCGGCACACCGGGGCAGGGTGCAGCTATAGGGTCATTGCAGCCCAGTGGGGTTGTACCGGATGCCGGAGCCGTACTCACAATGCCGTGGGGGCGCTGGGACTTCGAAGAAATAGACCGTGCCTACTCGGTAACCATAGGGACAACCCCGATTGGCGGCGATGTGGCCCCCTTGCCGGCGATAGAGTTAACGGCAGAGCGCAATTGGGAGTCTTTCATCGGCGCTATCAGCATGCGTGCGACGCCGCGGATGGATAGCCTGTTGGCAATGTCGGGGCGCCAAGACGCAGCGACAAGGGCGACCTGGGGGAGAGTTGTTGAGGTGGGACCTGAAGTTAGAGCCATAGCTCTACTCAATCAGAATCTTTCTATATCCGTGAATGCGGAAGTGAACCTGTTACGAGGACATCGCGTTGCCGACAATACACACGTTGGAACCTCGGCGAGCCTTACCTACGAGCTAAAGCCTAGTGGATTTGACTACGTACGTGTCGGCCCAAGTTATGGATTTGATCACTACGCCCACAACGCAAACTTTTTCACGATTGGTCATGGTGGATACTACAGTCCAAAAGCTAGCCATAACCTTGGCGCTTTCATCGACTTTCTCACACTTGAAGGCGGTAAATGGGTGGTTGCCGGGCGGGTTACAGCGGCATGGCAATATAGTGTGGAAGCGCCCGCTGCAAGATTTCCATTAGATGATGATGGCACGAGATTTCAAGGCATAACTCAATCTCAGTTCGGAACAGATTCCATGGTTCGATCTGCCGTTCTGCTGGGACCCAATCTTGTGTTGGGCGGTTACGCGCGCGTTAGTCATGCTCCGAGCGGGCGAGACTTTGCCGCGGGATTGACTTTGACGATCCCATTCGGCGCGAGAACCGGGGTGTCCAGCAGTGATTTGCCTCACTTTAGCGACCGGTCTTGGCCGTGACCCCGTCTGAATGGCGTAATCCATGGCAATGGTCGGAGTTTCGCCGCGTACGCCGAGCGCTGGTGCTCGCTAGCAGTTTAACGACTATTGCAATCTTGGGGCTTGTGCCGTCCGCGTGGATTATCGTGATGCCGGAAGACCCGATGCTGCGGCCTGATTTGACGACAAATGTGGCCTGGGTGGGTGGAGTGGTTTTGGCTGTGATGGCGTATAGCGGTCAAACCATTGCGCGGCGCGCGCGAAGTCGGTTTGATCATGCGATATACGAAATTACGCGAATGACGCGTGAACACGCCGAATTGCAGGGAATCCCCCTCGAGATTGACTGCGGAGAAACCTATCCACCTATTCTGCTGACGCGTGAAACGCGATGGCTGGCGGTTGCCGGCCCGGACCCTCTACTAATCGATATGGATCGGTTGATGGCGGTTGAAATCGGGGACTATGAATCGTCAGGGGGGCGCGGTTTCCGTGAACCACACTTGGTCTTGCGGTTAAGAGAAATGGAGCCTGAGAACATTTATGTTGTGCCCGGCCGCGGGCTCGGCCGTGCGAATTTGGAGCAGGTCCGCACTCTGCAAGAGCGAATTAATGGATTTCTTCGTCCACGGTCAGAGTGGAACGGCGTTGCAGACAAGGGGCCGGACGTCGCTGCTTTCGTTGAAAGTATGCGCAATCGGTAGCGAAATTCGTACGATTCAATGGCTGATTGGTTCGAGGCTCGTTAACTTTCCGCCCGAGCTGAGCCGCTTGCGGTCGCCTTCAGCAGGCGCCGTGCACACGACCGATGATCCCAATTTGGCTAGAGCAGATCGCGCGTCATCCAGCTTACGGTCGATGTCGTCGTCGGTTTGCTCTGGATCATGGTGCATCAGCTGCAGCTCTTTGACCCCGGCGGTATGAGCCAGTTCAACAACTTTGCTGACGCAAGAATGTCCCCAGTTCACTCGGCTTTTATAGACCTCATCGGTGTAAGTGGCATCGGTCAATAAAACGTCGGCACCCCCTACAAACTCAACCAGTTTATCGACATAACTTTGTTGGAATCCGGGAGCATTTTCCATGTAGAGTTCATTGTCCGTCACAAAGCAGAACACTTTACCGCGCATAGTTATGCGGTACCCAAGACAGTTCCCCGGGTGAGACAGAAGCATCGTGCTCACTTGCACGCCATCGAATTCGAGTGTTTCTTCGACTAGATTTCTAAAAAAGACCCGTGCGCTGAGATCACGTAGAGTAATTGGAAAATAAGTCCCATCCATTTGGGCGGAGACCAATTCTCTCATGGTTGTCGCACCTTGCGCGGGGCCCATGACCTCGAACTCGTTGCCCGGAATATAAAGAGGGACGAAAAACGGCAGAGCGTTAATATGATCCCAATGCGGATGGGTGATAAGGACTTTGCTAGAAAGCTTACCGTTGCGTGTGGCCATGATGTGGCTGGATAGCCGGCGAATACCGGATCCCGCATCGAATATGAAAAACTGATCCCGCGGCATCTCAAGTGTGACGCACGTCGTATTGCCGCCATACCGCAAGGAGTGGGGGCCGGGAACAGGCATCGTTCCGCGAACGCCCCAGTAGGTTATGTCCATATCGTCGGCGGCAAAGGCAAGCACATCGTTGACGAAAGTCAATGGATCAACCGGCTTCAGCAATACGCCGTCCGCGCCCATAGAAATGGCGCGATCATGATCCGTAGTGTAACTTTTGCTCGTCACCACAATTATCTTTAGATTTTTTAAATCTGGAATCTGCCTAAGACGACGACAAATCTCGAGGCCGTCCATGCCTGGCATCATTATGTCAATGACGGCGATGTCAGGTTTAACTTGGGTTATGAAATCAACACCGTCAGTCGCATCAAGGGTGACGTGAACCGTATGACCGGCGCGTTCCAACAATGTTCGATGTAAGTCGGCGATGAGGGAGTCATCTTCAATAATAACGAAAGATAATTTAGACATTGAAGGGGATTCCTTAGAAGGCGGCAGCGACATTTAGTAGGGTGTAGTGTGAAAAAAGCTCGGAAGCCATAGTATCGTGGCCGATAGCCGGTTCGGCAATCAAGAAAACAGAAGTAGCAATATTTCTACGGTATCATACCAAGATGGAGGTACCGTAAGAATCATGCGGCGGCAATGGACGCTGTTTTCCCTAAGGTCAGGTGCTTTAGGGTCAAGAGACCTGTCAGGTCATGTATCCCTTCTACAGCACTTGCTTTTCAACACGCAGCGCCGATTATAGCGCCTTTCTCTCTACTAGGAGCACGACTCATGCAGCTTTCTATGCACCAAGCCTCCGCGCCTGTTTTTCTGCGCGGGCTCAATAATACTTCTGCCTTAATTGATAAAGCTCTGGCGCACTGTGAAGCGAAGAAAATCGACCCAGAGGTGTTGGTGAACTACCGCTTGGCCCCCGATATGCTGCCCTTCAAGAATCAGATCTACATAATGACTGACTCGGCCAAGGGGTGCGTGGCACGGCTAGCAGGCATCGAAATTCCATCATTTCCGGATACAGAATCCACCCTCGGCGAACTAAAGGAACGCCTGGCCAAAACCGCGGCTTTCGTCAAAACGATTGATTCTTCGCAGATAGACGGCACTGAAGAAAAGGATATCTTGCTGCAGCTGGGGCCCGCTAATGCGCGTGTTGAAATGAAATTCAAAGGCGCCCAGTTCTTGCTGGGCTTTGTTCTGCCGAACTTCTTTTTTCACGCGACGACCGCCTATGCGATCCTGCGTCATTGCGGCGTTGAAATCGGCAAGCGGGACTTCCTGGCCGAGTTGTAAGCTAGTCGACGAAACTCTTATGACCGTCTCACAGTCTACCTTGTTTGGAAAAGCCTTCGCACTTCAGCAAAACGGGCAGTTGGCGCAGGCTCAGGCAATCTATGAGGATGTTCTCAAGGCGCAGCCCGAACATGCAGATGCCCTGCATCTGCTAGGAATTGTAACTTTTCAATTGGGCGATCCGCAGAGAGCGATAGCCCTGATTGGCAAGGCGACACAACTTCATCCAAATAATGCCGATTATCACTGCAATCTCGGAATCGTCTTGGCCGCGATTGGACAGTCGGGCCCGGCTAGCGCTAGATACGATGAGGCCATCTCTATCAGGCCGGAGTTCGCGGAGGCCTACAATAACCGCGGGCTCCTTCAGGCGGACTCCGGGCGGCTGGATGACGCTATAGAAAGCTACGACAAAGCCCTTGAGATCAAGCCCAATTTTGCCAGTGCCTATTCCAATCGGGGCATCGTGCTCGCCGAGCGCGGACAACTTGAGGCGGCTGTTGCCGACTATGAAAAAGCGATCTCTATCTCGCCGAACTATGCCGAGGCTCACTCGAATCTCGGGATCGCGCAAGCAAAGTTGGGTCAGCCGGAGGCGGCTGTTGATAGCTACGATAGAGCAATTGCACTCAAACCAGACTATGCCGATGCGTTCTACAATCGCGGAAATGCTCTCAAGCAACTCAAGAAAATAGACGCAGCTGTACTCAGCTATAAGAAAGCGCTCGAGACAAATCCCGGCTTTCCGTTTCTCCTTGGCATGTTATTGCACACGAAAATGGAAATCTGCGATTGGACGGAGATGGAGACATATGTCGAGAAGCTCATATCTCAGATTGAGAATTACAACGAGGTGTCACCCCCTTTAGATATACAAAGATTATGTGACAACCCCGTCTTACATAAAGCGGCGGCAGAGATTTGGATGCGCGCGAAACATCCGTTAAATCTTGCTCTGGGCCCCATCTCAAAAAGACCTAAGTCGCAGCGAATTCGTATTGGCTACTACTCCGCCGATTTTCGGAACCACGCAGTCGCTCAGCTTGCTGTTGAAATATTTGAATTTCATGATCGAAAAAAATTCGAACTTGTAGCGTTTTCATTTCGCTCAGACGCGCAAGATTCCATGCGTACAAGGGTGGAATCGGCCTTTAATAAGTTTGTCGATGTTACGAATAAGAGTGACCGAGAAGTTGCGGAACTCTCCCGCGAGCTTGAAATAGATATCGCAATTGATTTGGGAGGGTTTACGGCCGGTAATCGGCCCGGCATTTTCTCCTTTCGGGCCGCTCCTATACAGGTGGGGTATCTCGGGTATTCGGGTACGATGGCCGCCGAATACTATGACTATATCATTGCGGACCAAATGCTTATTCCGCAAGAGTCCCAAATCCACTATTCGGAAAAGATTGTCTATATTCCAACTCGCCAGGTGGCAGCATTGGACAGAGGCGTCGTTGAAATGGGTGTCCAAAGGAAACGTTTGGGATTACCTGATTCAAAATTTGTTTTCTGCTGTTTCAACAATCATATCAAGATCACTCCGGCGACGTTTCATGGCTGGATGCGGATTCTTCGAGCAGTAGAAGATAGTGTGTTGTTTCTGAACATTGGAAACGATCTCGCCAAGTCAAACATTAAAAATGAAGCTGTGCGATGCGGAATTGATCCGGCCAGAATTATCTTCAAAGGGTTTTTGTCAACATCGGATTATCTTGGACTGTATAGTGCGGTAGATTTATTTTTAGACACATATCCATACACGGCGGCAACCACGGCGAGCGATGCGTGTTGGGCGGGCCTGCCTGTATTGACGCTGATGGGAGAGTCCTACGCCAGCAGAATGGCAGCTAGCGTGTTAAATGCGCTTGAGCTGCCAGAACTTATTGTTCGTACTCAAGAGGCTTATGAATCCAAAGCGATTGAACTAGCCACCGACCCTGCGCAACTGTTGGAAATTCGGACAAAAGTTCAAAAAAACAAGTTTCTTAGTCCAGTCTTTAACTCGAAATTCGTCACAAAGCACATTGAGGCTGCATATATAGAAATGTACGAGCGATATCATGCGGAGTTGCCACCAGATCATATCGCCGCTGTTCCTTCATGAAATTTGATGGAATGAATTGGTGTTTGCCAATGGCGTGCAATCTCCCTGCTTAATTCTCCGCCCGCCGCTCCATCACTCGCCGCCGCGCGGCGCCGCGATCGTGATCGGAAACATATATAAGTCCGGCTACTTTGCGGATTAGAGCATCTTCATTTGGGTCAAGTACGCCATCGGCATAGGCGACGTCCCAAAGCATTTCGATCAGATGCACTCGCTCTTCATATTCCATCTTATCGACCATACCGCGCGTGAAGCCGTAAAGCTGGTTGGAGCTTTGCTGGGCGGAGTGGGCGCTTTCAATGAGCGCATGAGTATCGTCTTTCGAGAGTTCAAATTTTTCGGCAACGAGATGCTCGATGGTTTCTCGCTCGCCTTCTTCAAAGGTATCGTCACGGCAAGCCGCTTCGACAAGTAATGCACCTACGGCCATGCGGAGGTCGTCCGGCTTATCTTCGGGTGTCGGTGTTTCGGGTGTGCCTTTAATGAGCGAAAAAATGCGGTCTATCATCGTGAAATGTAGTTCCTTTGAATGGAAGTTCGGTCGATCCTAACAACTTGGATCCCAGGAAGACAGCGCTGGGTTAAATCAGGACAAGTAAGGAGATCAGAAATATGGCTCCTGTGAATAGGAATGCAATGGCGCAATAGCCCATTATATCACGAGCGCGTAGTCCGGTGATTGCAAGAACCGGAATAGCCAGGAAGGGGTGAATTAAATTCGTCCACTGGTCGCCGAAAGCGACCGCCATGGCGGTAAGGGGAATGTTCGCCCCCAGTTCGACCGCGGCTTGCATGGTTACGGGGCCTTGGATGGCCCACTGGCCACCGCCAGAGGGCACAAACAGGTTGAGAACTGCGCTGCTTACGAAGGTCGTAATTGGCAAAGTGCTTGCTGTCGAAATCTGCACGAAAAGGTCCACAACCATCTGCGCTAGGCCAGTGCCGGCGATAAGTCCGGCGATACCGGCATATAATGGATATTGCAGTAAAAATGGCCCCGCCATCCGGGCTGCTCCGACGACAAGATTCAAGTAATGCAGGGGAGACCGTGACAGAGCGACGCCAAGAATCAGGAAACAGAAGTTTATAATGTTCAGGCTTAGACCGGTGCCGCGTTCAATGAGCTGAATATAAAGGAACACTAAACCGGCGAGAACAATCGGCAAGTTGAGCCATCGGCTATTTTCGACGCGTGCGGCCGGGCTGCGCAGTTGAGGGTTAGCTGCCGCACCATCATCGGCTTCGGCAGCGAGGGCTTCTGTCGGGATTGGGCGGCAGGCATCGTCAACTGGGCGCAAGCGCGCCATGACAACGGGCAAGCTCAGGAAAATAAGACCGGCCACCGCAGCGTTCCATGGGGTCAGCAATGTCTCTGATGAGGGTACGATGCCGATCATGCCCTCGAGGAAATGCCCGGGAGTGGCGATGGTCAGCGGAATAGGGGCGAACACGCCCTGGTGCCAAATCACAAAGCCTGAGTATGCGCAGGCAACCAACAACGGGTAGTGCACTGGAATGTTGCGCTCCCGGGCGGCGATTCCCACAATGCGGGCGATAATCGCGCCGACAACTAGCCCAAAACCTTCGGAGCCGAAAAACGAACTGAGTAGGCTCACAAAAGTAACAGTGATATAGGCGCCGGACGGTGTTGTGACGAGGCTCGCCGCGCCGCGCAGTGCTTTCTGCATAGCGGGTGTTTGGGCCAGGGCATATCCCAGCAGAATGATTAAAATGACCTGATTGGTGAATTCCAAAAGGTTCCAGAGGTTGTCACCCCAGACCGCGACCGCTTCTACGGGCCCTGTCTCTGTCAGTCCGATCCCGAGAGCAAACGTGATGGCGGTGAGCACCAGCGCGACGACAAGCGTATCGGGCATCCAACGATTAAAGAAGGCAACAAGAGTATTCGTGAATCTTGACAGCATGAGAGTGTCAGACCTGTCCTAAATTCTCAGAAGTATGCTGATGATAAAAATCGGCCCGGTGTACAAAAGCGCGACCGCGCAGTAGCCCATGATGTCCCGCACATGCAGTCCCGCTATCGCAAGAACGGGGATCGCAATGAGCGGCTGGATCAAATTTGTCCACTGGTCGCCGAATGCGACAGCCATAGCGGTGAGCGGGACATCAGCGCCCAATTCTATCGCAGCCTGCATGGCGATCGGCCCTTGTACGGCCCACTGACCGCCTCCGGAGGGAATAAAGAGATTCAAAATCGCGCCGCTGAAAAAAGTGGTGATAGGCAACGTCTGTGCGGTCGAAATTTGCACAAATAAATCGACCACCATCCGCGCTAAGCCCGTGTCTGCCATCATGCCGGCGATTCCCGCGTAGAACGGGTATTGTAGCAGGAACGGTCCCACGACCTTCGCAGCGGTAACGATCAGCCTCAGGTAGTGCATGGGCGAGCGTGTCAGGGCGATGCCAACCACCAGAAAAATAAAATTGAGTAGATTGAGGTTGAGGCCTTTTCCACGTGCGATGAATTCGATGAATAAAAAAGCAAGGCCAAGCGCAACAAATAGAAGATTCAAACTACGGCTATTTTCAAGCCGTACGGCGGGCGTGCCCTTTTGGTCGGCGTCGGTGTTTGCGCTTGCGTCGTCAGTTTCCGCGCTCGCAAATTCGGGCAGGGGGCGGCAGGCCGTATCCGCGGGCCGCAACCGCGCCATCACGAACGGTAGCGTCAGAAGAATTACGAGGGCTGTGACGGCATTCCACGAGGTGAATAAGGTTTGCGAAACAGGTATAATCCCAATGGAGTCTTCGAGAAAATGCCCTGGAGTAGCGATGGCAAGGCCGATAGAGGCTGATAAGCCTTGATGCCAGATGACAATTCCCGAATAGGCACACGCGACGAGCAAAGGATAATGAACTGGAATACTTCGGTCTCGCGCTACGGCGCCTACTGTGCGCGCCATAACTGCGCCCGCCACGAGTCCCAACGCCCAGGAAAATAGAGACGTGCCGGAACTGATGAAAGCTACCGTGAGGTATGCGCCCTGAGGCGAGCGCACGGTGGCCGCGATGCGCTTCAAGGTGCGTTGCATCGACGGGGTGTAGGCCAGAGCATGCCCCAGGAGAAGCGTGAGCATAACCTGGCTGGTAAAGGTGAGAAGGTCCCAAAACCCATCGCCCCAGGCAGCAATGGTATCGCCAGGGGTGGCGCCGGCGGTAGTGACGGCCAGGGCAAATGTCAGCACCGACAGTACGATGGCCACGACAAACGAGTCCGGCATCCACCGTTCAAAAAAAACGACAATAGCGTTGGTAAGACGCGCCACTAGCGGTTTCCCCCTCCCGCCCCCGCGTGCGCCTCAACGAGTGTCCTAGATCGTTGGCGCTACGTTTTGTACCAATTCTCTCACCAGGTTGTCGAATGGTGTCCCGGGTTCCGTTCCGACCCCCTGGGTGACGCCTTCGAAAATATCCTCTCCGGACAACCAGCGATCCTCGGAGTCCTGTGAAGCCATGGCGGCCGCTAAAGCGCCGTTCCAGTCCAGGGTGCGATCGGGCAACCCGACAAGGCGCAAGGCTGCCGATAAGGTCGCGGCCGCTGCTGTGGTCACGCTATGATACTCAAGCGGTGCAGGTGGAACTTCTTCCTTGCCGTCCATATAGACCCGGTAACAGATTTCCGCCGAGGTCGAGACGCATCCACGGCAGGTGAGGGGCCGCACGTCGTGTACCGAGCAGGCCTCGCTCTCCAGAAGCGGGCAAGGCACCAGCGCGCGCCACTTTTCTGTCTGCGCAATACTCGACGTTTTAGCGTGAGTCTCGTCAATGTATTGCTTAACGGCGGGGCCGCGCTTTTGCAGCACTCGTGCGACGCGGAAAACTTCCGCCGGTACGACAGTCACAAATGTGTGACAGCAGTAGTAGCAGCCTTTGGCGCAGGCCACTTTCTCCGGTCGTGCACTCTTGATGGTAAGATCATAGAGCCGTTGTGTGTAAGCGGCAGCTTCCGAGGCCCGATGCGGTTTGGTGGTATCGCGCAGAATGGCGACCAGGTGCCGGATATTGGCTTCAAACGGCTGGCGCCCGGTGTTAAGCGCCATGGGTTTGCCAATCCACCGGGCATCATCTTTTTGCAGCCGCCGCCTTTCCGAGCGATCAGGCTTAGCGCTCATTCATCACCGCGCTTAACTTTTGCGCTAATTCTTCGGATCCATCTTGCCACGAGTACGGGCGGACGTAGATGCCTTCGGGATTCAGCAAGTAAAGCGCAGCGCTGTGGTCAACCGTATATCCGTCGTTTTCAAGCGGGACTTTGCGGAAGAAGACGCTGTAATTTTTTGCGACGGTGCTTACCTGTTCCATGGAGCCGGTAAGGCCGACAATGCGTGGATCAAAGTTTTCCATATAGTCGGCCATCCGCTCGCGTGTGTCCCACTCGGGATCAACGGAAATGAACACCGGCTGGATGTGCTCTGCTTGCGGTCCGAGGCGCTCAAGCAGCTGGCCCATGTCGATCAAGGTGGTGGGGCAAACATCCGGGCAGCGCGTGAATCCAAAAAACAAAAGCGACCACTTTCCCGCAAAGTTCGCAGGCGTAACCACCGCTCCATTGGTGTCGATCAACTCAAAGTGTTTAGGTTCATTGGATTGGACGACCAGGGGGGCGGGCGGGGTGCGCGTTACGACCATGACAACTACAAGGCCAATCAGAATGGCTAGCAATATGCCGGCAATTGTCGCCAACCCCATCGTGCGCCGCATGGTGTGTGTCCTCTCCGGTTACATTGGCCCCGTACGCCTACCGTTTGCCTAGCCTTTGGCGGCAGCGCCCGCAACCGTTTTCGGGCCTCCGACGGATTTCCTATTTCCGCCGAGCATGATAAACCGCCCGCCATGCTACAGATTGAAAACATCACTTACCGCATCGGCGGCCGTATTTTGCTGGAGCAGGCGACTGCCGCCGTGGACGCGGGCCACCGGGTAGGGCTTGTGGGCCGCAACGGCACCGGCAAGACGACGCTGCTACGCCTGATTACCGGCCAGCTGACGTCCGAGGGCGGTTCCATCTCTATTCCCCCCCGGTGGCGCATAGGCATCACCAGTCAGGAGGCCCCGAACGGCCCGGAAAGCCTGATTGACACCGTGCTGGCGGCTGACAAGGAGTTGGTGCAGTTAAATGCCGAGGCGGAAACCGCTACGGACCCTGATCGCATCGCTGCAATTCATACTCGGCTACATGACAAGCGCGCCCATACCGCCAATGCGCGGGCGGCGCGGATACTCTCAGGCCTTGGATTTGACGAGGAGGCCCAACAGCGTCCCTGCGAAGAGTATTCCGGTGGGTGGCGTATGCGCGTGGCCTTGGCAGGCCTTTTGTTCAATAGCCCGGATTTGTTGTTGCTCGATGAACCGACCAACCATCTCGACTTGGAAGCTACAATCTGGCTTGAGGATTATCTGCGCCACTATCCGGGCACGATCCTTATGGTCAGCCATGATCGCGATTTGCTCAATCGATCCGTCAGCGAAATCATGCATCTTGAGAACGGTAAGTTGACGATGTACCGGGGCGGCTATGATCGCTTTGAAGAAACGCGGCGTATGCGCTTGGAGCAGAACGTCAAGCTCCGTGCGAAACAGATGGCGCGCCGTGCCGAGATCGAAAAATTCGTTGAACGCTTCCGCTACAAAGCGACAAAAGCCAAACAGGCTCAGTCGCGTCTGAAGATGCTTGAACGTATGGATGTAGTTGCCGAGCATCAGGAAGAGGGCAGCATCGATTTCAGTTTTCCTCCGACTGATGGATTGTCTCCTCCCTTATTCAGCATGCGCAATGTAGATCTTGGGTATGACGGCAAGGTTGTGCTGAAGAATCTGTCGTTGCGGCTAGATGATGATGATCGTATCGCTTTGCTTGGTGCCAACGGCAACGGCAAATCGACTTTCATAAAGTTGCTGGCTGGGCGGCTAGAGCCTATGTGCGGAGATGTCAGTAAATCGGGCAAGCTTCGCGTCGGCTATTTTGCGCAACATCAGGCCGAGGAGTTGGACCTTAGCGCGACTCCGATCGTAGAGATGGCAAGGCGACGTCCGATGGACGCGGAGCAGCAGCTGCGCAATCACTTGGGCCGTTTTGGGTTTTCGCAGGAACGTGCGAATACCAAAGTCGGCAGTTTGTCGGGTGGCGAAAAAGCTAGGTTGTTATTCGCCCTTATGTCTGTCGCGAAGCCCCACATTCTTTTGCTTGACGAGCCGACCAACCATTTGGATATGGATTCTCGTCAGGCTCTGGCCCAGGCCATCAATGCATTTGAAGGCGCAGTGGTGATTATCAGCCATGACCCTCACGTCATTGAACTCACTGCGGACCGATTCTGGTTGGTGGACGGCGGCAAAGTAACGCCTTACGACGGCGACATGGCAGACTACCGTTCTCTCTTGCTGGGCAAAGGGGGCGGTAAATCCAAAGCCGAGGCTGATGGCAGCGCACATCAGGATGCCGTGAAGGTTGAAAAACCAAAAATCGACAAAAAAGAAGAGCGGCAGCGGGCCGCAGAACAGCGTGCAGCGCTCGCACCGCTCAAGAAACGACTTGTCCGCGCCGAGCAAACGGTCTCACGCATAGAATCCAGCCGGGATTTGATTAAGGAAAAGCTGGCCGACCCAAGTTTGTACGAAAACAATTCGGCAGACGTTAAAGACTTGCAAATGCAATACGGCCAGCTGGAGAAAGAACTGCAAGATGCGATCGAAGCGTGGTCGGCTATTCAGCAAGAATGGGATCAATTGAGTTCAGAGGCCGCGGCGTCATGAGTAACCCGAAGCCCTTCACGATTGATATTCCTCAGGCCTCGATCGACGGAATTCTAGGGAAGGTGCAGGCATACGAGTGGCACGAGATGCCAGAGGTAGAAGAAGGCGACCGCTGGCTCTACGGGTCTGACATGAGCTACATGAAGGAACTGTGCGCCTACTGGACGGACAAATTCGACTGGCGAAAAGCGGAAACCCTCCTAAACAGTTATCCTCAATTCATCGCGACGGTAGACGAGCAAGACATCCACTTCCTGCACGTGCGGGGTTCGGGCAGCAATCCTGAAGTCGTGCTGATGACCCATGGCTGGCCGGGTTCTATCTTTGAATTCTATGGCGTAATAGACCGGCTCGCGCATCCGGAGAGGTTCGGCGGCGACGCGGACGACGGTCTCACACTCGTGATTCCGTCGTTGCCGGGCTATGGCTTTTCCGGAAAACCAAAGCGACCCATAGGCCCGCGCGGTACCGCCGCACTGTGGAATAAGCTTATGCGCAATGTCCTTGGCTACGACAATTACATCGCTCAGGGCGGTGATTGGGGTTCCGCCGTTTCGGGCTGGATCGCGCATGATCACAGTTTGACCAGGGGCGGTGGATGTAAGGCGCTGCATTACAACATGTACGGCGTATACGCCCCGGTACCGCCTGAAACCGACGAGGAAAAGGCCTGGGCAAAGAATGCGGACAAAATTCGCCGGCGGGAGTTCGGCTATTTCTATTTGCAGAGCACCAAGCCACAAACTTTGTCATATGCGTTGATGGACAGCCCGGTGGGGGTGGCGGCCTGGATCGTCGAAAAGTTCCATACTTGGTCTGATCGGCGCGGCCCTGATGGTTCAGAGCATATTGAGAACACCTTTTCGAAAGATCAGCTCCTAACCAACATCATGATCTATCTGGTGACGCGTAGCTTTAATACTGCAACCTGGTTCTATCGCGGCTTCCGCGACGAGCGCAGCAACTTCATGGATCCGGGAGTCACGATAGATTTACCCACCGGAATTGCAGCGTTTCCTAGAGAGCTAATACCCTTTCCGCCGCGTAGCATGGTGGAAAAGGTCTATAACGTTGTGCGCTGGACGGACTTTGATCGCGGCGGCCATTTTGCGGCGATGGAGACCAATGAGGTTTTCGCAAATGAGGTGCTGGCGTTCGTGCGCGGACTTAAAACAGGCGCGTGATTTAGAGGGGGGAATAAAAATGAAGGCCGTTCTGTGTAAAGAATTCGGTCCGCCGGAAAGTCTTGTTATTGGCGATATCGAGCCGCGTCATCCTGGCAAGGGCCAGGTTGCGGTCAATATGAAGGCCGCTGGCGTTAACTTTGCCGATAGCCTGATTATTCAAGGCAAATACCAAGCCAAACCGGCCTTTCCGTTTTCGCCGGGCCTTGAAGGCGCGGGCGTTGTACGCGAAACGGGCGAGGGCGCCACGGCTTTTAAAGCGGGCGACCGGGTGATGGTGCATCCGATGGGCGGAGGCGCTTTCTCACAGGACTTGGTAATTGATACGTCTCTTGTATTTCCTATTCCAGATGCGATGGACTTCGTAACCGCTGGCGGTTTCTTCATTACGTATGGAACGTCCCACCACGCATTGAAAGATCGTGCACAGATTCAGCCGGGTGAAACCTTGGTTGTTTTGGGCGCTGCGGGTGGCGTCGGGATCACTGCGGTGGAACTCGGAAAGATCATGGGTGCGCGGGTGATTGCGGCGGCCTCCACGGACGAGAAGCTCGAACTTTGTAAAAAGTACGGCGCGGACGAAACCATCAACTACACCAAAGAAGATTTGCGGGATGCCATTAAGGCGCTCACCGATGGTCGAGGCGCGGATGTGATTTATGATCCCGTCGGTGGTCCGCTTGCAGAACCAGCTGTGCGCAGCCTCGCGCCCGGCGGCCGGTTTTTAGTTATCGGGTTCGCAGCCGGTGATATACCCAAAATTCCATTGAATCTTGTTCTTATAAAACGCTCGGCGATTGTTGGAGTGTTCTTCGGCAACTGGGTGCTCGCCAACGAAACGCCAGCCAAGGCAAATATAAAAGAACTCTTGGACTGGTATGCGTCCGGGAAAATCAAACCGCACATTTCAAAGACGTTTGCGATGGATCAGGCCGTGGAGGCGATCAACCACGTAGTTTCGCGGAAGGTCGAAGGGAAGGTCGTCGTCTCGTTTGAGGACGCGTAGCCATTGTTAAGGCCCCCGCGACCGAGGTGTTTAAACCTTCTAGGCAATTGGCAAATTCGCTCTGCCGGAATTTTCTCGAAGCTTCGGGCTTACACTCTATTCAGGTCCAACGGTTTGTGGAAACCTGAAGAACTGATAGTTTCGGGAAGTTAGGCGCTACGCGAAAAACGTTCTGGGGAGGGCGGCATGGTTCGTGTTTTTGTACGAGGTCTCTGCGTAGGGGCGCTCGCGCTTATTTCCGCCTGTGATTCGCAACAAAATCCAGATTTAGCCGCGCCGCCGTCGGTTGATTGGCCGCTGCATGGGGGGCATTGGGGAAACACGCGTCATTCGACACTAAAAGATATCTCGCCGGATAACATTAGCGACCTTGGAGCGGTTTGGAAAACCGAGTTGAAGGGGGGTGTGTCACGTGATGTGCCGGTGGTGGTGGATGGGCTGATGTTTGTGCCCGCCGGCGGCTCTTCGGTTTACGCGAGCCAGGGAGACGCGGTTGCAGTCGTTGAAGATACTGGCGACGGGGTCGGCGGTATTACCGCCCTAAATGCAGCTACCGGAGAGATCGTCTGGCAGTATACGCCGCGCGGCGGGGCAGGGGTTTCCGTTCTCGTGAAAGGGGCTGCGACAGGTGAAGGCATGGTCTTTGTCGGTCTCAATGACGCTCATGTCGTTGCTGTAGATCAAAAGACCGGGGAAGAAATTTGGAATGGACGTGCGGGTGCCGACCCTGTTCCGCCGGGGGAATTTATTGCGGCCGCCCCGATCTATGCCAGGGGCATGGTTTTGGTCGGTATCGGCAGTGGTGATGCCGGCATCAGCGGGCGCACGGTCGCCCTTGATGCAAAGACAGGTGAGAAAGTCTGGGAGTTTCGTTCGGTACCGGGGCGCGGAGAGCCCGGAAACGAAACGTGGCCGCAGGATACCGATGCGTGGAAGCAAGGTGGCGGGGGGGTATGGGCCAGCCAGGCGGTGGATGCTGAATTAGGTTTGGCCTACTTCGGCACGGGCAATGCTTTCCCCATGCAGGGCGGCGAAGTTCGCGCTGGCGATAATTTGTACACGACCTCGGTGGTCGCCGTGGACCTCGCCACGGGAGAGTATCGTTGGCACTTTCAAATGACCCGCCATGATATGTGGGAAGCCGATGTCGGCGCGCCGGTGGTGCTTTACGATGCAAACGTCAATGGTGAGACAGTGCCGGCGCTAGCCGCGATGCGGATGGACGGTCACGTTTTCTTGTTTAACCGAGAAACCGGCGAGCCGCTTCATCCTATCGAGGATCTACCGCGCAGGCAGGTGGCTCGGCTTCACAGTGCGGCGACGCAGCCGTTTCCAGTAGATGCCGATCAAGTCGGATTTCCGTGTGTTCAAGAAGACTTAGTTCCCGCAGGATTCGAGTTGGGCTGTTTTTTTGACGCGGTTGATTACGACGACCCCAACATAATGCTGCCTGGCAGCGCGACACGCTTTGCGCCTATGAGCTACAGTCCCGAGACGAATCATTTTTACATAACAGGGTCCGTAAGCGCAGGTTGGACTCGCCGTGCGCGCGATCCGTATTATTTCAGCGGCGGTAGTACGCCGGTTCCCGGAATTAAATCTTACGGTTTACTGGTCGCGTTCGATGCCGCTACGCGAAAGATTAGCTGGCAAAAGGAGCTGCCACGCCCGATCTCGAACGGTAGTGGTGCAACTACGACCGCTGGCGGTCTATTGCTCCACGGCGAGCCGGATGGAAATCTGCAAGCCTACGATGCACGTACCGGCAGTCTGCTTTGGCAATTTCAGACCGGCGCCGCTGTAGCCGGCCCCGTGGCGGTCTATGAAGCCGAAGGTAAGCAATTCATCAGCGTAATCGCCGGGCAGACGGTATGGAGTTTTGCCCTCGGGGGCACAGTGGACCCTGCAGCCGGCGGACCGCCTCAACCTGATTCTGTGTCCGGTTTTGCGGGACGAGTTGTGCCGACCGGCGAAATTTTAATGGCCGACCAGCAAGACAGCACGATTAGCCTGCATGCCCGGGAAAAGTTCACCGATGATTATGCCCTGGTGCCGGTCAGAGCGCGCATTGATGTCGGTGATACAGTCACATGGACGAACAATAGTGAGATTACGCGGGACGTAACGGCGGAGGACGGTTCATGGGCCTCGGGCCCGATCCCGCCGGGTAAATCTGCGACAATGACATTTAATACGCCAGGACTCTTCACCTATACGTCGAAGGAGCATCCTTGGATTTATGGGCAACTGATTGTTGAAGAGTAGGGTACGGCTAAACGTGCTCTGGTGGCGTCCAGGCTTCGCCGCGGGCAACTCCGACGATTTCCGATAGGCCTTGGCGCATATCGGTCATGATAAATTCGCTTTTTGCGCCGGGACCGCCCGCACGTGAATTGGGGAAGCGAACGACCCAAGCGTTCATCTTCACCGTCAAGCCGCACAACACAGTCCCCACTTTAACCTGCGTGGACTCAATATAGTCTTTAACTTGCTCGAACTTTGCGGCCGATAAATTGTCCCACATGTCCTGAGACATGGTGGCAAAATCTTGAAATGTGCGCTTTAGAAAGCTGATCAGTCCAGTGATCCGTTTCTCCACCTTATCCATTTCGGCCATCAAATTGCGATCGTTGCGCACTTGCATGCTTTTACGCATGTCCTTCATCGAGAAAATAAAAGACTCAAGGAGGGGGGTGAGCCGATCAAGGCAATGGTTGTAGTAGGAGAGGGACAGAAAGATATCGCCGTAGTTCTCTAGAAATCGCGGAATTTGATCAATTGTGATCTTTAACTTCTCGGCCATCTTCTTCAGCTGAGCGATTGCTTTTTTGACGTCGGGATCTTTGAACATTCCGACCAGATCTTGGAAATTGCCGACATCCTTGCTGTCATCGCCGTATACTTGGCGGATCAAGGGCAAGGTGAATTTCGACATGTATCCTGTGAGTTCCTTGTTCTTTCCGTCCGAGAGTTTCAATTTGTCGTAGTTATCTACGACGACCCCCGCATCGCGCAGCGTTCGCCGGAGGCTGTACACGTCATAGCTCGGCAGTGGAGCCAGCGCGTGAATAATGGCCATGTCTGGATGGCCGGCCCCTTCTTTCCATTTAAAAAATTTGGGCAGGTCAGGAATGTAAATCTGGCCGCTTCCGGTCTCGCGCTCGGCGAAAAGCTCCATGACGCCGACCAAGTGACTGTTCTTGACCAGCTTTGAACGGGCCAGCCCCTCAGTTTTGATGGGGACGATGTTCAGCGGTAAGCTGAAGAGCGAATCAATGTCGCTATCTATAATCGGATTGCATTGCGACATAGCGGGCCGGTTTCTAAACTCTGGTGCTCACCGCGCTGCGCAGTCTTGGTTGTCTCATCGAAATCTCTGCGCTCTGCTTTAGGGTGTAGTTCGTAGCGTATTACACGACATGGTGTCGGTTAACAACGAATAGGGCGTACAAGGTTGCGTCCTATTCATCCATTGTCCACATGGGAGGTTAAAGTGGGACTAACAGTCCCGTCGCGAATGCGGGCAGATCATCCGGGCGCCGGAATTATGAATCCGTCGTCGAGTTCAGGGCTTCTTCCAGTTCAAAGAACGATGGCTGCACATCGCTAGGAACGTTGCCCCGACCTATTTCAACCGACACCTGAGGGGCATTTCCGTTCAGGTGTGCCACAAGAACATCACGAATAATCATATAAAACTGGTGTTCTTCGTCCTTAATAGCCTTCAGGCGCACGGAGAATGGCCCTACGATCGTATAGGCGAGGAACACGCCCAGAAACGTTCCAACAAGCGCGCTGCCGATCATTCCGCCAAGAACTTCAGGGGGTTCGGTAACTGACGCCATTGTATTGATCACGCCAAGCACCGCCGCAACGATACCAATGGCCGGTAGGCCGTCAGCCATAGTTTGGAGGGCTTCCTGGGGGCGCAGCCCTTCGTGGTGATGCTTTTCAAGCTGAGATTCCATCGCATCAAACACCTGATGCGGATCGTCAAGGTTCATGGAAAGCATTCTCAGGGTGTCGGCGATAAAATCGGTTGCGAAGTGATCTTCGAGAATGCGGGGATATTTCTGAAAAATTGTGCTTTCTTCGGGTTTCTCGATATGGGCTTCGATAACGAGAATGCCCTTCGACTTAATCATTTTTGTAATCGTGAACAGCAGGCACAGCATGTCTTTGAAGTCTTGCTCTTTCCACTTTGGGCCAGAGAAAACTTGTCCAAGACCGCGGCCAACGCCTTTAAGCGTGCCTGCGGTGTTGCCGATGATGAGCGCGCCGGTTGCGCCACCGAGAATTGTCATCATCTCGGTGGGGAGGGCGGCTAAAATCACGCCAATACTACCGCCATGGAGGAGATACCCGCCAAACACCATGACGAATACGAATATGATTCCGATTATTCCCATCATGGCTAGAAAGGCCTGCTGTGGCTAAGACGAGTCATGTATTTGGTTATCCCCGAAAGAGCGAGGCGCTCATTTGCGCCTTCTGCTCCTCAATACCCCATGTTGTAGTGCTGGACTGTAGCAGAAAGTCCTATCAAAGCCTCAACCAAAAGTCTTATCAAAGGCTTAAGCATTTTTGGAGATTTTTTGGCCCGTGTCTGACCGTCCATTCGCTATTGATCGTCTTAAGACTGAGTTCCGGGTCCAGGCTTGGCTTCGGCGTTGCGCCGTAGGGGGCTTTATGGCGGCGGTTGCGCGCAAAGGCGACCCGGAGGCGGGCGCTCTATTCATAAAAGTTAATCGCTTTTCAGCCGGATGCGAGGTCTTTTCGGGTGTTACCGATCCGGATGGCTTGCCCGCTTGGCTGAGGGCCAGCGGACCTGATCCGGTGCCGGAAGCCGATGCCGACGCTTATCTTGCCCGACAGCTTAAATATGACCCAGATCTCTGGGTGCTAGAGATTGAAGATCCCAAATCTGCATTTTCCTTGGATGCGCCGATACTGGAGCTTTGATGGGCTCGGAGTGGACACGGCGCTCTGCGCCGAGTATCTTCCCGCTTTCTACGGCGCTGAAGGATCATAAGCCATGGGCTGGACAGACGAAAAAATATTAGAATTGAAGAGCTTGTGGTCCGAAGGTCTCACGACAGGTGAGATTGGAAAGCGCTTAGGCGTTTCTAAGAATGCTGTGGTCGGCAAAGCGCATAGGCTCGGTCTGAAGGGCCGCCCGTCGCCGATCAAGCGTCAGCAAAAGGCCGCCGCACCCAAGAAGGAAAAGCGTGTTTTCACCCTGACGGATCTGTCCTCGCAGACCTGTCGCTGGCCGATCGGTGACCCGAAGCACGACGATTTTCACTTTTGCGGGGCGACGGTAGTTCCGGGGAAGCCTTATTGCCTGGAGCATTGTACCGCAGCTTATGTTGGGTCGAACAAACCTTCTCAGCAATCCCAGCAGTCTAATGCTTCATCCTCGTCGCCAACGTCATCCTCCTCGTCATCCTCCACATAATCGTTCAGACGAGACAATGTAGAGGTGGGCGGCCGGCCAAAACGGCGTCTATGCCGTCAATGGCGAGCATCCCCATAGCCGTGCGCGTTTCCAAGGTTGCGCTGCCTAGGTGAGGCAGCAGAAAAACGTTTTCCAGAGTCAGATAGCGCTGATCAAGATTCGGCTCATTTGCGTAGACGTCTAGGCCGGCGGCCGAAACTTTGCCCGAGAGAAGTGCTGCGATCAGCGCGTTGTCGTCGATCAGTGGGCCCCGGGCGGTGTTTATGACAACCGCTCCGTCAGGTAGCTGCGCGATCCGCGGAGCGTTCAACAGGCCTTTGGTTTCAGGCGTAAGCGGGCAATGAAGCGATAGGACATCACTCTGCGACAACAGACCCTCTAGGCTAGGTACATAAGACGCCCCGGCGTCCATGCCCTCGGCTACTGGCCTACGGTTGTGATAAGATACCTCCATGCCGAACGAGCGCGCACGGGAGGCTACGGCCCTGCCAATCCGGCCCATCCCGACGATACCAAGGCGTTTGCCGGTAATTTGTGACCCTAGGAGTTGTGTTGGGCGGAGGCCGTTCCAAGTGCCGGCAAGCATCAGAGCCTGGCCTTCACGCGCACGGCGTGTGGCTGCCAGAATGAGGAAAAGGGTAATGTCGGCGGTTGCAGCAGTTAGGACCCCGGGCGTATTGCACACCTTCAGTCCGCGCGCAGCCGCAGCTTCTAGGTCTATATGCTCATATCCGACCGAAAAGGTCGCAACGACCCGGATCGTGTCCGGCAATGAGTTTATAGCAGTTGCGTCCAGGGTATCGGCAGAGGTCACCAGTAGCCCCGCAGCGCCTTCGGTATGGGCTTTTAGGGCTTCTGCCGAATAGTTGGCGTCATCGTCTCCCATTCTAAAGAGGTAATCGGTCGCCAACCGTTCCTCGCAAGCCCTCGGCAAACGGCGGGTTGCAACAACCAGAGGTTTCTTGTCCATAGGGGGCTCCGATATCGATGGGTTCGCGCGCGAGGCAGAACCCTACTTTCCTTGTTTTCGTGGTATATCAAGGATGTTACAAGCTTAAACGCGCGCGCTGCAGGGAGGCTGCGGACGTAGCTGGAGCCGCGACTGCGATGCAACTGGGTGCGAATCTGAATGACATTAGCGGTTAAATTTTGGGGTGTTCGCGGCAGCATTGCGTGTCCGTCACCAGAACATGTGGTTTATGGCGGGAACACCAGTTGTCTGGAGGTTTTTGCCGGGGACCATCGTATTGTCCTTGATGCGGGAACGGGTATTCGCAACTTAGGACAAGAATTTATTCGTGACGGCGTCAAAAAGGGCGTTTTGATGCTGACCCATACCCATTGGGATCACATCAATGGGTTTCCGTTCTTTGGACCGGCCTTCATGCCCAACAATCAATTCACGATATGCGCTGGCCACCTTTCTAAAGCGGGCGGCGTTGAAAATGTGTTGGCCAGCCAAATGGCTAATCCGACATTTCCGGTTCCTCTTGAGGCGTTGCAAGCGAATTTGACGTTTGAGGACTTTGAGGCGGGCGAATCCTGGAAAATGGATGGTGGTGTCCAGATTAAGACAATGCCGCTAAATCATCCGAACGGCGCCACGGGTTACCGCATCGAGCATGGCGGCAGGTCCTTATGTTATGTCACGGACACCGAGCATGTCGCCGGTAAGCCGGACGAAAACGTTCTGAAGCTTATCGAGGGCGCCGACCTGGTCATCTATGACAGCACTTACACGGACGACGAATTCCCTTCAAAAGTTGGTTGGGGGCATTCGACGTGGCAGGAAGGTATACGGCTCTGCAAGGCCGCCAGTGTCCGCAATCTGGCCATTTTTCATCATGATCCCGATCACAACGACGATTTTATGCGTGGGCTGGAACTTGAAGCCCGCAAGGTGTGGGATGGAACGATTGTGGCCCGCGAGAAGATGATTCTTTCGCCTGGGGCATGATCAACCGATCATAGTCGCTGGATAAGTATTGGCCGCGCGGTCCCTCAGCAGTCCTCAAAGGCGCTCGCCGGTTAGTAAACATCGAAAATTTGGAAGGTCGAGAGAAACCCCGGGTGCGGGGGATATGGCTCCGGCGACAGGACTCGAACCTGTAACCCTGCGATTAACAGTCGCATGCTCTACCATTGAGCTACGCCGGACCAGCGTCTTGCAAATGTGGAGGCCGAGGCCGGAATCGAACCGACGTACGCGGATTTGCAGTCCGCTGCATGACCACTCTGCCACTCGGCCTTCTTACTCTCAGCCCTAAGCCCTTTGAGCCCGTAGCTTCAAGTTTTGGAAGGCCTCCTTTGCAAAAGGCACGGTTATATAGAAGGGTGGTAATTGGCGGTCAAGGCATCCATACGGATTTGATGAATAACAGTCTGTTTTTTGAAGCCCTTTTCACGCCGTTGTGAAATTTTCAGCAAGCGCGTATAAGCGGCGAAAGCCGATAATTCAGTGTTTTTGGGGATAAGCCATGGATTTTAACGTCGCCCGTGAAAAAATGGTGGCGAGCCAAATTCGAACCTCCGAGGTGACCGACCCACTTGTGGTCGACGCGATGAGCGATGTCCCTCGCGAAAAGTTCGTGCCAGCCGATAAGCAAAGCTTCGCATACCTCGATGAAGACTTATCCATTGGCAAGGGGCGTTTTGTCATGGAGCCGATGATTGTCGCGCGCCTAATCCAGTTGGCCGAACTACAGGCCACCGATTCAGTATTGGTGATTGGCGCGGGGACAGGCTACTTGGCAGCCGTGGCCGCGCGCATGGCTGAGTCGGTTGTTGCTCTAGAAAGCGATTCCGATTTAGCGGGCGGGGCGGCGAAGACCTATGCCGAATTGGGCATTGAAAATGTGAAAGTGGTTGTCGGAGCGCTCAAGTCCGGGTGGACGGGTCCGTTCGATGCCGTCATCGTGGACGGTGCAGTGGAAGAGTTGCCCGAGGAATTCCGTGCGCAACTCAAAGATGGCGGGCGTCTGGTATGCGTTGTTCGCGAGGGGCCCGTCGGCCGCGCCACGCTTGTTACCCGGTCCGGGGACTCCTATGGTAGTCGGCAAGAGTTCGATGCAATGACGCCGTGCCTTCCTGGGTTCGAGAAGCAGGCGCAGTTCGTTTTCTAGATTCTGGATTGCTTTTCTCAAGCCATAATAAATAGCGAGATATTTTGTTGAAATCCTTGAACCGCTTGGGGCAAGGCAATGGCTTTCGTCTATTTCATTAAAAACCATAATTATAACAATGCTTTAATATGCGTTGTTAATAAAATACCTTAATAGTATGGGTGGTTGTTTCTAGATTTGCTTTCGGCAAGGTGCGGCGGCTGCCTGTGTCTTTCGGTGTGCGTTGCAAATATTCCGACGGATCGTGTGGTTTCAAAGCGTTGCATGAAAGCGGTGGTGTTTGGGGTAGGCTTCGGATAGACGATAAACCCTCACCGGGGATGATCATTGATATTGCAATTTAGACGGACGGCATGACATGGCACGACATTCGCTGGCGAAGAGCCATTTAAAATTCGCGCTTTTCGGGGGGGTCGCATTGGGCTTGCTGGCTGCGCCGGCATCGGCCGACACTCTCCAGGAAGCCATGGCGATGGCTTATCAAGGCAACCCAAATCTGCTGGCCGCGCGGGCGCAATTGCGTGCAACCGATGAAAATGTACCGATCGCGCTGTCCGGCTGGCGCCCAAGCCTTACCGTGAACGGAAATATTACGCGCAACCGCAACGAAAATCAGATCTTTGCCGGCGGTGGCGTTGGGCAGGTGGTGACTGGCGGCGTCGTCCAGCGGACATCTGAGTCCGTGCAAGTTCAATTTATACAGCCGGTTTTTCGGGGTTTTCGGACACTTGCGCAAACGGCCCAGGCACGCAATCAGGTTGCTGCGCAGCGCGCGCGCCTTGAAGCGACTGAAGCCCAGATTTTACTGCAGGTCGCCACAGCCTATCTGGACGTTTTGCAGAATCAGGCGGTTGTTGATCTACAAATGAATAACGTTCAGGTCTTGAGCCGCCAGTTGGAGGCGACCAACGATAGATTCCGCGTTGGTGAAATCACTCGAACAGATGTGGCGCAGTCCGAGGCAAATATGGCCGGGGCAAGAGCGGCGCTGGTTCAGGCAGAGGGCGCTCTTCAGCAAGCGCGCTCGACCTATCAAAATATTGTCGGGAAGGCCCCGGAGAATCTCGAACGTCCGCCGCTGCCCGGTCTGTTGCCGGATTCTCTGCAGGCGGCGCTCGATGCCGCTATTGCCCAAAACCCCAACTATCTTGCGGCAGATTACACGGCGCGGGCAGCAAACGAGGCTATCTCTCTTGCGCGCGGCGAGCTTCTGCCTTCGGTTCAAATTGTCGGTAGTTATGGCCGGGGTTGGAACACCGTGGCCGATAAATCACGCTCCGAAAACGTGTCGGCGGTCGCGCAGGTGAGTGTTCCCATCTACCAGGCCGGTGCCGAGTACGCGCGTTTGCGTCAATCTAAACATACTGCCGGGCAGCAGCGGCTTTTGGCGGATCAGGCGCGTTTAGACGCGCGCAATTTTGCGACTACCTCGTGGGAGAACCTCCAAGCGACGAGCGCGTCGATTGAATCTTTCCAGTCGCAGGTCAGCGCCAATGAGATTGCGCTCGAGGGTGTGCAGCGCGAGGCGGAAGTCGGCGCGCGAACCGTTCTGGATGTGCTAGAGGAAGAGCAGCGTCTTTTGAATTCTCGCGTCAATCTTGTGCGCGCGCAGCGCGACCAAGTTGTGGCGGCCTATCAGCTCTTGTCTGCGATGGGGGCATTAACCGGAGCGGAGATGAGCCTTGACGTGCCGGTTTACGATCCCGAAGCGCATTTCGATGACGTTGAATATCAGGCGTTCGGCGGTGATGCTGATGCCGGTAACGACGGCAACCGGTAGCTTTCACGCTATACACGTAGCCCGTTCGTAGCTCGCGACCTGTGCAATCATTTGTTCCCGAAAAAAATGCGGGGGCGAAAATGATGTGCGTGTTATAGAATTGTTTAACCTTTTCATCTAGGTTACTGCGAAATACCAAGCGCAAAGCTGGTGGGAGCGGGCAAAGTATGAGTGCTGAAGGCCAACAAGAACCTTCAATGGAGGACATCCTAGCCTCCATTCGGAAGATATTATCCGAAGATGAGGAAAGCGGCGGCGAAGCCCCTGAGGCTGAAGCTGCGCCTGCGCCCGAACCAGAGCCGGCTCCGGAGCCTGAACCGGAACCAGAGCCAGCTCCGGAGCCTGAACCGGAACCGGCGCCGATGGAGGCCGCAGACGAGCCGGCACCGTCTATTTTCGACGAAGCGCCAGAACCTGAACCCGAATACGATTCAGAAATGCCTGCCGATGAGCCGCTAGAGCTCTCGGATGAGATGATTGTTGAAGAAACCGACGACCAATATGCGGCAGAGCCCGAACCTGGTCCGGTATTTGGTCAACAGCAGCCCTATCAACAGGATTACCAACAAGACTACCAGGAGGACTACGGTCCGGGTCTCGTGGCCGATCCGGTGGCCGAGGCCTCGGGCGCATCCATAGCGCAGCTCGCTCAGGCCGTTGCCAGCGAACGGGCGGTTCAGCTCGGCAATCACGGTATGACGCTGGAGCAGTTGGTGCGTGAAATTTGTACGCCTATTCTGAAGCAGTGGCTTGATACCAACCTGCCTTACATGGTCGAGCGCATCGTTAAACAAGAAATCGAGCGTATCGTTACCCGTTCCGAGCGTATGTAACTCTTTGTCGGGCCTTCTCGGCCCGGCTTTCCCTCATCTTAAACGTCTGGCTTCGCAGCGGGCCTGGTTGCGCATTGGCGCCGGGCCGGGTAAACCCTTGCCGTTCTTCATTTACAGATTAACGGCCTGAAGCGGACGGCGGAGCGATGCTGGAAAAAACGTATAATCCGGGCGAGGTCGAGGAAGACCTTTATCAAAGCTGGGAGCAGGCGGGGGATTTCGCCGCTCATCCGGACTCTTCGGTGCCGCCCTATACCATTATGATGCCGCCGCCCAACGTAACGGGCAGCTTGCACATTGGCCACGCGCTGACTTTCACCATCCAGGATACCCTCATTCGCTATAAGCGCATGACCGGGCGCGATGCGCTTTGGCAGCCGGGCACCGACCATGCGGGCATTGCCACCCAGATGGTGGTGGAGAGGCAGCTTGCAGAGTCCGGCACCAATCGTCGTGATTTAGGCCGCGAAGAGTTCGTGAAGCGTGTTTGGTCGTGGAAAGAGCAGTCCGGAGGCGTCATTACGCATCAGCTGCGCCGCCTCGGCGCTTCGCCGGATTGGGCGCGTGAGCGGTTCACTATGGACGATGGCCTGTCAAAGGCCGTCACCAAGGTTTTCGTAGAGCTTCATCGCCAGGGGCTGATCTATCGCGATAAGCGTCTCGTGAATTGGGATCCCAAGCTGCACACGGCCATCTCCGACCTCGAAGTAGAGAACCGCGAGACCAAAGGGCGGATGTGGTACTTCAAATATCCTGTCGAGGGGCAAGACGGTGTTTTCATCACCGTCGGCACCACCCGGCCTGAGACAATGCTGGGCGATACTGGCGTTGCCGTTCATCCAGACGACGAGCGCTACAAGGCCCTGGTTGGCAAGAACTGCATAGTTCCTTTTGTCGACCGCGCGATTCCCATTGTCGCCGACGAACAT
>JAUIGX010000226.1 GCA_030432435.1 Alphaproteobacteria bacterium
CCTTTTGATCGAAGCCGATTCTCTCGCATCCCTGGGCGAGGATGTCGTCCTGGGAAATGTCGAGGTCTTCGGCCCAGTAGAGATCGAAAAAGACGCTGGCTAGATCAACCAAGCGCCCGGTGCGTTCAGCCACCAAGCACCCGCGCATGGCTTTGACGCTGTTCACAGGAAAAACCTTCGGTTCCCACACAAGCGGAAGCCCCGTCGCCCGCGCCCAGTCTGCGATATCTTTGTCGCGATAGGCGATTTTGGCAGGGACCGGATTATTCCGAAATTCGTATACGCTGGGGTTAACGGTGTTGAAGATGCCGCCGACGAGGATGGGGCGCCACTCGATCTTGATATTGAATTCGTCTGCGATCGGTCTGACGTTGTGAAATGCGATGTAAGTCCATGGACTGGAAATATCGAAGAAAAATTCGAATTTCATTTCCCCCCTCCCGTCTTGCGGCTTCTACGACAGTCTTATCGGCACTTGAAGTTAGGCGCGCGGCGTTCGTTGGTGGCCTTGACGCCTTCCTGGAAGTCTTCGGTTTGGAGCAGCCATGTTTGCTCGGTCAATTCGCGCTCCGTCGTCGAGGCAACGATGTCGGCAAGGCCGCGCCGTAGCGTCTCGCGAATGGAGACTACAGCGAGCGGTGCCGAACCGGCGATTTCTCCGGCCAGATCCATCGCCGCTTTGCGCACGTCTGCCTGCGGGGCCAGGAGATCGGCCACGCCCATGGCAACGGCTTCGTCGCCGGGAACGCGCCGGCCGGTATAAAAAAGCAGAGAGGCTTTTTGATGCCCGATTAGTCGGGGGAGAGTGACGCTGAGGCCAAAGCCTGGATGGATGCCGAGGCGGCTAAAATTGACGCTGAATTTGGCCTCCTTGCATGTGACGCGGAAATCCGCCGAAAGCGAGAGGCCCATGCCGCCGCCAACGGCGGAGCCGTGAACAGCCGCAACAACCGGCGTCTTGGCCCGGAAAATACGAAGCGCTTCTTTGTACAGGTGCTTGGCGCCGCCGCCGCTCTCTAAGGTGCCTGTGAGGGGAGTCTCAACAAGGTCGGCGCCTGCGCAAAAGGCTTTTCCTTCGGCCGCCAGGACAATGGCGCGCACTTCAGGGTCGCGGTCAAACGCCTCGTAAGCATTCGCGATTTCGTGGATCATCAAATTGTTGAAGAAATTGTGCGGTGGCCGCTGCAATTCGACAATACCTACGTTCCCCGACTTGCTGACCCCAATAAGCGTGTAGTCCGATGTCTGTCCCATGTGTTTCGACCTTGCGTTCTGACCTGACTAAAGAGTGCGCCTTTTCTTACCCAGGCGCGGCGATTGATTTATAGCATAGACTGGCCCGAGTTCACCGCCCGAGGTGCCATACGGCCGTATGAGCATAAGGCCTCGTACTTTGTAGGGCGGGTATGGTCTAGGCTGTAGAAAGGGGGCTGCTCCATGTTGTAGCGTCGCCCTGTCTGCCGCCCCGCGTCTTTTGGGGGTCCGGCAGATGCAGGTCTTAATTTGGTAGAGCAGTGCCCGGTACAAACAAACCCTTCGTTAGCAGGAAGCAACTTCGCCAACCTCGCGTCGCGGAAATGGTTGCCGATAGTCTGAGAGAACGCATCTTGTCCGGTGAACTTGCCGACGGCGCCATGCTGCCGAAGCAAGATGACCTGATCGCGGAATTTAAGGTCAGCCCGCCATCGATCCGCGAGGCCTGCCGTATTCTGGAGACCGAGGGGCTTATCACTGTGCGGCGCGGCAACGTCGGCGGCGCCGTGGTTCATCATCCGCGCTCTGGGATGGCGGCCTATATGATCGGGCTAGTGCTTCAATCAAAGGATACGAACCTCCTGGACGTTGTGACGGCTATGCACAAATTGGAGCCTGCGTGCGCTGCGGCGTGTGCGGTCCGGTCCGACCGTGCCCAAGCCGTTCTTCCGAAGTTGCGAGCTCTCATGACGGCGGCCGAAGATGCCATCGACGACGCTGATGCGTATGTGCGACTGGCGCGTCAATTTCATGTGGAGATGGTGGCCTCGTGCGGCAACGAAACCTTGACCCTGGTTGTTGGTGCGCTCGAGAAGCTTTGGTCGGCCCATGTGGACTTGCTTGCGCGGCAACAGTCTCGTTTGGGGTCGTTCAGCGATAAAAAAGTTCGGGAGGCGACCGCCCGAGAACATGAACATATCTATGATTTAATCGCGAAGGGCGACGAGCGTGGGGCCGAGCAAGCGGTGCGGGACCATTTTTCCGAGGCGTTGCGCGAATCTGACGGCCGGCAGTATGGCTTTGATGTGAAGGCGACCATAACGGCATCGCTGCTGAGAGACGCATGACCTTGGATGCGGCTTAAAACGCGGCGCCTTACCCATTTGATCCTTAGGTCTGATTCGGCCGCAGTTCTTTTTGGTCGGTTGTCAGGATTAGCCGTTCAACGCGTCGGCCCTGTCTGAGGTGCGATTCGATAATTTCATCGATATCGGCTTCGGAATTGTAAGTGTACCAAACGCCTTCCGGATAAATAACCATCGCGCAGCCAAGTTCGCAGCGGTCGAGGCAGCCCGCGCTGTTGACGCGAATACCCGGAAGGCCAAGGTCTTTGACCTTACTTTTCATGTAGTCGCGTAAGTGAACACTATTCTTGCGGGCGCAAGATCCGCGCGGATGTTTCTCCGGGCGAATGTTGGTACAGCAGAATACATGGGCTTGATAAAAAGGCGCTGGATCTTCCGGCTGCGCGCGATCATCGCTCATTTAAAGGTCTCCAATAGAACTCTGGAAGCTCGAAATTCTTCCAAAACAACATCACTCTAGAGTTTATAGAGTGGTTTCACAGCCTGTTATCAGTCCATCTTCTTAAATGCCACCATCGGGTAGAGGAACTCCGAATTGAAAGCTGGCCAGATGGGGAAAGTTAGATGCTGGATTCTGCGCATTTCCAGCCGAGTTCTGCGAGCGGTGTTGCGAGCAGGCCTACCTCTTCCGCATTGGGCGCCGCCGCGTTACCCGCCTTGAACCGTGCAAATATGCCTTGGGCGATTGATGCGAATCTGAAAAACGAGAAGGCCAGATAGAAATGGTAATCGGGAATGTGATCGATCCCGGCGTTGGCGCAATAGCGCGAAACGTAGACCTCTTCAGTTGGAATGCCGAGGGCGGCCAAGTCGAGCCCGCCCAATCCCGGCATATTCGGCGTATTCGCCGGCAAGTGCCAGATCATGCAATTGTATGCTAGGTCGGCATACGGATGACCAAGAGTTGCGAGTTCCCAATCAAGAACAGCAAGAACTTTCGGCGCGCTCGGGGCGAACATCAGATTTTCAAGGCGAAAATCGCCGTGGGCTATGGTGGTGATTTCGTTCGCCGGGATATGCGCCGGCAACCACGCCATAAGTTCATCCATGGCCTTGATCTCGTGAGTTTTCGCCGCCTCGTACTGATGAATCCAGAGCTTGACCTGACGGGTCAGGTAGCCGGACGGCTTGCCGAAACTTTCAAGGCCGGCGGCTTTCCAATCAACAGCATGAAGGGCGGCCATTGTATCGACCATAGTGTTGTAGATGGCGGCTCGCTCCGTGGGAGTGATGTCGGGGACCGCCGGATCGCGAAAAATGCGTCCTGCGAGATGGTCCATGACGTAAAAGGGCGTGCCGATAATGCTTGAGTCTTCGCATAGCACACGTACGCTGGCGACCGGGACTTGTGTGTCCTCCAGCGCAGCCATGACCCTATATTCGCGTTCGATCATGTGGGCGCCGGGTAGCAAGTCGCCGGAAGGTTTTTTGCGTAAAACGTACAGACGGTTGGGAGTTGTCAGCAGATACGTCGGATTGGACTGCCCGCCTTTGAACTGGCGAACCGTCAGGGGGGTGCTAAATTCTGGGAGGTGCTCTGCCAGATATCCGGTGAGGCGCGCGACATCAATGCCCTGGCCGCTGCGCGTGTCCGTCGTTTCCGCATCGTTCATTTTAATGCCTCATTTTTTTTCTTGCCGAATTGAGGGACTGTTGTTCCCGGTTGGCTGAAATGGCAAGTTCTAATCCTCTAATTTTTTCTACCGAGAGCGCCAACCCGATATCCGGCTAATTGCCAACGTAAGTCCCAGCATAACAATCATCGGACGCAGAAAATGGAATTTGAATATACGCCCAAGGTGAAGGCGCTGATCGCGCGGCTCGAAAAGTTTATGGACGAGACAGTCTACCCTAATGAGCGCGTGTTCGAAGAGCAGCATTCTGCGCAGGTTGATCGTTGGGACACGCCGCCGATCATGGAGAAGATGAAAGAGGCTGCGAAAGCTGCCGACCTTTGGAACCTTTTTCTGCCTGAAGAAGGTCATGGCGCGGGTCTGACAAATCTTGAATATGCGCCGTTGTGCGAAATCATGGGGCGCTCGCCTATTGCACCCGAGGTTTTTAATTGCGCAGCGCCGGACACCGGCAACATGGAAGTGCTTGCGCGGTACGGCACAGACGCACAGAAGAAGCAGTGGCTTGAACCGCTCCTGGCCGGTGAAATTCGTTCGGGCTTTTGTATGACCGAGCCGGATGTTGCGTCTTCGGATGCGCGCAATATTCGCTCAAGCATCGTGCGCGATGGTGATGATTACATCATCAATGGCCGCAAATGGTGGACTTCGGGCGCGGGCGACAAACGCTGCAAAATTCTGATTTTCATGGGTCAGACAGACCCGAATGCTGAGTCTTACAAACAACAATCAATGATTCTCGTACCCATGGACACCCCGGGGGTCGAGCGTGTGCGGCCTTTGTCGGTGTTCGGCTATGACCACGCTCCTCATGGCCATTTCGAAATGGCGTTCAATGACGTGCGTGTGCCGGCCTCCAATATGCTGCTTGGCGAAGGGTGTGGATTTGAAATCGCGCAAGGACGTCTTGGCCCGGGACGTATTCACCATTGTATGCGCGCCATTGGCCTTGCCGAGCGCGCTTTAGAATCTATGCGTGCCCGTGCGAAAAGCCGAGTGGCCTTCGGCAAACCCATCGCCGACCAGGGTATGTTGCGCGAAGCCGTGGCGCAAAGCCGAATCGACATCGAGCAAGCGCGTT
>JAUIGX010000013.1 GCA_030432435.1 Alphaproteobacteria bacterium
GTACAGCCGAACGCCTCACTCTGAACTTCTCCGGGGCGTACACTCTGGATGGAGAGTTGTACGAAGCCCGAGCAGATGAAACATTGACCTTGGACGGAAGCAAGCGGCTCAAATTTATACAACTGCCAAAGCGCACATAGGCATGACGGATTTAAGTTCGATTATTGAAACAGAGGCGAACAGCCCTGCCTTCCCGGCGGCGGATGCCTTTTGCGATCATCTAAAAGAGCTGTACGGACCATCGACGGCAGCTGTTCTATTTTACGGATCGTGTCTGAGGCAAAAAACAGACATCGACCTGATGCTTGATTTTTACGTACTCGTCGATAGCTACGCACGCGCCCTCAACAACCGAACATCCGCGCTTTTTGCACGGCTGTTGCCCCCCAACGTCTATTATCTCGAAATGCCCTTCGAAGGCCGGATTGTAAGAGCAAAGGTTGCTGTGATTTCCGTCGGTCAGTTTTTACACGGTACCGGCCCGGAAACTTTTGCATCGAGCTTATGGGCGCGCTTTGCGCAGCCCACTGCCGTTTTATACGCACGCAACGGCGAGGTGCGCCGGCGCGTAATCGATGCCTTAGCAAATGCCGTATCGACAATGATGCTCCGCACCTTACCGCTGATGGAGGAAACCTTTTCCGAGCGGGACTTATGGGTTCGCGCATTTGCGCAAACGTATGGCGCCGAACTGAGGCCGGAGCAGGATTCAAAAGCCGCCGAGTTGGTAGATGCCGACTTGCTGCGCTACACCGCCGTCACCGATGCTGTTCTTGGTCCGCATGATGCCGACGGCGCGTTTCACCAAACCTATACACCGCAACAAAGCGCCCGGGAGGCGCGGCACTGGCGTCTGCGCCGCATCCAAGGCAAAACCCTAAACGCCCTGCGCCTGATCAAGGCAGCATTTACGTTCAGCGGCGGGCTCGACTATGCCGTATGGAAAATTGAACGCCATTCCGGCGTCAAAATTGAACTTACGGACGCCGAACGACGGCACCCATTGATTACGGGCTTGAAGCTATTTCTCAGAACGCGGCGACAAGGCGGCGTGCGCTGATTAGCCGACTGCGGCGCGTTGCGGTTCCGCCGCATCAATCAGACCCAAACGCGATGCCACATCCGCGAAAATCGCAATAACGTCGTCAATTTGCTCTTCGGTGTGAGCGGCGCAAAGGCTGGCGCGAAGCAGCGAATACCCAAACGGGGTCGCAGGCGGCAAGGCGAGATTCACGTACACGCCGGCTTCAATCAAACCGCGCCAGAACACAGCGGCGGTCTGCGGATCAGGCGCAACCACGGCCACCACCGGGCTATCTTCGCTGGCGACTTTAAGACCCAGCGCGGACAGGCCAGTTTGCAGCTTATTGGCATTGCGCATGAGACGCTTGCGCAGGGCGCCGCCTTTCTGAACAAGTCCGAGGTTCACCGTTGCGGACGCCACCACCGACGGCGGCAAGGACGCGGTGAACACATAAGCGCGACAGACGAGACGCAACGTGTCGAACTGCGGATGATTGGAGACGCAAAATCCGCCGACGGTACCGACAGACTTGGAAAATGTGCCGACAATAAAGTCTACGTCTGCTTCACAACCCACTTCTTCGGGTAGACCGCGGCCATACTTGCCGAGCACGCCCAGTGAATGCGCTTCATCCGACAGTAGATACACGTTTTCGTATTTCTTTTTGACCGCCACGATCTCTTTCAACGGTGCCCGATCGCCCAGCATTGAGTAAATGCCTTCAACAACAATAAGTTTGTTGCCCGGCTTACCCGCCAAACGCGCGAGGCGCTTGTCGAGGTCGGCGGCATCATTGTGTTTGAAACGAATGATTTGAGCCTGGCTTCCGCGCACACCGTCGTAGATAGACGCATGACAATCGGCATCCATCAGGATGTAGTCTTCGGGCCCCATCAGGGTCGAAAGAATGCCGAGGTTCGCAAGAAAGCCGGTTGAAAATACCATGGCATGTTTCATGCCGTAAAAATCGCTGAGCGCTTGCTCGAGTTCTTTATGCCCGCCGTATGTACCGTTGGCGACGCGGCTACCCGTTGTGCCGGTGCCGCACGCATCAAGCGCGGCATGCGCAGCATCGAGCGCCTCGGGCGCAAAGGTCAGGCCGAGATAATTATTTGTACCGACTAGAATTGTCCGACGACCTTCAATGACGGCCTCGGTCTGCGACAACACTTCGTCCATTCTAACTTGAAATGGATCGGCGCCGTCGTCGCTAAACAGGGCATCACGCTGCGCCATCAACGGCGCAAAACGGTCAAGCAAATCAGCCATTGTCGTTCCCAGTTCTGGTTCTTTGTCGTTACGGGTTTTCGTCGCCCACAATTTTCTCGATCGCGATGCCCATATCGTTAAGCGTCGCAATGTCGGGAAGAATATTGAGCGGCACGGAAATATCGAAATCGTCCTCGACAACCGCGATGAACTCCATGACCACCAAGGAATCAAAGTTCAGGTCTTCGCTGAACCGTGTTTCCGGCTTGAGTTCCGCACCGGTCTTGTTGAACGGTCCAAGAATTTTAATGAGCGTCGCCATCGTCTCTGGTGATGGATCACCCGGCTTATTCGCGCTCATATCTAAGACCGTTCCTATATATCTACCCCGGTCACGCGAATACCGATTCACCGGCAATTTCACGCAACTCATTGAAAGTAGTGGGGGAATGACGGAAATATGACAAATCAACTTAGCCGTTACTTGTTAACAATCCCCGTGAGGCGTACCAATCGACGGCGTCCTTGAAGCCTTTTTCTATATTCCACAATGGGTTATAGCCCGGCAGGGTACACGGAGCCGCCACCCAGTCAGGATGGAGCAGTTCGGGTACTTTGCTCCAACTGAGCACCGTCGGGCGGCGGGATAGGACTGCGCCAAGACTTCCCATCGCCCCTGCCAGGTACAACACCGATGCCGGCACAGGAATTAGTCGTGGCGAAGTTTGCAAAGCCGCCCCGGCCGCCATGGCAATTTCGGCCCATGTGTAACCGTGCGGATGGCCGTCATCGAACTCAACCGGCGCATTCGGAGGCGCGTCCAGCGCCAGGGCCGCCACAACCGCGCCGACCACATCATTCACATGCGCCAATGATGTGCGCGCACCCGCAACCGTGGTCGCCGGGACGAACCCTCGCGCCGCCATCTTGAATATGCGCAAGGTCTCCATATCTCCGGGACCGTAAACAGCCGGCGGCCGGAGAATAGTAACCGGCAACTTGCCGCGCGCCGCCCAAGCCATCTGCTCGCCTAGGCGTTTGCTTGCCGCATACGGCGATAACCGGGGCTCCCGCGCAGCCAACGAGGAGACGTGAACGAAACGCGGCGGATTCGATTGACCCACGGCCGCATCGATAAGATTGGCCGTGCCAGTACCGTTCATTTCTAGAAACGTGCCGCGGCTCAAGGCTTTGATCGCGCCTGCGCAATGCACAACGGCATCCGAACCCTCGACAAGGGTTCTGAGCGACTCTTTTTGAGAAAGAGAGCCTGGGATCCAAGTCACTTGGTCGTCCGCCAGCCCCATGCCGTCGGAAGAACTGCCGCGCGTCAATGCGCGCACGTGATGCCCGGCTTGAACCAATGTCCGCAAAAGATGGCGGCCAATAAATCCTGTCGCTCCGGTAACCGCAACAGTAGACGGGCTCATCCCATCAGCCCGCGGGCGCGCCGACATCAAGCCGTGTGATTTCACCCGATTCGAACATGGTTTTCGCACGGCCCCGGGCCAGTTTTCCGGATGTCGTCTTCGGCAAACTGCGTGCAGGCACCAAAATAACATCGCACAAAACGCCGACTGCCTCCTGCACCCGCGCGGCCACTTCCTCTGCGAGGCGGGCGCGCTCGGCCAGATCGGATACGCGGCATTGTACGAGTATAGTCGGAATTTCAGCACCATCGGCGCCTGTCAACACAATGGCCGCGCCGTCACCGGACCGCAGCCCGTCCATATGCTCAACGGTCCACTCAATGTCCTGAGGCCACACATTGCGGCCATTAATAATCATCATGTCTTTCGCACGGCCGACGATCACCAAGTCCTCGCCGATCCAGTATCCGAGATCGCCGGTATCGAGCCATCCGTCGATGATAGCTTCGGCTGTGGCCTCCGGGTCATCGAAGTATCCGCGCATAACGCTGGGGCCCCGCACGAATACCCGGCCCACAAGGCGTTCCGATAAAACTTTACCGGTTTCGTCTCGAATTTCCGCCTTATGGTCTGGAATGACCTTGCCGCAACTGACAAATGTGCGCCCATCGTGAGATCCATCATCGACGATGGGAACCGCACGATGATCTTCGAGAGCGTGTTTATCCACATGATCCAACTGCATACCTTTGCCGCCCTCGGCAAAGCTAACGGCCAAGACACATTCAGCTAACCCATAGCTGGCGCAAAAGGCGTTCTCTGAAAAGCCGTACGGTTTAAAGGCATCGGCAAATGCCCGCATAACTTTAGGCTTGATCATCTCGCCGCCGATCCCGGCCACGCGCCAGCTCGACAAATCAAGATCAAGGGCACCCTCGGCCATGGAGGCTACGCGGCGCGCGCACAGCTCGTATCCGAATGACGGGGCGTACGACAATGCGCCCCCGTTCTCACTGATAATCTTAAGCCAGGTCAGCGGCCGGCGTGCAAAGTCTTCAGTTGCCAGATAGTCCATTGAAGACTGGCTGGTGACGGCACCCAGCACAAAGCCCACGAGGCCCATATCATGGAAAAACGGGAGCCAAGACATACCCCGCTCATTATCGCGATTGGCAACACCGAACCCGTTCATTGCACTGCAATTGTTCATCAAGTTGGTATGCGTCACCATCACGCCTTTAGGAAAACGTGTGGAGCCCGAACTGTACTGAATATAGGACAGATCGTCGGCACCGCCGGGCTGAAGCGTACCCGCACCTTCCGGCAACGCCGCAACGTCTTCCAATGCCCCGATCAGCATCAGTCCAAGTCCTGCGCCGGCTTCTTCAACAAACGGCAAGAATTCTTTTGGCCCGAGAGCCATACGCGCCTGCGACGATGCCATCTGCCCTTTAATTTGGTCGATATAGGCCTCGCGCCGCCCAAATGCCGTCGGCAACGGCATCGGCACCGGAATAATGCCTGCGTACTGGCAGGCAAAAAATAGAATCAGAAATTCTGGCGCGGTCGCAGCCAAGAGGGCGACCCGCTCGCCGGGCCGCACACCAGCCGCGACAAGTCTGCGGCCATGGCTCTGGGCTTGCTCGCAAAGATCCCGGTAGGTCAGCACGGTGTTTAGAACACCGCGTGCTGAATAAAAATTGAGCCCGGCCACGCCCTTGGCCGCGTAATCAAGAGAGTCGGTAAGGGTCGCGAAATCTGCAAGACGCTTGGCCAAACCCGGAGTATCACTGGGCGTGGGGCGCAAGATCTGGGTAGGGTCGGATGGTTGTGTCGGCTGCTGCATGGCGGGTTCTGTCTAAACCTTATATCTCGCAAACGGTCAATTCACCGAATGTAACAAGTGTTTCACTCTGAGTCCGCTGCGAACCAAAGCAATGCCGAATCATTATAGGCGACGTCATCAAACCTCGCCATTTACACTCGAAAGCACGGGGGATCTGGCCTTAACTAACGTCAAACCCGGTCTTGGCGAGCAGACCGTAGAACTCCTTGATGGCCTGCTCTTTACCGGCCGCATCCGGGATGTCCGATGTAAATTCTGCGATAAAGTTCTTGCGACGCAGGTAAGATACAATGCTGTCCCGCGCAATCGTCGTGGCCCGGCCAACCGTAAGCACCCCCGACGAACAGAACGTTACCAGGCGAGTTGCCCGATCACGGAACGACAGGCGTTTGTCGTCGAGGCGCTCAATAACACCGTTAGAGATAATATAGTCGGAGACGATTTCGTCGAACTTGTTGGCGATGGGGTCTTTGGTGTTGCTGAGAAGGCGAGAGTCCAGAACCAATCGCTGGATCGCGGCGGCTTCCTGCAAGCGACCCTTTTCCGTACGTGCATGTGGCGCGATTTTATTGATCGAATTGAGTTGTGACGCCAACTCGCGAACCTGGCCCTCGACAGCTGCCCTAAAATCGGCCGCAGTATCGGGATCGAACATATCGAGAAGATAGACAAATTTTCGCGTGCCCGAGGGAAGCTTATCACGCACCCCTTCCATGGACTTCTTGCGGCCTAAAGCGCCGCCGATATTGTTCAATCGCGCCCAACGCTCCGTCAGACCAACCGAGACGGCACTGCCGCCGACAACGCCGTGATCGGTGACCACACGGTCAAGTATTTCGTCGAAGAAGGCGATGTCGTCCAATTTATTCTCACTGTTGGTCAACCGAACCGGACCAGCCAAATCACGTCCCACGCGCTCAATCAAAACCGCACGCGACTTCGGCAGCAGATCATTGGCAAATAAGTAGTTCAGCAGTTCCACCAGTTCCGTCGCGGCGAATTTGGTGGGAACACACTTGCCTTCCAGCAAATCGAGCATCCGCATGAGGGCGTGGCCGAGATGCTTTGAAACGCCGATCACATCTTTGACGATGGTTTTTGCGACCAAAATGTCAGCAAGCATCTCATCAATCATCGCCCGCGCACGCTCGTCCTGCTGAGACTTTGCCATGGGCAAGAGCTCGTACATTTTACCGAGCCAACCGGTCCAGCTAACCGACGTCCGCACAAACGCGACAGTCGCCATAAACTGGCGCTCTTCCTCATCGGAATACTTGGCGTCGATTTTTTTCAGCAAATCGTCGAGAGTGCTGTTCTTAAGTTCAGGAAGCGGCGTTGTATCAACTTCGCGGGCCCGAGCCGCAATTCGATCAACCGCCTGGAAAATGACGTCCTTGCGTTTACGTGCATCCTCGCCGGTTGCCCGCGCATGTAGAACCGCAATCTTGTCGACTGCGGAGGGAACCATGGTGTCCAAGTTCAGCGCACGCTTAAGGTTTTTATGACTATGCAGCAGTTCCAGCGGCGTCATCTCGTGTTTTTCGAGATACTTTGTGAAAAGCCGCGCCATCGTGTTGCGGGCCGCCGTTTGATAGTAGTCGGACATCTTCTCGCACAGCGGCGCCTCTTTGACCGGCGTCACTGAAAAGTCTTCGTCTTTTGACACCTCTTTCATCTGGCAAAAGATTTCGGACTCGCGCGAATTCGTTGACGAAAACTTAGTTTCCTTGATGATCCGAACGCCGTCTGTTGTTTTGAGCAACAAGAGCTGGGTGGCCTTATGGCGCGCAGCATCCTCCGTGGGCATCACCTGATTGATGGCCCAACGTCCGCCTTGATAGACCTGAACTTCAAATGAAGCACGGCCAAGGAGCGCCATTCTGGTTGTTCCTTGTACGTTCCCGTTCCCCCCTTGGAAGCGGGCTCCTTCTTATTTATTGGGGAAAGGATGTAACAAATTCTTTAATGATCGGCAAAATCCGTTTTTAGGTCCTAAGATCTAATTCTTTGCCTCAGACCACACATCGCCCTCTTATTCGCCAAGAGTATAAGTCTTGAATCGCTCCCTCAACACGCTTTTCTGGACCTTCCCTGTCGCGCCGAGCGGTAAACTATCAACGATCTCCATCGCCTCCGGGAGCCAAAATTTAGGGACTCTCGGCTCTAGAAACGCGTTCACCTCCTCTAGAGTTGGCGGGTTATTTTGATCAGCGGGCACGCAAACTAGCAATGGCCGCTCCTGCCATTTGGCATGAGGGATACCTATTACGGCCGCGTGAGCAATGGCCGGAAAACTCATGGCCTCATTTTCGAGATCCACGGAACTAATCCATTCTCCTCCGGATTTGATCACATCCTTGGCACGGTCGGTGATCTGCAAATAGCCGTCCGCATCCAAATTGCCGATATCACCGGTGTCGAACCACCCGTCCGCCGTCAGAAGGTCTTCCTCACCTTTGAAATAGGAAGATACGACCCATGGCCCCCGAACCTGAAGATGGCCACAGGACTTGCCGTCATTTGGAAGCACCCGGCCGTCTTCAGCTGTGATGCGAAGTTCCACGCCATAGACCACATGGCCTGCTTTCAATTTCTGATCAATTTGTTGCTTTTTCGGCAGCGCTTTGTGTTTAGGCCTGAGTGTATTGAATACGCCGAGAGGCGCTGTCTCGGTCATCCCCCAACCTTGATTGACCTCGATGCCAAATTCTTCTTCAAACGCGACTACCATGGACTCGGGCGGCGCCGCACCGCCGATCACCACGCTTTCCAGCTTTTTCGGCTTGCGTCCGACCTTTCGCATATGAGCGATCAGACCCATCCAAACTGTCGGCACACCTTGAGAACACGTCACACCCTCTTCTTCCATGAGGTCAAAAAGACTTTCGCCATCAAGTGCGCGGCCGGGAAACACGATCGGGGCACCGGCCATCGGCGCTGCATAGGGTATGCCCCAAGCGTTGACGTGGAACATCGGCACGACCGGAAGTGAGACCACCTCCGGCCCAAATTTAAATTCTGCGACCAGACAGTACGAGTGCAGCACTAGTGCGCGATGACTATAAAGAACGCCCTTGGGATTGCCGGTCGTACCCGACGTATAACAAAGAGACGCAGCCGTGTTTTCATTGAACTCTGGCCAGTCGAAGGAGTCCGGATACGGCGCTATCAAATCCTCGTAGACGAGGAAGTTTTCATCAGAAACGGCCGAAGGCATGTTCGCCGCGTCCGTCATTACGACAAATCCCTCGACGCCTTTCACCATGTTTTTTATCCCCGGCACAAACCCGGCGAACGTTGAATCGAGAAATATGAATCGATCCTCGGCATGGTTGATCACGTATGCCATTTGCTCGGGAGATAAACGCGGGTTCACGGTGTGACAGATGGCGCCTATGCCCGCGATGGCGTAATAAAGTTCCATATGACGCCAAGTGTTCCACGCGACAGTTGCGACACGATCACCCGGCTTCACCCCAAGCGCGACCAAAGCGTGGGCAAGCTTTTGAATGCGCCTGTAGGTCTGCGCGTAGTTGGTACGGTGCACGGGGCCTTCAACGCTGCGCGTAATGATAGGACAGTCGCCGTGGTAGGCAGCGGCGAATTCCATGAGTGAGATCACCATCAGAGGTCGATCCATCATCAGCCCATCAATGCGCATATAATCCTCCCCGATATTCAATCACAAACCTGCATGGTAGCCGTTCCGACACCGCGCCTCCACCATATCTGGCTCAAATACGCGATTGCTCAACGACCACGTGACGGCGTTAACCAAAAAGTATGGAAATCTGGGGAACAATTATACAGTGTAACTGAGGATGGCTCTGCAACAGGAGCAAGGCGCATGCGTAAACTGAGAGTTTCTTCCATGCTCGGCCGTAGTGGATTTTCAGCAAGCACCCTAGTTATGTGCGCCGCATTCCTTTTGTTTGCATGCAGCGACGACCCCAGTGTGGAACTGAGAGAGATCCGTCTGCAAATTCAGAGCGCCTATGGTGCCGACGATTTTAAAAAAGGCGCTAGCCTAGCTGAACAGGGGCTTGCCCTGGCACGCAAAACGGTCGGGGGAGATTCCGACGACGCCCTTTATTTCGTGCAGGCTGCTTCTGAGAACCGTATCGCCATGGGGGATACGCGCAACGCGATTGCGGCGCTCAAACGTGAGGTTTCCATGCGCGCGGCGGCCGGGCAATCCGAGGCGCGCCTGCAACCGCGCCGAACCTTGCTGATTAAACTGGCGGAAGAAAACAACGACCTTGTAACCGCGGCAGACCAGGCCGTCGAAGTGGCCCGCGGCATCAATATGAATTTCGAGAAAGATCCGCAGCCGGTATACCGAACAGAAACAAAATATCCACCTGAGTTGTACCGAAAACGCACGGAGGGTGACGTCGAAATAGCTTACAGCTTGGACGCCGGCGGCGCGGTTACAGATGCAAGGGTCGCACGCTCAATCCCGGCTCAAGTATTTGATCAGGCCGCGCTTGAAAGCTTTCGCAAATGGCGCTTTACGCCGATGCTCGATAACAACGGCCAGCCCGTTCCGCTATCCGGACGCACATTCACGCTTGCCTTTCGAATGGGGCGTTAACGCTTACTTGGCCTCGGTCAAGCACTGAGCGGCGATCGCCATAACTTTCTGCATTACTCTTTCCGGCGGCGGCTGCCCGTTAGAGGTGGCCTGTGCATACGCTTCCATTTCCGGCCGTGAAAGACGCGCCTGAGTCTCGCGCGTTAAGCACGTACAAAGACGACCCGCATCGCCAGACACTCCCTGGCCGCTTTGGGCCAAGAAGCCCGTACAAATATCCATCAAAGGATCCACGGACCCGAATTCAGTTTGCTGCGCGGCGGCGATTGAAGCCCCACTCATAAAAATGAAACTCCATAAAACAGCACGTTGCGTCACAGTAATGCCTCCGGGTCCAATCGTTGCACAGTGAACACAACATCATTCATCGCGCAGCTCTACCTCAAAGATGCTAAACTGCCGCCGGACAAAACCAAAGGACAACACGCCGTGCTCGACCCCCTGTTCGTGAAGGTCTTGAAAAAACCGTTAGACCGTGCCGGAACCGCCCTTGCGGCCCGCGGCATTCGTGCCGATGCCTTGACCTGGTCCGGATTTGCGGTAGGGCTGCTTGGCGCGGGAGCCATTGCCGCCGAGCTCTACCTGCTTGGCCTTGTCCTCATTCTAATAAACCGCCTCGCTGACGGACTTGACGGCGCCGTGGCGCGCGCAACCCGCCCCACGGACTTCGGCGGTTATCTCGACATCGTTCTCGATTTTATAGCCTACTCGGCCATCGCAGGCGGATTCGCCCTGTCGACCTCCGCTCATACGACGGCAGGTGTAGTGCTTATGGTGAGCTTTATGGGCACGGCGTCAGCGTTTCTAGCTTTTGCAGTGATTGCAGCCAAACGCGACCTTAGCACCGAAATGCGCGGTCGAAAGTCATTCTTCTACGTGGGCGGAATTGCCGAAGGCAGCGAGACCATCGCTTTCTTCGTGATTGTCTGTCTATGGCCGGAATCTTTTACGCTCGCGGCGTGGGTCTTCATTGCGATGTGCTGGATTACGGTGGCCCAGCGCATCTATCAGGCAAAAGAAGTCTTCGGCGAGACCACGGACCTTGCAGCCAACTCTTAAGCGGCCTGCGCCTCGGACTGGGTGAGCAGCAAGTAGAGCCCGTCAGCGGTATCCGCGCCGCGCAGCTTTTTGCATACGGTTTCATCCCGCAACAACCTGGAAATGCGCGCCAGCGCTTTCAAGTGATCCGCTCCGGCTCCCTCGGGTGCGAGCAGGAGAAAAATGAGATCAACCGGATGCTCATCGATAGCATCGAAATCTATCGGCTTATCCAAACGCGCAAAAACGCCGTGAAGGCGATCAATATCTTTGAGTTTTCCGTGAGGAATCGCAATTCCGTTGCCGACACCTGTCGTGCCAAGCCGTTCACGTTCCAGTAGTGTTTCAAAAATTCGGGATTCGTCGATCCCCGTAACGCTTGCGGCATGCCGCGAGAGTTCCTGCAATATGTGTTTCTTGCCACTGGCTTTAACACCCGCGAGAACAGCCTCGGGTTTTAGAATGTTACTGATTTCCATAACGCGCCTTTATACCGCTGTCGTCTTAGTACAGTTGGTCGAACTTCTAGCTTTGGATATTCAAATCGGGCTGGCACCACTTCACCTGCGGCATAAACTCTGTATCCGCCTACCTCAAACCAACGTGCCTAGCTTGTCGCCCGCACGTCATCCGCCGTGTGTAATGAGTGTCTAACGGCGCTTGAGCAAACTCCCGAAAAATGCGACCTGCGCTGTCCTCTATCTGTAGGCCCGCATGCGAACCTAAGGGGTCGTTAAAAAGTGGCGGACCATAGGCGCGCGGCCCCAAATAAGTCAAGAACCACGACCCCTCAGGACGCCCCTTATTTAGAAGCCGCGGGCCCCCATAGCTTTTTCACGGCGGCGTTGGACAGAAGACGGAATATTTAATGAATCTCTATACTTAGCGACCGTTCTGCGCGCCACTTCGATGCCGTCGCCGCGCAAAATATCAACGATACGGTCGTCGGACAGAACATCAGAGGCCGTTTCGGCGTCAATGAGGGCTTTGATACGGTGGCGCACAGCTTCGGCCGAATGAGCCTCTGCTCCATTTGCCGAAGGCAAGGACTGTGTAAAAAAATACTTGAGTTCAAATATACCTCGCGGGGTCGCGATGTACTTATTTGTGGTCACGCGACTTACCGTACTCTCGTGCATCTCGATTGCATCTGCCACTGTTCGCAAAATGAGCGGTTTAAGACAGGTAATGCCGTGACGAAAAAACATGTCTTGTTGCTTAACAAGTTCGATGGCGACCTTAAGGATCGTTTCGGCGCGCTGATGCAGCGCCTTTACAAGCCAGTTCGCAGACTGCAATCGCTCGGCCATAAACGCCTTGTCGGCTTTTGTCGCAGCAGACCGGCTTATGTTCGCAACGTAACTTTGGTTCACCAGCACACGCGGCAATGTTTCCGTGTTGAGTTCTACGCGCCAACTGCCGTCCGCGCGCGCCGACATAACGACGTCGGGAACAACGGTTTCATTAATGACTCGCTCGAAGCGCAGCGCCGGTTTCGGATCAAGAGCCCGCACCTCGGAAACCATGTCACGCAGATCATCCATAGAAACACCGCACACTTCGCGCAGCTTTCCGAGCTCATGCTTTGCTAGCAGCTCAATATTCGTGATGAACGCCGCCATTGCCGGATCTAACCGGTTTCGATCTATCAGCTGCAACCGCAAGCATTCTTTGAGATCTCGTGCAAAAACCCCCGAAGGATCGAACCCTTGGAGTAGATTGAGAATACGCGCCACCTCAGCCGCATCGGCGCCAAGCTGAGCCGCAGCCTCCTCTACGTCCAATTGCAAGTAACCGCTCTCGTCCAGCTGATCGATCAGATACATACCGATGAAACGATCCGCCGGCGCTTCAACCGCAAGGTTGAGCTGCTGGACCAAGTGGCTGCGCAGGTCCGGCGTATCGGCGAGAGTTTGCTCAAGAGTTGGCGGACCGTCCTCATATCCGCCGCTGCCCCATGGAGATGAATCGCTGAAATCTAAATTTGCAGCGGGGCCGAGCGACCCTTCGTCATCGGCGCTCGTCACGTCTACATCCAGTGGGGCCTCGTCCTGCCCATCGACCGTGTCGATAAAAGAAGCGTCGGACTCCTCGCGATCATCTGAGTTTCCGGCCCCTTCGGAAAGGGCGCTCGCCTCACCGCTTTCATCTATTTCCAATAAGGGATTGGATTGCAGCTCTTGTTCTACAAAGGCTTCAAGCTCGACAGCCGACAGCTGCAACAGCTTGATGGCCTGCTGGAGCTGCGGCGTAATAACAAGGCTTTGAGACTGCCTAAGGTCTAGTCGCGGAGTGAGAGCCATGGCTATTCGTTTACCATGTCATTACAGACTAAACCGCTCTCCCAGATACACGCGGCGCACACCTTCGTGAGCAACAATCTCTGAAGGACGCCCCTCCATGAGCACAGTGCCCTCGTGCAAAATGTAAGCGCGGTCAATAATATCGAGCGTCTCGCGCACATTGTGGTCGGTGATCAGCACACCCAAACCGCGGTCCTTAAGATGCGATACCATCTCGCGAATTTCACCGACGGCGATGGGGTCAATTCCTGCCAACGGCTCGTCGAGAAGAATAAAGCTTGGCCGTGACGCCAGGGCGCGGGCGATCTCGCACCGACGGCGCTCACCACCCGACAGAGCGAGCGCCGGTGATTTGCGCAGATGATCGATCGAGAACTCGTGTAAAAGCGCATCTACGAGTTCGTCCTGTCTCGCCTTGTCCACTTCCACAATCTCCGCAACGGCGCGGATATTGCCTTCAACCGTCATCCCGCGAAATATCGACGCCTCTTGCGGTAAATAACCGATACCTAAGCGCGCCCGGCGATACATGGGCAACGCGGTGATGTCCTCACTGTCCAAATATATTCTGCCGCGATCAGGGCTTATGAGGCCTGTGACACAGTAGAACGATGTGGTTTTACCAGCGCCATTAGGGCCCAGCAGACCGACGGCTTCACCGCGCTGAACTTCCAGGTTTACATCGCGCAAAACCGGACGGCTCTTAAAGGTCTTTCCAAGACCGCGCACTGCCAAACCCGCACTCGGGACAGCATTAGTGCCCTGCGCGCCTTCAGATATTTTCGACTTATCTAGTGTATCAGGCGCCATCCCTGCCCCTTCTTTCGGCCGCTAGTCTTGGACCGCTGGTGTGGAATTCGCCCCCGCAGCGGTCCCCGTCACCGGCGCCGTACTTGGCGCGATGAGAGCTCTGACCCGTGCATTTTCCCTGGGACTCTGCATTCCGGCTTCAGCAGCGCTACCGAAAAGGCGGCTGGTTCCGCCTTTTACATTCACAACCGCAAAACCGCCACCAAGCTGGTTGTTGTTTTGTGTAATCTTAACCGATCCATCGAGGGTCGCGATACCACTATCAATATTATAGCTGCCGCGATTACCGCGAACGGTCTCTTTCTCGGTTTCCATGCGGACATTGCCGAAGGCCTGCATAAAAACAATATCCGCGCGGTCACGGCCGGCGCTGTTTGCCGGCGCGCCTGCCTCCGGTTGCCTGAAAAAGGCGATAAGCTTATCGGCGTAGAGCTTACGCTTTTCAGCATCTTCAGCCATAGCGGCACCTTCGGCGACCGCTACCCGTTCGTTCGACCAGTACTGCAGTGCCCGGCGGGCCATAACAGACCCGTCGCCTGTATCTAACCTGACCTGATCGCCTTCGAGGACAAGCACAGCTTTATCGAAGTCATAGACAGCCGCGTCTCCCGTTGCCGTTTCGTCGGCAGATTTCATGGTGACATTGCCTGTAGCAAAAACACGGTACAATTCGTTGCTTCCATCCGCCAGGGTCCGGTAGTCGGCCATCAATTCATCGCCCGCCACGCTGACGTCGCCTTGCACGGCAACGGCATCGCCGCGCGCAATGAAGCGGCGATTTTCTTGCTGCCATTCGATGCCGCCCTTTGCATTGACCTCTATGGGCTGATCGGTATTTTTTGCGTCAAGCACCAGCGACTGCGCCAAAACGGATTGGCTGACGGCGACTAATAAGGCTATCGAGCCCGCCGCCAACATTTGCCGCCGGACGGCCGGCGAAATAATCATCTGCAATCGTCTCACTGAGCTGCTCCTGACTGCTCACCTGCCGCGTCGGTGCCGGGCGTTGTGGGCGCGCGGCTCCCCGCGGTCTGTCCTCCGTTGAGGACAAGGTGCGCCGGACCCACGAAATATACTACTTTTCCGGTTTCGGACATGGTGAAGCCTGCGGCCTCCAACGACCCAAACGGACCATGGCTGTTTACGGCATCGCTTCCCGCCGCTTCGCCTTTTTCGAGATCGACACGCGCCGAGCCGGTGTGAAACTCATTCCCTTGGTCCTGGTACAAAGACACGTTGCCGTCCAGGTCCAGTAGCTGCTGCTCGCGATTGTAAACCCCGGTATGCGCTGAAATAGACAGCCACGAGCCGTCGGCCAGACTGATGTCCGCTTGCGGAGCCGTCAGATCAACGGCAGGGTCATCGTCGGGCCTCTCACGAACATTTGCCGCCGTAACAGAATACGGCTGGCCCTTATCGTCCGTACCGTAGTAACGCGCATTGGTCATGTTCAGCGTATCCGTGGCAGATTCTTCGATGAGATTCATCCCGATGCGAAACCTGTCGTCCTGCTGCCGGAATTGCGGCAACACCACTATGAGCAAGAGAAGTAGGCCTGCCGCAGACGGGAGCAGAATCTTCATAATGCCGACAAACCGGCTGTACTGAGCTACAGAACGCGCAACGGACGTATGCCGGGGCTGCCACAGCGCTGTTCTTCGACCGTCGGACAGAACAGCACCGTCTTCTGGCAAACCGCCTTTCGTCACGTCACCGGCCCCGGAAATTTCCGCCATTACACCGCACCGGCGCGCAGAACGTCGTGCATCCTCAGAATCCCGACGGGTTCACCGTTCTCGACAACAAAGACACTCGTGACTTTCCATTCGTTCATCCGGCGCAAAGCCTCGGCCGCCAATATCGATCGGCTCGTGGCCTTCGGCGCCTTGGTCATCACATCGCCGGCTTTCATATCGAATAAGCCGTCAGAGATATGACGGCGCAAATCGCCATCGGTAACAATGCCGATCAACTGGTTATCCGCGCCGACCACGCCCGCAACGCCAAAGGTTTTCTGCGTCATCACGATTACGACCTCGGCCATGGGCGTATCGGCCGTGACCAGCGGGAGTTCGTCTCCCACGTGCATCAAATCGTCCACCTTATAGAGCTTGCGGCCCAGCTGACCGCCCGGATGGAACACTTTGAAGTCGTCGGCGGTAAACCCGCGGCGTTCCAAAAGCGCAACCGCGACAGCATCGCCGAGCGCGATCATCATTGTGGTCGATGTGGTCGGGGCCAAACCCAACGGACAGGACTCGCCCACCGCCGGCAATAGAAGCACCGCATCCGCGGCGGTTGCCAAACTCGAGTTCGCCCGGCCGGTAATGGCCACCAGCGGAATGCCGAACCTGCGGGTGTATGAGATTAGATCGGCCAATTCCGGCGTTTCACCCGAATTGGAAATCGCCAGCACAGCGTCGCCCGAAGCGATCATTCCTAGATCACCATGGCTTGCTTCGGCGGCGTGGACAAAAAATGCCGGAGTGCCGGTCGAAGCCAACGTAGCGGCGATTTTGCCGCCAACATGACCACTTTTTCCCATTCCGGAAACAATGACGCGGCCTTCAACCCCGGCCAGAATGTCGAGGCTCTTTATGAAGCCGTCATCAAGACCCGCCGACAAGGCATCAAGCCCTTGCTTGGCGTGATCCAACACACGGCGCGCGGCGGACCGGTCAGCAGAGTCTTTTTGAGAGTTCACCGGCGTAGCCTTCCTGGTCGCTGTCGTCGAAGTAGGCGTCGAAGTGGAGGTTGAAATGGACATTGTCTGTATTGCCTGTCACCGCGTTCAGAACGACCTTATTGCGGCACCCTCAAAGTGTATCATTCATGTGGGACGCAATACGCTGTTGTTAAAGGCCGTCCGCCACATGACCCAAAACTCGGGACGGTTGCCTTTTGAGGCCCAATCCCTCGCGGAGGCAATATAAATACCTGCAAAGTATTGCTTTTAGCCTAAAAAGGGTCAACACGCCCCGCCGGTCAGAACAGCCTATATCGGGAATTTATTCATAAAGTGCAAATAGTTAAAGAACGTGACCGGTTCCCGCCCCGTTCCAAATCGACTCTATGAGTGGGCGAAGATGTCTTCGTCGGCCCATCCGGCCAAATCCAGCGCCGCGCGATCGGGCAAAAACTTGAAACACGCGTCGGCCAGGTCCTTGCGGCCTTCCCGTTCAAGAAGATGTTCCAGCGCTGCCTTCAAGCGGTGAAGGTAAAGGACATCGGCCGCTGCATAATCGATTTGCTCTGGAGTCAAACTCTGCGCCGCCCAGTCTGATGACTGCTGCTGTTTGGAAACTTCGACGCCGATGAGATCACGGCACAGATCTTTCAAGCCGTGCTTGTCGGTGTTGGTGCGCACAAGACGCGAGGCCGTACGGGTGCAATAGACCGGCGTGCATTTGACGCCCAAATGCTTCTGGATCATCGCGAGATCAAACCGCGCGTAGTGAAAGATCTTCTCTATCTTGGGGTCGGACAATACTTCAGCGAGATTGGAAGCGGGGGTGCCAGGGATGATCTGGACGAGATGCGCATCTCCGTCGCCAGCTGAAAGCTGCACAACGCACAGGCGGTCCCTGTGCAGCCGCAAGCCCATGGTTTCCGTATCAACGGCAATGCTGTCTTTAAAGGTGACGCCGGCAGGGAGGTCCCCGCGATGCAAATGATTGGTCAAATTACAGCCCTAACATGCTTCGTCATTTAGAGATGCCCCTATGACAGCGTGGCCCTTATGACGAGGCCCGCCTACATCGCGAACCTGAAAGCGAAAAGGTGGTGCCCAGGAGAGGACTCGAACCTCCACGACCTTGCGGTCACTGGCACCTGAAGCCAGCGCGTCTACCAATTCCACCACCTGGGCGCTCGGTACCCGGCCACACAGATTCGGGCCAAGACCGCGAACCAGTGCACTTGGGCACTAAACTTTGATCAGGGTTCCGCATAAATCAAGGCGGCGTGCCCCATGAACAGGGCGAGACGGATACAGCGCTCCGCTGGGGTTGTCAATGCGAGGCGCGGCAAGGCTTTTCCGGTTCTGCTCCACCAGCAACACGAACGGCCCGGCACATCGGCCTCTCCCTGATATATTGCCAGCCTGCAGGTTCTATGCCACTGAAAGACAGATACTTGTTGGCTAGGACGGACACGAGATTGATGACTGAACAATCGGAAAAATTGATAACGATCTTCGGCGGCTCAGGATTCATCGGGCGCCACTTGGTGCGCCGTATGGCGGAGCAAGGCTGGCGCGTGCGCGTGGTTGTGCGCGACACCGAAAGAGCGACCTTTTTAAAGGTCGCGGGACGGGTTGGCCAAATCTCATTGGTGCCGGGCTCAATTTCCAACGAGCAAAGCGTGGAGGCTGCCGTGCAAGGGGCCGACGCAGTCGTTAATCTGGTCGGTGTTCTTTACCAACGCGGCAAACGTTCGTTTCAGGCGATCCACGCCAACGGAGCCGCAAACGTCGCCAAGGCTGCCGCAAAAGCCGGCGTAAAACGGCTTGTTCACATCTCCGCGCTTGGTGCCGACACCGCCTCGCCTTCGAAATATGCGCAAAGCAAAGCCGCTGGAGAAAGCGCCGTGCGGGATGCTTTTCCGGGCGCGACAATTCTACGGCCGAGCGTTATTTTTGGCGCAGAGGACGGTTTCTTCAATCTTTTCGGCTGGATGATGCAGATTTTTCCGGTCGTGCCGTTTTTCACGAACACCGTACCGCACGCCGAGGGCGGGGGCGGGCCGAAATTCCAGCCGGTTTACGTCGGCGACGTTGTAGCCGCAATTTCTCAAGCCGTTTCAGGAGAGGCTCACGCCGGTAAAACCTATGAACTCGCCGGGCCGCGCGTTTACGATATGCGCGAAATTTTAAATATGGTGAACGATGCGACCCAGCGCAAACGCTGGATCATCGGCGTTCCCTATTTCATTGCGTCAATGCAGGCACTGTTTCTTCAGTTTTTGCCCACCCCCCTACTCACGCCCGATCAAGTTAAGCAACTGAAGATCGGCAGCGTTTGCAGCGGCACCCTCCCGGGCCTGGACGCGTTCGGCATCGCGCCGACAGCGGCTGAAGCTATTATTCCGACCTATCTGAAACGCTACCGCGCCCTTCAGCAAACCAAGCGTCTGCGCATGACGCCTCGGAAAGGGCACTAACCCTTTAAATCTGAAGCCAGCCGTATGCCAACGCCAGGAGTATGCCGCCCAGGGCTAGGCGGTAGATGACAAACGGCATGAAGCTAGACCGTTTTAGCCAGGCCATCAGAACGACGACGGCGGTTAAACTGCTCACCAGTCCAAGCGCACCGCCCAGGATATCGGCGTTGCTCACTTCGATGGTTTGGATACCCAGTTCAAGCGCATCGCGAACGTTCAGCGCAACCAGCACCGGTATTCCGAGCAACAGGGATAGCCTAGCCGCTGATGTACGCTCGTAGCCGAGCACCCGAGCCATCGTGACCGCCAGAACGACACGCCCCACGCCGGGCACCAAAACAAAAGCCTGCATCACCCCAACGAGGACCGCGTCCAAAAAGGTGGTGTGCTCCACGCGCTTGACCGTCATGCTCATGTGATCCAGGACCAACAGTGCGACGGCGCCCGCGATCATGGCCCAGCCTATCGCTGCAAGGGAGTACGGACCAATTTCAACGTACTGCGCAGCTAAAAATCCGATGGCCAGAACCGGAATGGCCGCCACTAAAATTTGGCCGGCGAGGCGCGCGTCCGTATCCCGCTTGCCCTTCAGAACCCTGGCCACGCCGGTCGCCATGGCCCAAATATCCTGCCAAAAATAGGCGACAATCCCCAGAAGTGCCCCGGTTCGAACAGCCATATGGAATATCGGCGTAGGCATGGACCATGCGACGGCCGACTCGAGAAGCGCGGCGTGCGCAGCTGGGCTTATCGGAAAAATTTCGGCGACTCCTTGAAGAATCGCCAACACAACATCTTGTGCTAATGCCACTTTAGCCGTCCACCCCTTGCCCTAAAAAACCATACATCAGGGCTGTAAAGAGTTCTAGAGTGCCCGGATATTGCATTTAGTAAACATATATTTACTAAAATTGGGACAAACACCGCCAAAAACTGCGTTCTCATTTTGCACAAGTCGCTCGTTCGAAATATTATGGTCAGTATTACTGACCTATTTGAATGATTTCCCTAGATATCAATGGGTCAAGGCTGGTAAGTTCCCGCCGAGTGACGAGCCTGAGCGCACGAACATTTAAATTTGAGGCCGCTATCAAGTTCTGATCACGCAAGCTCACGCCAATACTGAGCAAGACCCAACCGGCGACATCACGCTCGCCCAACGAAACGAACCAACGCAAAGAGTCGCCCGCACGGACAGCGGACCGCGACCAGATGCTGCCGAAATTCAACCCTGACCGCCGGGAGGGTGGATCATGGGATTAACGACGGGAGGAGCCCGCAAATGAGCCGGAAAATGCTGCAGTTTGTTCGCCTGGATCAGGCCATGCCCACTAAACGGGCGGCCGAGACACGGCGTAAGGACTTCAACGAGATTTATGAGGAGTGGCCCGAATCCGACGCAGGCGATCAAGCCTCGCGGTGTGAGCAGTGCGGAATTCCGTTTTGCCAGGTCCACTGCCCCGTCCAGAACAATATCCCCGACTGGCTGAAACTCACCGCCGAGGGGCGGCTTGAGGAAGCCTATGCGCTGTCCGCAGCGACCAACAACATGCCGGAAGTCTGCGGACGTATCTGCCCCCAGGACCGCCTGTGTGAAGGCTCCTGCGTTCTAGAGCAATCCACCCACGGCACAGTCACGATCGGCGCCGTTGAAAAATACATTACCGACACCGCCTGGGAAAAGGGATGGGTTAAGCCCGTTAAACCCGAGCAAGAACTGGCGGAATCGGTTGGCATTATCGGCGCTGGCCCGGGCGGAATGGCCGCCGCAGAGGAACTCCGCAAGCTTGGCTATCAGGTCGAGATATACGACCGCTATGACCGGGCGGGCGGCCTCATGATTTACGGCATCCCCGGTTTCAAGCTTGAGAAGGAGGTTGTCGAGCGCCGCGTTTCGCTGCTTGAAGACTCCGCCATCGTTATCCACCGCAATGTAGAAGTGGGCAAAGACATCAGCTTCGCCGACCTTCGCGCGAAACACGATGCCCTTGTGGTGGCAACCGGGGTTTACAAGGCCCGCGAGCTTTCATGTCCCGGCGCGGGCGCCGACGGTGTGCTTGCGGCGATGACCTACCTCACGGCCTCCAACCGCAAAGACCTGGGCGATAAAGTCGCCGACTTCGAAAGCGGCCTGCTGAATGCCGCCGGAAAGAACGTCGTCGTGATCGGCGGCGGCGACACCGCCATGGACTGCGTCCGCACAGCCATCCGCCAGGGCGCCAAGTCGGTGAAATGTTTGTATCGTCGTGACCGCGACAATATGCCCGGCTCACAGCGTGAAGTCGCCAACGCCATTGAAGAAGGTGTTGAATTTTTGTGGCTGTCTGCGCCCGAGGCCGTCCTGCACGACAGCGACAACGACGCCACCGGCGTGCGGGCAGTGCGCATGCGCCTCGGCACACCCGATGCATCAGGCCGCGCCAAACCTGAAGAGATCGAAGGATCTCAGTTCGTCGTCCCTGCGGACATGGTCATAGCCGCGCTTGGCTTTGACCCGGAAGATTTGCCCGTCATGTTCGATGAGCCGGCGCTCGGCGTAACCCGCTGGGGAACGCTGAAAACCGACTTCCGCACGCTCATGACGACCATGGACGGCGTATTCGCGGTTGGCGACATCGTGCGGGGCGCTTCGCTCGTGGTCTGGGCGATTCGCGATGGACGCGATGCAGCCGCAAGCATTCACCGCCACCTTCAGACGCGGACGGCCGAAGAGCCGCAGCGACTGAAAGTAGCGTCTTAATTTTAGGCCCCTTGAAGAAAAGGTATGGCCATGCGCGACACCGACACCAACATGACTCTCGAAACTCTCACCGATAACATTGAGGACGGCGAAACCTTTGTCGCGAACTATCGCGCCAACGTCGCCAAGCTTACGGCGGCACACGCCTATGACCCGGCCCAGGAACACGACGCCTGCGGCGTGGGCATGGTTGTGGCCGTTGACGGCAAACCACGCCGCCGCGTTGTCGAGGCCGGTATTGAAGCCCTTAAGGTCCTGTACCACCGGGGCGCGGTCGATGCCGATGGCAAGACCGGCGACGGCGCAGGCATTCATTTGGAAGTTCCCCAGGATTTTTTCCGCGAGCATGTAAGCCGCACCGGGCACGAAGTGAACGATGCGGAAATTCTGTGCGTCGGCATGGTCTTTCTGCCCAAGTCCGATTTGAACGCGCAGGAAACCTGCCGGACCATCGTCGAGAGCGAAATCCTGAACGCCGATTACTACATCTACGGCTGGCGGCAAGTCCCCGTAGACATTTCGATCATTGGCGAAAAGGCCAATGCGACGCGCCCTGAAATCGAACAGATCATGATTTCCAATCGGCGCGGCCTGACCGGCGACGAATTGGAGCGTGATCTGTATTTGGTCCGCCGCCGCATCGAGAAGCGGGTTTCAGAAGAACACGTCCGCGACTTCTACATATGCTCGCTGTCCTCGCGCTCGATCATCTACAAAGGAATGTTTCTGGCCGAGCAGCTGACGGCTTTTTATCCCGATCTTTTGGACACGCGCTTTATATCGTCCTTTGTCATTTACCATCAGCGCTACTCCACCAATACCTTTCCGACCTGGTGGTTGGCACAGCCGTTCCGTGCCCTGGCACACAACGGCGAGATCAACACTCTGCTCGGCAATGTGAATTGGATGAAGGCACACGAATGTCGGATGGAACATCCCTCGTTCGGCGACACGATTGAGGAACTAAAGCCCGTCATCCAGCCGGGAAGTTCCGACTCGGCAGCTATCGACGCCGTATTCGAGTTATTGTGCCGTGCGGGCCGCTCGGCCCCGATGACGCGCTGCCTGCTTGTGCCCGAGAGCATCGGGCAGAATGCGGTCATGCCCGACAACCATCGGGATTTGTTCGCCTACTGCAACGCGGTGATGGAACCGTGGGACGGCCCGGCCGCGATGTGTGCCACCGACGGCCGCTGGGTGCTGGCCTATATGGACCGCAACGGGCTGCGTCCCATGCGCTACACCTTGACGAAAGATGGGATTCTCGTTGTTGGGTCAGAGACCGGCATGGTGCGTCTCCCCAACGCCGAGGTCGTCGAGAAAGGCCGCATTGGACCCGGCCAAATGATCGCCGTCGATTTGAAGGAAGGCGTGTTTTTCCACGACAAGGAAATCAAGGACAACCTCGCCTCGAAGCATCCCTACGGCGAGTGGATGGAAAACACCACTCACCTCGATTCCATTATCAAGGCAGGCACACTGCCCAAGCCCGCGTTCACCAAAGAAGAATTGGTGCGACGTCAGGGCACCTACAGCCTCACCATGGAGGATCTCGAACTTATCCTTCATCCGATGATTGTCGATGCCAAAGAAGCGATAGGATCGATGGGCGACGACGGCCCGCTCGCGGTGTTGTCAGAAAACTATCGCGGGCTGCATCACTTCTTCAGACAGAACTTCAGTCAGGTCACCAATCCGCCGATCGATAGTCTGCGCGAAACGCGGGTGATGACCCTGAACACCCGCCTTGGAAATTTGGGCAACATACTCGACGAAGCGCCTGATCAGTGTGAACTGCTTCAGCTATCGAGCCCCATGCTCACCACCACGCAGTTCAACGCCATGCGTAAATACATGGGCGACGCCGCAGGCAGCATCGATTGTACTTTTGACGTCAACGGCGGCGAAGATGCTCTGCGAGAAGCCGTGGCGCGCATTCAGGCCGAATCAGAAGAAGCTGTACGTGCCGGCAAGCGGCACCTTGTATTGTCCGACGAAGCCATCGGCCCCGACCGCGCCCCGATTCCCATGATCTTGGCGGCGGGCAGCGTGCATACGCACCTTATTCGCCAGAAGCTTCGGACATTTACATCAATCAACGTCCGGTCCGGCGAATGCCTTGATGTGCACTACTTCGCCGTATTGATCGGCGTCGGCGCAACTACCATCAACGCTTACCTCGCTGAAGAAGCGATCGGCGATCGCCATCGCCGCGGACTGTTCGATGACATGAGCTTGGACGAATGCCTGCAGCGATATCAAAAAGCAGTGGGCGACGGGCTTTTGAAGGTCATGTCCAAAATGGGCATCTCCGTCATCAGCTCCTATCGCGGCGGTTATAACTTCGAAGCTGTCGGTCTCTCGCGGTCGCTGGTGGCGGAATTCTTCCCCGGCATGACCTCGCGTATTTCAGGCATTGGCTTGCCCGGTCTGCAAAAGAAAGTACTGGCACAACACAAGAGAGCTTTCGGTTCGAGTGTGGTCGCGTTGCCGGTCGGCGGTATGTATCGCTACCGCGCACGGTCTGGCGAAGTTCACGGCCATGACGGTCGGCTCATTCACATTCTGCAGTCCGCGGTCGAACACGACGCCTACGCGACATATCAGAAGTACTCTGAAGGTGTGCGCAAGCTGCCGCCCATCCATCTACGCGACCTGCTGGACTTTCGCCAAGTCGCGAAACCCATAGCGCCCGAGCAAGTGGAATCCACCACCGAAATCCGCAAACGCTTTGTGACGCCCGGCATGTCTTTAGGGGCCTTGAGTCCTGAGGCACACGGTACGCTCAACATCGCCATGAACCGGATTGGTGCGAAGTCCGACTCCGGCGAGGGCGGCGAAGATCGCGCGCGCTACAAACCGTTTCCCAACGGCGACAACGCAAACTCGGCTATTAAGCAGATCGCGTCTGGGCGGTTCGGCGTTACCGCCGAATACCTAAATCAATGTCGCGAGATCGAAATTAAAGTGGCGCAAGGCGCAAAACCCGGCGAAGGCGGACAACTACCCGGCTTTAAGGTCACCGCCGAGATTGCCACCCTTCGCCATGCGACCGAAGGCGTGATGCTCATCTCGCCGCCGCCGCATCACGATATCTACTCCATCGAAGATCTTGCCCAGCTGATCTACGACTTGAAGCAGATCAACCCTCAGGCGCGGGTTTGTGTGAAGCTTGTCGCCCGCACGGGCATCGGCACCATTGCCGCCGGCGTAGCGAAAGCCAACGCTGATGTGATTCTCGTCTCCGCCCACTCCGGCGGCACGGGAGCCAGCCCGCAAACCTCAATCAAACATGCGGGTTTGCCGTGGGAGATGGGTCTGACCGAAGTGCATCAGGTACTAACCCTGAACCGTTTGCGCCACCGCGTGGTTCTGCGGACCGACGGCGGCCTCAAAACCGGCCGCGACATAGTCATGGCCGCCATGATGGGGGCGGAAGAGTTCGGCATAGGCACGACCTCGTTGATCGCCATGGGCTGCATCATGGTACGCCAATGTCACTCGAACACCTGCCCCGTCGGCGTGTGCACCCAAGACAGCGAACTGCGGAAGAAATTCACCGGCACTCCCGAGAAAGTCGTGAACTTGTTCAGCTTCCTGGGCGAGGAAGTGCGCGACATTCTGGCCGACCTTGGCGCGCGCTCGTTGACCGAGGTGATCGGCCGCACCGATCTGTTGCATCAAGTCAGCCGCGGCGCGGCTCACTTGGATGATCTCGATCTCAATCCGCTTCTGGTGATGCCGGATGCAGGCGGCCTGCCCACCCATAATACTGTGGTCGGCCGCAATGAGGTTGCCGAAGGTATCGACGAACAGATGATCGCAGATGCCCGGCCGTTGCTGGAGGAAGGTGAGAAAATGCAGCTCACCTACAACATCCGCAACGTTCACCGCGCAACCGGCACCAAGCTGAGCCACATGATCGTTAAAAAATACGGCATGGACGGTCTGCAACCCGGCCACGTGACGATTCGTCTGCGCGGGTCGTGCGGACAATCCCTAGGCGCTTTCGCGGTGCAGGGTCTGAAACTGGAGGTCTGGGGCGATTCTAACGACTACGTTGGTAAAGGCCTCTCCGGTGCGACCATCGTCATTCGCCCGACGACGAGTTCGGCATTCCGTTGGGCGGATAACACGATTATCGGTAATACGGTTTTGTACGGGGCGACATCCGGCAAACTGTTTGCCGCAGGTCAGGCCGGCGAGCGGTTCTGTGTACGCAACTCCGGTGCCGTAACCGTCGTCGAGGGCTGCGGCTCTAACGGCTGCGAGTACATGACCGGCGGCACCGCCGTCATCCTAGGGCAAGTCGGGGCTAACTTCGGCGCAGGCATGACCGGCGGCATGGCCTTTGTGTATGACCGCGAAGAGTTGTTTGAACACCGCGTAAACACCGACAGCGTGATCTATCAACGCATCGGGGTCGGCCACTACGAAACCTTGCTACGCAATCTTGTGATGGAACATCACAAGGAAACATCCTCACCTTGGGCTGAATTGCTTCTAGTGAATTGGGACCGAGAAGTGCGCAACTTCTGGCAGGTGGTGCCGAAGGAAATGCTGAAGCGTCTGGAAGTGCCGGTTACACGCGAAAAGCCGGAGCAGATGGAAGCCTAAATTTCTATAGAGAAATCCAAAAGCTAGAGAAAACGGCGGACTTAAATGTCCGCCGTTTTTTTATTGAGGGCGGGCGAAGCGTTTCTGGATCAACTTAAAAAGAGCGCGCTGCCCCATGGCTTCACCGCCCGCAGGGCGGCCCGGACGGTCGCTCGGATTCCACGCGTAGAGGTCCAGGTGCACCCATGGCGTCTTGCCCACGAATTCTTTAAGAAACAACGCCGCTGTTATGCCGCCGCCGAACGGCGAGTCTCCGGCGTTATTCATATCGGCAATTTTACTATCGATCATCTTCCGATACGGCTGCCAAAGCGGCAGTCTCCACAACGGATCGTAAGTTGCGGCCGACGCTTCCATCAGATCCTGCGCAAGAGCTTCGTCACCGGTGAACATCGCCGGGAGTTCGGGCCCCAAGGCGACGCGCGCGGCGCCTGTAAGCGTAGCGCAGTCAACCAACAGATCAGGGTTTTCTGCTGCCGCTTCTGTAAGAGCATCAGCCAGAACCAAACGCCCCTCGGCATCGGTATTGCCTATTTCAATGCTCATGCCGTTGCGCGCTTTCAAGACGTCGCCCGGACGGAAGGAGTTGCTCGACACTGCGTTTTCGACCGCCGGAACCAGCATCCGCAGACGCACGGGTAAGCGCGCGGCCATGATCATATCGGCGAGGCCTAGCACCGTCGCCGCGCCGCCCATGTCCTTTTTCATCAACGCCATCGCGTTGGAGGGCTTGAGGTCCAGCCCACCTGAATCAAAACACACGCCCTTGCCGACCAATGTCACTTTAGGTGCGGATGCATCGCCCCAGGTCAAATCAATCAAACGCGGAGCCACCGAACTGGCGCGCCCGACTGCGTGAATCATCGGAAAGTTTTGTGTAATCAGATCATCGTCTAAGATGACATTAATGCTCGCCCCATGACGTGATGCGAGATCCCGCGCGGCCTGCTCTAGTCCATCGGGCAACAGGTCAGCAGCCGGCGTGTTGACGAGATTACGAGCGAGTGTCGCGCCGGCCACGGCGTTTTGAACATAGGCGCGGTCGCATTTTTCCGGCCAAACCAGTTTCGCAAATTCAGGCGGCGCTTCACTTTTGTAGCGGGTGAAACGATACCCGCCGAGCGCCCAGGCAAGGGCCGCCCAGGTCGGGAAATCTACAGAGGCCCCAATGCATTCCTGTAGGTGATAATGCCCTTTGGGAAGGGATCTGGCCAAATTTCCAGTCGCCCAGGGATCGTCTCCCGGACCCAGGCCAAGCACAACAAGGCTCAGGGCCCCGTCGTCACCAGGAACCGCGACGGCTTTGCCTGCCTCAGCCTTGAAAGACGACGAATTCAACCAGGTCGTAACGCGCGATGGCTGGCCCGCGGCCCACGCACCGAAGTCGTCGGCCGCGATTGCGATGAGCGGTATTGAATCGCCATTAGGCTCGATCAGTAATGTGAGTGGATCAATGGTCATAGGCTCAGGACTGTGACTTCTCGCCGGACAACGTCAAGGCGGCTTTGACCGGCGTATCCGGCCCTGCAATAGCGCCCTTCACGGGCAGAGCGTTGGGACCCGCAGGCGGAGGGTCCATCAACTTATTCTCGATGTAGTAGCGGTCCGCCCCTGCCGAAATCGGAACGCCGATATCACGTGCCGCCAGAGCCTTATCCATAAGTTTGCCGCGCGGATGCCCTGCTTGAAACAAAGAAACATTGCGCTGATGCCATATAGCCCGCGCAATTCCGTAGGCGAGCTCGGGGTTCATTCCCTCCCGTGCCACAAGTACCGAGCCGACATCGACCGTCTCAACGGCAGAGTGATTGCCGTACGTGCCGGCTGGAATGGTACCGAGCGTATAATACGGAAAAATCTGGGCTAACTTTTCTGCGGTAGGGCCATTGATGGGTACCAGTGAAATAGGGACCCGGGTTGCAAGATCTTCCAGCGAGAGCACTGGCGCGCCGCTCACCATAAAGAATGCGTCGATAGTCCCGCTGGCAAGCGCTTCGGTAACGGCGGCAA
>JAUIGX010000014.1 GCA_030432435.1 Alphaproteobacteria bacterium
ATCGGCAACCTCGCGCGTTGCAGCCAACATGTGTTCGGCGCCGTCTTCACTAACCAACGTCATGCCGTCGCCGGATCTCGTAACCAGAACCGCGCCCGCGCCGGTGTCGGCGCGCAAGGCCTGGGCAGAGGCAACAATAGCCGCTTCACTGTCTACCGGCAGATCCGTCGCCTGCTCAAGCTCGCTACGGTTTGGCGTAACGACGCTGGCTCCCGCATACCGCTGATAGTCCGTGCCTTTAGGATCAACAACCACGGGCTTGCCTGCTTTGCGCGCCGCGGAAATAGCAAAAGCCGCAAGGGTACCGCTGAGCACGCCCTTGCCGTAATCGGAAAGTATGACCGCATCCACCCCGACTATCTGCGAGTTTATAGCCCGCTCGAGGTCGGTGAGGTCTGCCTCGGACAACGGCGCGGCGGTTTCCCGGTCTGCGCGCAGAAGATGGTGGCCGTCATGGCTGAAAAAACGTGTCTTGATTGTTGTTTGGCGGCCGGGCGCAACCCGCAGATAAGACTCTACCTTGTCCAGAGCACCGAGCAGGGTGCCGACCTCGCCGCCGGCGCGGTCATCGCCGACAACCGAGACAAAAGAATTTACCGCGCCAAGAGCTGCGAGATTGCGCACGACATTTCCCGCGCCGCCCAGCGCTGCGTGTTCTCTCGTCACACGAACGACGGGCACAGGGGCTTCCGGAGATATGCGCTTCACGTCTCCGTATCTGAACCGATCAAGCATAACGTCTCCGACACACAGAATGCGCCGTGCGCCGAAGCCGGATACGATTTCAGTTAAAGCCGCAAGGCGTTCAGCCGGAAGCGGCGCCTGTTTGGTCATGGCTTACTCATGCCGACAAGGCCCGGAAATAGTCGATAGTGCGCAATAAACCATCTTCAAGGACCGTCTTCGGTTCCCATTTCAAAGTATCGCGCGCCACGCTGATATCGGGACGGCGCCGCACAGGATCATCCTGCGGCAACGGTTTGTGAATAATTTTCGATGAGGACTTCGCCAGGCGGATAATCTTTTCGGCGAGTTCCAAAATTGTATTCTCTACCGGATTGCCAAGATTGATAGGCCCGGTGACTCCCTCCGGCGCGTCCATAAGGCCGATCAAGGCGCTCACCAGATCGTCCACATAACAGAACGACCGGGTTTGTTCGCCGTTTCCGTAAATCGTGATGGGCTCGTTCTTCAGGGCCTGCACAATAAAATTGGACACAACCCGGCCGTCGTTCGGCAACATGCGCGGCCCATAGGTATTGAAGATACGCGCAACCCGGATCCGCGTCTTGTGCTGGCGATGGTAGTCGAAAAACAGGGTCTCGGCACATCGCTTGCCCTCGTCGTAGCACGCGCGCGGCCCAATCGGATTAACGTTGCCCCAGTAGCTTTCTACCTGCGGATGGACGGCAGGGTCCCCATAAACCTCGCTGGTAGACGCCTGAAGAATTTTGGCCCTGGTGCGTTTGGCAAGGCCGAGCATGTTGATGGCCCCATGAACGCTGGTCTTGGTCGTTTGCACGGGATCAAACTGGTAATGAACCGGCGAGGCCGGACAGGCCAGATTGTAAATCTCGTCCGTTTCCACATAGAGCGGAAAAGTGACATCGTGACGCATAAGCTCAAACAGCGGATTTGCGCTCAGAGCAGCCACATTTTGGCGCCGCCCGGTGAAAAAGTTGTCCACACACAGCACTTCTTGGCCACCGGTGAGAAGCCGTTCACAAAGGTGAGAGCCGATAAATCCGGCGCCGCCGGTGACGATAATACGTTTCACGCTGTCCCCATTATTCTCGGCGGCACCCGAAGCCGCACCTTGCCGGCTGTTTCGTGACTTTACCGCTCAAAGTCTCGTCCATCGGACCACCAGGATCGAAACCCGCCCGGTACCTTAAAGGCACAATATTTGTTAATCTTTTCCAAATGGTTACTGTAGATGATGGGAATATGGCCCAACAGCCAACTACGGCTAGATTTTAGAACCCACAGAGCGTTAAAACCTCTAAAAGAAGAACGGAAATTCGCGTAAGGGCTCGTCCGAGCGCATATACGTTGTCCAAGCTGCGAGATATGGGCCGGCGACAATGAAACGAAAGCTTTTTGCCACAGCAATGGCAGCGCCACAGGCATCTGCGATGCGCTCGCCCTCAATGAACTGAACGAATGCAAAACCAAGGCGCCAAAGGATATCAGGAGACACTGCTGGTCGACACGCTCGACCGTATGCGCCGCAATCCTGAAGGGCGCAAAGTTGTACACCTGCACCTTTCCCAGCTCATGGCCCAGAACCGCACCTCGGTTCGGATCAAGATCGTCACGCGTATGTTTAGAACGTTGGAAAGCGGGCGACAGGTACAGCTTTTCGATATGACCAACGGCGATCTTGTCATGATCATCAGCGGCGGCGCGCAACGCGACGTCAACAACATCATTCATCGTATTCGCAAACTGTTCGATGGAGACCCCGCCACCCTTGATAACGCCGACGGCACAGACCGTTTTGCGACTTGGTTTGATTTGTCGCTTGATTCATCCATGGCGATTCAAAATGCGCAGCACATGCGCCGCGAGGCCCAAGAGGGAAGGGCGGAGGAAAACGCTGCGCTGATACCAGGCCTTACCCCGGCCTCTCTCGATGCCGTTCAAAAGAAAGTCGCCTTCGCCAATATTGTGCCCTTCATTCGCGACCAGGTTGCACTACGCGTGAGCCCTGCGACCAAAGAGGCCTCAGTTGAATTCTATGAATTTTTCCTGTCCGTGGGCGACTTACAGCGCGCGGCTGCGCCGGACATAAACTTTCTTGCAGATCGTTGGTTGTTCCAGGATTTGAGCCGCACCATGGATATGCGAATGCTGGAAACGGTCACTCGCTCTCCGCACGCGCGCGGCACCCCGCGGATCAGTCTCAATTTAAATCTGGAAACAATTCTAACGCCGGCTTTCCAAGCCTTTCTGGAACATCTCGAAGAGGGTCAGAAAGTAATCGTCGAGGTCCAAGCGGTCGATCTCTTGACCAATTATGAGATGTATCTCGATGTGAGAAACGCCGTGAACAGCATGGGCCATGCCATCCTGATCGACGGACTCAGCACAACCACCTTGGAGATGCTTGACGTTGCGGCGATGAAACCCGACTACGCGAAAATTTCCTGGGCGCCCGAATTGCTCGACCTTATGGACTCGCCAACCAACAAAAGCGCGGCCTTTTTCGTTCAAGAAATCGGACCTGAGAAAGTAGTGCTGTCGCGCTGCGATTCTTCATCGGCCTTGTCCTGGGGCATTCGCACCGGGATAACCTTGTTTCAAGGCCACTTCTTAGATGCCTTCAAATCCAAGACCCGGCGGCCGAGCGGCGGCCGGGCCGGGGCATAGGAGGCACATATGGCTACCCAGCAAACCATCGGGAACACGGCAAATCCTTTAGGCAACAGCCACGAAGCGCGCTTTCTGGACGACTTGAAGTCGCTGGACACGGCAGGACGCAACAAGGGGGTCATCCGCCTTCATCTCTCGCGGCTTCAGCCCGAGAACAGAGACCGCCAAAGCCTAAGCAACGCTGAAACCGCGTTCGATGAGCTGGTGAAAATGCGCGCGGCCTGGCTGTATCGGCTGCGCAACTCAGACCTCATGGTCATGTTTGAACGCGACGTCACGGACTCGGCAGAGCGGGCGGTCTCGAAACTTCTGAAACTATGGGAACGCGATCCCTTGATGCAGAAGTTTAAATCCGATCCGCGCAAGAATCGACTGTCCAGTTGGTTCGACATGACCCAGGACCACGACAAGCTCTTGGCCTTTGCTCATCGCCAGGCCGCGACCAATGACAAGTCCGTGCGCAAATCACTTAAGGAGTTGATTGCCGATAGGGAGGTGCAACGCTCGAGCCAGGAACGCGGTGCCCCTTTGACACCGCTTGAGTTGGGCAAGGTTGAAGAGTCTTTAGCGCGGGTCGATTTATCAGGATTCACCCGGCGCCAGCCCGTCTGTGCTTTTGTCGAAGGTGACAAGCCCGAGGTGGTCTTCACCGAAGTCTTTGTCTCGATCGGTGATCTGCGGGAAACCTTGATACCGCACACGGATCTGACGGCTAATCCTTGGCTCTTTCAGCATCTAACCCAGACGTTGGATCGGCGCGTGATGGTGCAGATCGCGCGGCGTGAAGATCGTACGCTTTTGCGCGAAGGGTTCAGCATCAATGTGAATGTCTCGACATTGCTGTCCGAAGAATTTCTGGCGTTTGACGACGATTTCGCTCCCTCTACTCAAGATGTGGTTTTAGAGCTGCGGCTCGAAGATATTTTCTCCGATCCGGGAAGTTTTTTGTTTGCCCGCGATTTCTTAACCGAGCGCGGCTACCGCATTTGCATCGACGGCCTTAATCTCAATACGTTCCCGTTCGCCGATACCACCCGACTTGGCGTCTCCTACGCGAAGCTCATGTGGTCCCAGGAACTAACTGGATATGTAGGCACAACACTCGGTCAGAATTTTAAGGATATGATTCGCTCGCGGAAAAAGGGCAGGACTATTCTGGCCCGCTGCGATTCCGAAGCCTCTGTCAAAGTGGGACAACAGCTGGGCATTACGTTGTTTCAGGGTCGCTATATCGACACCCTCACCCGCGCACGGTAACAAACTGCCGGGTTTCGCGTTGCTCGCATCATAAGATTATTGCTTAATATGGATTATGATAAGGCCGCGCGCTCACGCTGCCATACTTCGGACGCACTTCGCGGACACGCTTAAGCAGAGCCCTTGAACGTAAGCGCGCAACACATGTGGAGGCGGCAATGACGCAGACAATTTCAAGACGCAGCATAACGACCGGATTGATGGGCGCTGTCGCCCTCGTCGGCCTTGCTGTCACGCCGGATGCGCGCGGCGACGACGTAACCGACGCTCGCCATGTCATTGATGAAGCCTTGATCACGATCGAACGGGTTAGCGAAGAGATGAAGCCTTCGGAAGACATGGCCGATCTCTTGAGGCGTTCAAAAGGCGTGCTGGTCATTCCGAATTACTACAAAGCAGGCTTTATTATCGGCGGCGCTTACGGCGACGGTGTGCTCCTCGCGCGCCTGCCGGAGGGCGGTTTCGGTGATCCCGCCTTTTACCGCATGACCGCAGGGTCCATTGGTTTGCAGGCCGGTATGCAATCTGCGGCGACCGTGTTTGTTATACTGACCGAGAAAGGTCTTAGCGCCGTCCTCAACGATGAGTTCAAGCTCGGTGCCAATGTCGGCATGACCATCGGCTCAATCGGCGTCGGCGCCGAAGCGGCGACAACAACTAACATCGGCAAGGATATCGTTGCGTATTCAACGAACGCCGGATTGTTTGCCGGCGGCAGTTTCGAAGGTGCCGTCATCCGTCCGCGTAAAGATTGGAATGCTGCGGTGTATGGTGTGGGCAACGACGACCCGCGCGCAGTGGTTCAGCGCGATCAACTCCGGACGGCGACACCTCTAAAAGACATACTCGATCGCAACGCCCGTCCGGCGCAGTAGCTACAACACGGATTATCTCGAAGCTAAAACAGAACGGCGTCAAACACCGTCGGCGCGGGCTTCACGGCCACCGCACCATCACGGGTAACTTCCATTATGGCAAAGCCGCGCTGCGCTAACCCATCCGGCGTGAAGCGAAAAATGCCGTCGATGCCGGCAAAGCCGCTGGCGGCGGTAATAGCTTCGGCGGAGAAGGGTGCCGCCATCCCGCTTTGCGCCAAAATTGCCGCAAGGGCCACTGCATCATATCCATGAGTGGCGATCGACGGCGGTGCCTGACCGTGCAGGGCACGGTAGCGCTCGGTGAACCGCCGCGCACTATCGGGCGGCGGCGCGGGATAGAGCCCGCCCATCATGACCGGCTCACGGCCGAGACCCGGCGTGTTCCACAGCATCGTACCGAGCAACTGCACCCGCCTGGGGTCCACATCAAAGAACGGCAGCAAGGTCGCGGCCTGGGTCAGGCGCACACCCTGTTCAGGCAACAAAATGGCGTCGAACGTCACGTCGCCGACCGTGTCTAAGAGATCAAGACGATCATACGTGAGTTGCGAGAGGTCGTCCTCTTTACCCGCGAGCTGCGCCTTCTGGGCCTCCAAATCTGCACGCCGCTGATCAAAGTCGGCAAGCTGACGCACAACGGCGCTCAAGTCCGCGCCCGACGGGTCGTAATACGCCACGTCAGAGATCAACCCACCGGTCCGAGGTACGTGTTGGCTCATGGCATCGACCACCGCTTTACCGTAGGCCGAATTCGGCGCGAGAACCGCGAAGGTTCTATGACCTTGCGCGCCCGCGTACTCAATTATATGGCGTACTTGCTCGTCCACGAGAAATCCCATGACGAACACACGACTGCTGGCTACCGCCGGGTCGGTTGAAAACGCGACGATATTGATCCCTGCAGCCGCTGCATCGGGCGCGGCCGCCGTAACTTCGGCAGAAAATAAAGGGCCGAGCAGCAATTGCGCACCTTGCGAAATGGCCAGCGAGGCCGCGGCCTGCGCCCCTTCAGGCACGCCCTGGGTATCGTAAACCTGCAAGACAAAACGCTCGTCGCCCACATCAAACAGCGCCATTTGCGCGGCATTCAACAGAGCTTGGCCAACCGGGGCCGCAGGACCCGTCAGCGGCACCAGGAGCCCGACGCGCATCAGCCCGTCGGCACCCGGAAGACTTCCGCCGATCGCCAGGCCTGGAATGAGTTGGTTCGACGACAAGACGGGCCCATCTGTGCTGACCTGCGGAGCGGTGAGCGGGGCAGGAACCGAGGAGACCTCCTCTGTTTGCGGACGTTGTTGGGCGGTGGGCTGCGGGAGTGCTACATCTTGTCCGGCACACGCGGTCAGCAGGGACATTGCCAGCAGCGGTGCCGCGCACCACGCGGCGGAGCGAAATAACAAAGTTCGGGAAAAACGCACCAATGGCCTCCAAAGCTTCGCGTCTTGCCAAGGACGGAACACATAAAACGACTGCGGCTCAAACTAGCGGCGCTAACCTCGCAAGTAAATCCGGCGAAGGCATGGCAAGTTCGCTTCCCTGCGGTCTTTATGTGGTTGCGACCCCCATCGGCAATCTGGGCGACATGAGCGCCCGGGCTATCGACACCTTGCGCCACGCTGCTGTCATCGCCTGCGAGGATACCCGCGTGACCGGCGTTTTATTGCGCCGTTTCGGCATCGCCACACCGATGACCCCCTATCACGACCACAATGCCGCCCGTGTCCGCCCGCAGATTCTCGCGCGGCTGAGCGCAGGAGAGGCCGTAGCCCTTGTCAGCGATGCCGGTACGCCATTGCTCTCGGACCCTGGCTACAAACTGGTACGCGCCTGCGCCGATGCCGAGGTTTCGGTCTTCGCGGTGCCCGGGCCCTCTGCGTTGCTGGCCGCCCTCGCGGTCGCCGCCCTGCCGACAGACCGGGTGCTCTATGCCGGGTTTCTGCCGGTCAAAACAACGGGGCGCCGTGAAATAATAAATGAATTCAAGGATGTACGCGCAACTTTGGTTTTTTACGAATCGGCCCAGCGCCTGGCCGCGACCCTTGCCGATCTAACCACAACCTTAGGCCCGCGCGAGGCCGCCGTGTGCCGTGAGCTGACCAAATTGCACGAGGAGGCACGGCGCGGACCTTTGGCCGAGCTCGCCGCCCACTACCAAACCGCCGGCGCCCCTAAGGGAGAAGTGGTGATTGTCGTCGGCCCGCCCGAAAACACCGCCCCGTCGGTCACGGATGAAGACGTCGACTCCGCCCTGCGCGAGGCGCTTGTTTCTCTCAGTTTGCGCGATGCCGTCGACGCGGTCTCCGGCTCGCTCTCCCAGCCGCGCCGCACGGTTTATGCCCGCGCCATCGCCCTGCAAAAGGCCCAGCCGGACACATGAGCGCCCAGCGCCGGACGGCGGCTTACCGGCGCGGACAAATCGCCGAGGGTCTCTGCGCGTTTTACCTGCGCCTGACCGGCTGGCGTGTTCTTGAACGGCGCCATAAAAGCGGCCGGGGCACCGGCGCCGGCGAGATTGATATTATCGCGCGGCGCGGACGCATTCTGGCCTTTATCGAGGTCAAGGCCCGCGCCGATCTCATCACCGCGCTCGAATCCGTCACCCCGCTACAGCGCAGCCGCATTGTTCGCGCCGCCGAAGCCTACCTGCAGCGCCACCCCCAGCTAACTAACTGCGATATTCGCTTTGACGTCATGGCCCTTGGCGCGGGGGTTTGGCCCCGGCATATCCCGGATGCTTGGCGACCATAAGGCGCGATGCGCGTTGGAAAGCACGGACGGATGGCGTACACACGGCAGAGATAAAGTGCGACCAGACCACAGCGAGATACAGCGTGCCGACAACCGAGACCCTCCGATCTGAATTAGAACGCATCACCGCTCAGGCGGACGAGGCCATCGATATCGCCGAAGCAGCGCTCGTGCTCGCCTCCGCCGATCATCCTGCCCCTGACCTACAAGTCTATCGCGACCATTTGAAAGCCGTTGCCGATGCAGTGGCCGAAGCTGCCGAGGCTGCAAGCCTTGAACCTGACACCGCCGCACCGGAAGACATGGCCGCCGTCCTCAGCCGCGTTCTCGCCCACGACTTTCACTACAGCGGCGATGAAGATACTTATGACGATCTCGACAACGCCAACTTCATGCGCGTGATCGACCGCCGCAAAGGCCTGCCGGTGACCCTCGGCATCCTTTATCTCGCCGCTGCCCGCGCCCAGGGATGGGGAGCAGCCGGACTTAACTTTCCCGGTCATTTTCTGATCCGTCTGGAAAGCCGCGATGGCCGCCGCATTATTCTCGACCCCTTTCACGGCGGGCGTCTTATGGAAGCCCCGCAACTGCGCGAGTTGCTGAAGGTCATGTCGGGCGCCGCCGTCGAACTGGAAGCCGGGCACTACAAGCCGGTCAGCAACCGCGACATACTGGTGCGGCTGCAAAACAACGTCAAAACCCGGCGCTTAGAACTCGGCGAATCTGAAGGCGCCCTCGAAGCGCTTGCCTGCATGCAGGTGCTGAGCCCCGACAATCCCGCCTTGTTTCGTGAAGCCGGCGTTATTCATATGCGCCTCGGCCGTCTGAAGCACGCCGTGGAAGCTTTTGAAAATTTCGTTGCCCATGCGCCCGAGGGCCCCGACCGCGCCAAGATCGGCAAGGTGGTCAACGAGCTGCGCGAGCGGCTTCACTAACATTCGCCTATACTAACCTGATCAATCCGCAGAAGAGGCCTTCATGAGTTTGCGCGTTGCCATACAGATGGACCCGATTGAATCCATCGACATCAATGGGGATTCAACCTTCGTTCTCGCCCTCGAGGCGCAGAAACGCGGCTATAGTCTGTATCATTATCTCGCGCGCCATCTGACGCTCAACGACGGGCGCGTCACCGCCCGCGCCCGGCCGCTGACCGTCCGCCGCGAGGCCGGCAATCACTTCGCCTTCGGTCCGGAAGAAATTGTAAACTTGCACGATGTGGACGTGGTGCTGATGCGCCAAGACCCGCCCTTCGATATGGCCTATATCACCGCCACCCATATTCTAGAGCACATTCACCCGAGGACTTTGGTCGTGAACGATCCGGCGCATGTGCGCAACGCCCCGGAAAAGTTGTTCGTCACCCATTTCGAAAATGTGATGCCGCCGACCCTGATCACTGCGGACATGGAAGAGATCAAAGCTTTTCGCGCCGAACATAAAGACATCATTATCAAACCGATTTACGGCAACGGCGGCGCGGGCGTTTTTCATATCACACCGGGCGATGAAAACCTCGGCGCCTTGATCGAACTTTTCACCGCCACATCGCGCGAGCCGATCATGGTGCAGCGCTACGTGCCCGATGTGCGCAAAGGTGATAAGCGCATCATCCTCATCAACGGCGAGGCCGCCGGCGCGATCAACCGCGTGCCCGCCGCCGGCGAAGCGCGGTCCAACATGCACGTGGGCGGACGCCCCGAGAAAACCGAGCTTACCAAGCGCGAGCAGGAAATCTGCGAGATCATCGGCCCCACCTTGGCCAAGAACGGCATAGTCTTTGCGGGCATAGACGTTATCGGCGACTACCTTACCGAGATCAACGTCACCTCGCCGACCGGCTTGCAAGAGGTCAACCGCTTCAACGGCGTTGTTCTTGAAAGTCAGATTTGGGATGCCATCGAGAAGCGTCTGCCTTAATCTCGATAAAATCGCCTGCGCTCTCTGTAGAACAAACTGAAAGGATGACACGCGAATGGACAAGGTAACCGATCTCGAGCAGACCATGAGCTACGCCATCGAGACCGGCATGGCCGTTCTCACCACCTACGGGTTCAAGGTGATCGGCGCCATCATCATTCTGATCGTCGGCTGGACGGCCGCCGGAATTATCCGCCGCGCGATCAACAAGGCCGGGACCCGCTCCGAGCGCTTCGACAAAACCCTCGTCACCTTCTTCGCCTCCACCGTCAGTTATGCGGTGATGACCTTCACGATCATCGCCGTCCTCGGCAGCTTCGGAGTCCAGACCGCGAGTTTCATCGCCGTACTCGGCGCCCTCGGCCTCGCCCTCGGCCTCGCCCTGCAGGGCACCCTCGGCCATGTGGCCTCGGGCATTATGCTGGTGATTTTCCGCCCCTTTCGCGTGGGCGATTTTGTCGAAGCGGGCGGGGTAACCGGAACGGTCGATGCCATCACCTTGTTCACCACCGAGATCAACACCCTCGACAATGTCCGAACCATCGTGCCCAACGGCGCGGTGTGGGGCGGGATCGTAAAAAACTATGCCGCCAACCCCACCCGGCGGCTCGATTTTGAGGTCGGCATTTCCTACGAAGACAACATGGACAAGGCCTTGAAAATCGCCGGTGACGTCGTTGAAGCCGAAAGCCGCATCTTAAAAGACCCCGCGCCTATGCTGGCCGTGCGGACCCTCGCCGATAGCTCGGTCAATCTTCTGATCCGGGTGTGGACCGCGCGCCAGGATTTATTCGACGTCAACTTGGCGCTCAACAAAGCGGTGAAGGAAGCCTTTGACCGCGAGGGTATTTCAATCCCCTTCCCGCAGCGGGTGGTTCATCACATTCATTCCGGCAAGCCTGAAAACGACGGCGAATAAAGGGCCGTAGGTCGCCGCGATGGTCGCTCACGTCAATACCGTCGCGTTTTCAGGAATCGACGTGCTGCCCATAGAGGTACAGGTCGCCATCGCCGGCGGACTTCCCGCCTTCACCATTGTCGGCCTGCCCGACAAAGCCGTCGGCGAATCCCGCGAACGGGTGCGCGCCGCGCTCACCGCTATCGGCCTCGCGCTTCCGGCCAAACGCATCACCGTAAATCTCGCGCCTGCGGACGTGCAAAAGGAAGGCAGCCATTTTGATCTGCCTATCGCCCTTGGTTTGTTGACCGCTATGGGCGTCATAGCCATGGAAGACATGGCCCAGTATGCCGCCCTTGGCGAGCTTGGTCTTGATGGGTCTATCGCAGCCGTTGCCGGCGTTCTTCCCGCGGCCGTTGCCGCCAATGCAGACGGGCGCGGACTGATCTGCCCCGGCAAGCAGGGCGGCGAGGCGGCCTGGGCGGGGGGCGCGGACATTCTCGCGCCGAACGCGCTGCTTGAACTGGTCAATCACTTCAAAGGCACCGCCGTCCTTGCGCCGCCCAAACCGGCCGAGCCGAAATCAGCAAGCGTATTTCTCGACCTGAAGGACATCAAAGGCCAGGAGACCGCCAAACGCGCCGTCGAGATCGCAGCGGCGGGCGGGCATAACCTTTTGATGATTGGCCCGCCCGGATCGGGCAAATCAATGCTGGCCGCGCGTATGCCGGGACTTCTTCCGCCGCTGAGCGCATCCGAAGCGCTGGAGATCAGCCTCATTCATTCCGTCGCAGGCCAGCTCACCGGCGGGTCGATTGTACGCCAGCGCCCGTTTCGCGATCCGCACCACTCCGCCTCGACGCCAGCCCTGGTCGGCGGCGGCCTTCGCGTCAAACCCGGCGAGATTTCGCTCGCGCACCGCGGCGTATTGTTTCTTGATGAATTGCCCGAGTTTGCGCGCCAGGCTCTCGAAGCTTTACGCCAACCCCTGGAGACCGGACGCGTGACGGTCGCGCGCGCCAACAGCCATGTGAGTTACCCCGCGCGCTTTCAACTGATTGCGGCCATGAATCCGTGTCGCTGCGGCTACCTGGATGACCCCCAGCTTGCCTGTACCAAGGCGCCGAGATGCGCGGCGGACTACCAGAATAAAATCTCCGGGCCATTGTTCGACCGCATCGATCTGCATGTCGATGTGCCTGCGGTTGATCCGCTTGATATGTCCGCGCCTGCGCCGAGGGAAGACACGGCAACTGTCGCAGCGCGCGTTGCCGCCGCCAGGTCGGTTCAAGACGCGCGATACAAAAACAATGAAGCCACATGCAACGCGGAAGCGGATGGTGAACTCCTGGAGTCCGTCGCAGCTCCCGACGAAAGCGGCCGCGCCCTGCTCACACAGGCGGCAGAAAAAATGCACCTATCGGCACGCGGCTATCACCGAATTTTGCGCGTCGCGCGAACGATTGCGGATTTAGACAACAGCGATGCGGTTAAACGCGCGCATATCGCCGAAGCGCTGTCCTATCGCCGCATTGTGCCGGGACGAGCGCTGGCAGCAGGGTAGGTGCTATTACATCGCCGCTATTTTTATGCATTATGCGAGATAGTCGCCTCAGAGAATTTCGCGGCTGATCTTCATCGATCTTGATGGAGCATTTTTTAATTCAAGCGGTGTGGTGATGTTGCGCTCTAAAGAAGCTTTGTTTTCGTTTGTCCTGGCTTTCAGTTTCAGTTTATCGGCTCTCGCTCAGTCTCAAGATCCGGCCCCCGGCCCCTTGAAGGTGGAGGACGGCGAGGAGATTGGGGAAATCATCGTGAGGACCACGCGCTCCGGTCGGCGCGTGCAGGACGAGCCGATCCGGGTCGATGTCCTTAATCAGGAAGAGATCGAAGAAAAGGTGATGATGCGGCCCGGCAACATCGTGATGATGTTGGCCGAGACGGGCGGCCTTAGGGTTCAGACAACCTCCCCCGCGCTCGGCGCCGCCAATATCCGGATTCAGGGACTAAGCGGCCGCTACACCCAGCTGCTCACGGATGGTCTGCCGCTGTACGGGGGCCAGGCCATCAGTCTCCTACAAATCCCTCCGACTGACCTGGGCCAGGTGGAAGTCATTAAGGGCGCCGCCTCCGCACTCTACGGCCCAGCGGCATTGGGCGGGGTCGTCAATCTGATTTCGCGCAGGCCGGGCGCAGACCCCGTTTACGAGGCCGTGCTGAATGCGACGAGTCGCAATGGGCAGGATGCCACCGCGTTTGCCTCGATGCCGCTTGCGGGGGATTGGGCCCTTTCGATGATCGGCGGCGTGCACCGGCAAACGATTCAGGACTTGGACGACGACGGCTGGTCCGACATGCCCGGTTACGAGAGATGGACACTACGCCCGCGCTTGTTCTGGACGGGCGCCGAAGGGGCGAGTGTATTCGTTACCGCCGGAGCAATGGGCGAGGAGCGCGAAGGGGGAACCCTTGCGGGCCGGACCGTTCCGGATGGGACGTTTTTCCCTCAAACTCAGAAGAGCCATCGATTCGACGGCGGCCTCGTCGCTGAAATTCCGGTGAGTGTCGGCACACTGCACCTGCGGGGGTCGGGAATGACCCAGGACCATAGCCATCGTTACGGTCCTGTCCTTGAAGACGACCGTCACGACACACTTTTTGGGGAAGCCTCCTTTGCGGCACAGTCGAACGGCACGTCGTGGCTCGCGGGCGTCGCCGTCCAGAAGGACGTCTACCGCTCGGACACATTCTCTCAGTTCAACTACACGTACACCGCGCCCGGCGTGTTCGTGCAAGTAGAACATGATCTGAGCGAGGAGGTTACGCTCGCGGGCAGCGCCCGCTGGGACGACCACAACGTCTTCGGTTCGCATTTCAGTCCCCGGCTCTCCTTTCTGTACCGGCCCGGCCCCTGGACAGTACGTGCGTCCTTCGGCCGCGGATTTTATGCGCCGACACCTTTTGTCGATGAGATCGACGATGCAGGCCTCTCGCGCCTTCAACCGTTGAATGGGCTCAAGGCCGAGACCGCCAGTACTGCATCATTGGAAGGCGGGTATTCGCAAGGCGCTATCGAAACCAACCTCACGCTATTCGGCTCGCGCATCAAAAACGCGGTGCGGCTTGAAGAGTTGACGGCTCCCTCACAGGGAGTTGAACTCATCAACGTGGCCGGTAACACAACCACGCTCGGCGCGGAGTTTCTCGCGCGGTATCGCTGGGAAGAAATCACCGTGACCGGCAGCTATGTTTTCGTGCATGCGCGCGAACCTGATCTCGCGGGAGGGCGCCGCACCGTACCGCTCACGCCGAAGCACACCGCAGGCGTCGTCGCCATGTGGGAACGCGAGGACGTGGGCAGACTGGGTCTTGAGATTTATTACACCGGCAAGCAACAGCTGGAAGATAATCCGTTTCGGGCCGTAGGCCGGCCCTATGTGGAACTCGGCCTTCTGGGCGAAGTCGTTCTCGGGAATGTTAGGCTCTTTCTCAACTTCGAGAATTTGCTGAATGTGCGGCAGACGAATTACGAGCGTATGCTCCGGCCCACGCAGGCTGCGGACGGGCGTTGGGCCGTCGATGCCTGGGCACCCACGGACGGTTTCGTCGTCAACGGCGGTATTCGTTTGCGCTTTGGCGAGGGCTAATTCCGGTAGCCGCGATCAGACCTCGCTGCCAGCGTCGTCCAGGAAGGCGCGCGCCAAGATCGTTAGCTGCGAATTCCTTCAGCGGCGAAAATGTTGAATCGCAAAAACTTTCCGGGCCGCGTGGGTTGAAATGCTCCGGCCGGCTGTTCAATTGCGCAGCTTGCTGAAGACAATATCTTTCTGGTCCGTCAGTTGGGCATGACAGGCATAGCACGCCGTAGCTGCGTTTTGCTGTGTAACGGCGCGCTCGGTTGTGCTGTCGCCTTTGAATCCCTCGAACCCCCAGCCGCCGGTACCGGCATAGGCTTTTCTGTCTTTGCGCATCACGCCCACAACTTTGCGTGCGCCTTCCTGGACGGTGCTGTCGGCAGTGTTCGCCTCAAGCAGATCGAAGATAATCACAGCCCCATCGGGAAAGGTGCCGTCGCGATATCCTTTTAACGCCGCGTCATTAGCATACAGATGATGAATGCCGCCGAAGGTATCGAACAGCGCGTGACCTTCGGTAATCACCATCGATTTGACGTGATGCCAATCACGGTAGCCGGTCGGGTAAGGTACCTCGGGCGCGGCCGTATCGGCGGCGATGGCCAGGCTGGAACTTGCCGTCAGAACGAATGTGAGAAGAACCTTGTGCATGTTTACCTCGAACCTTGGGTTATGATGTATCCGCGCTCACCCTATAAGCGGGAGAGGCGCGCAAAAACCGGGCACAACATGGTGGGGTGCCCACCAAACGGTTCAAGTTACTGGCGTTGCTGATGAAAAATTTACAAGAAGACGTTCAAAAAAAATCGCCTCTGCGGGCGCGAAAACCGGCGCGTGTGACCACGGTCAAAGGCATGGTCGAGGACATTGTCGGCTGTAAGTGGACGCTGACGGTTCTGGAGATGGTGTGCAAAGGCGTCAATCGCCCCGGCGCGATTGAACATGCCGTTGAAGGTTTATCGGCCAAGGTGTTGAACGAGCGCCTTCGCAAACTCTGCCGGTTTGGGGTGTTGGAACGTCAGGCCTTTGCCGAAATACCGCCGCGCGTGGAATACCAGCTTACGCCGCTAGGCATAAAACTCGGCGCCGTGCTCGACCAGATCGAAGCCCTTGAAGCCGAGATGAAATAGAGAGCGCGGCGTGGTCAATTCCCCTAAGAGCGCCTTGCCGGAGAATATTATCGGCATCTACGAGCGGCGCGCCCACGAATTCGACCAAGACCGCGTAAACGGTAAAATATTTTTTGAGAAAGACTGGCTTGATCTATTCATCAACCATTTACCGAAAAAGCCGGACGCAACACCCTCGGTGCTCGATATCGGTTGCGGATCGGCCCGGCCCATCGCGCGGTATCTACTTCGCAACAAGATAAAGGTCAGCGGCGTTGATTCCTCAAACGCAATGATCGCGTTGTGCCAAGAACGGTTTCCAGATAACGCCTGGACCGTTGCCGACATGCGGACGTTAAGCCTCGGCGAAACATTCGACGGTCTTATCGCCTGGGATAGTTTTTTTCACCTGACCCGTGATGACCAACGGGCCATGTTCGCTATATTCAAGGCACACGCAAACCCCGGAGCCGCACTTATGTTTACCAGCGGCCATTACAACGGCGAGGCCTTTGGCGCACTAAGAGACGAGGCGCTCTATCATTCAAGTCTCGATGAAACCGAGTACCGGACTCTACTTGGCGCAAACGGCTTCAAGGTGATCAAGCACACCGCCCAAGACCCCGCGTGCGGCGGACATACCGTTTGGCTAGCGCAAATTGTACGGTAGTTGGACTTAACCCTTCACCAGCATCGGGCCGAGTTTGCGGCCGCCCAATACATGAAAGTGCAAATGCGGCACTTCCTGATGTGAGTTGGGGCCGATGTTCACAAGCAGGCGGTAGCCGTCTTCTTTCACGCCTTTCGTATCCGCCACCTTCACCGCCGCGCGCACAAGATTAGCGATTTCCGCGTCGGTTGCCTTTTCGGCAAAATCGTTCAGTGAGACATATTTGTTTTTGGGAATCACCAGGGCATGAACCGGGGCTTGCGGGCTGATGTCGTCGAAGGCGAGCGTGCTGTCGTCTTCATGCACGGTTGTATTGGGAATTTCACCGCGCAGAATTTTGGCGAAGATATTGTTGTCGTCGTACATATCCGGTCCCTCCGTGGAAAACTTTAACCGTCTTTGTTGCGCGATTCTTTTTCGGCAAGGCCCGATGTGCCGAAGCGTTTTTCAAGCTCGGCCCACACCTCCTTAGGCGCAACACCCTTGTCCGCCCACAGCACAAGCAGGTGATACAAAAGATCGGCGCTTTCGCTTACCACCGCCTCTTTGCCCTCGCTCACGGCAGCGATGGCGGTTTCCACCGCTTCCTCGCCCAGCTTTTGCGCAATCTTGTTCGTGCCTTTGGCAAACAGGCGCGCAGTGTATGAATCGTCCGCGCCGCTTGCTTTGCGCGCGGAGATCACCTCAAACAATTCGGCTAGAATTTTCTCGTTTGTACTCATTGATTGATCCCGGGCCTGGTTCCGTTCATGCCGTAAGGCGCACGGGAATGCCCGCGTCGCGCAAGTATTCTTTCGCCTCGTGTATCGTGTGCTGACCGAAGTGAAAAATAGATGCGGCCAACACCGCCGTCGCGTGACCTTCGCGCACACCGGCGGCCAAGTGTTCCAGAGTGCCTACACCGCCCGACGCAATCACCGGTACGCTCACCGCATCGGCCACCGCGCGGGTGAGGGGAATATTATAGCCCGCTTTCGTACCGTCGCGGTCCATGGAGGTGAGCAGAATTTCGCCCGCGCCGTACTCGGTCATGCGCCTCGCCCAGGCCACGGCGTCGATGCCGGTTGCGTTTCGACCGCCGTGGGTGAAAATCTCGAAGCGGTCATCGCCGGTTTGCTTGGCATCAAGCGCAACAACAATGCACTGGCTGCCGAATTTCTCTGCCGCTGCTTTTACAAACTCCGGCGTTTTAACCGCCGCTGTGTTGATAGACACCTTATCCGCGCCGGCCAGAAGTAGTTTGCGGATGTCTTCCACCGTGCGCACGCCGCCGCCGACGGTCAGCGGCATGAAACATTGTTCGGCGGTGCGCGAAACAACATCGTAAAGCGTATCGCGGTTTTCATGACTGGCGGTGATATCAAGAAAGCACAACTCGTCCGCGCCCGCCGCATCGTACACCCGCGCTTGCTCCACCGGGTCGCCCGCATCGCGCAGGCCGACAAAGTTGACACCCTTAACAACGCGGCCGTCCTTGACGTCGAGACAGGGGATGATGCGAATTTTCAGCACGGCGATTTCCTAGCGCACAGAAGCGCAAACAAGCGAATAACGCCGCTCTGTATGGCGCAGAAGCGCTATTCGTTCAATAAAGCGACGGCGTCTTTTAAATTGATGCGCCCGTCATAAATCGCCCGGCCCGAAATAACCCCGGCAATGCCGGAGGCCGCCTCGGCTTTAACCGCCTTCAGATCGTCCAGCGAGGACACTCCGCCCGAGACGATCACCGGAATGGCCACGGCCCGGGCAAGCTCGGCCGACGCGGCCACATTCGGCCCCGCCAGCACGCCGTCTCGGTCGATGTCCGTATGAATAACGGCGGCAACGCCGCTATCGACAAAACGCTGGGCAAGATCAAGGGTCGTCAACTCGGACACATCGGCCCAGCCTTCGGTGGCGACCCGGCCGCCGCGCGCATCAATTCCCACTGCGATGCGTCCCGGATAGGCCCGGCAAGCCTTGCGTACCAGATCTGGATTTTTAACCGCGGCGGTTCCCAGGACAATGCGGGCAACCCCTGCGCTAAACCAGGCGTCGACCGTCGCCATGGAGCGGATACCGCCCCCAAGCTGAACAGGGATTCCGGCGGCGATGATATCTTTTACAGCCGCCTCATTGACCGGCGCTCCGGCGAATGCGCCGTTGAGGTCGACCACATGAATCCACTGCGCGCCCGCGCTTGCGAACTGGCGCGCCTGATCAGCCGGTGAATCATTGAACGTCGTTGCCTGATTCATGTCGCCTTTAATTAGGCGCACGCACACGCCGTCTTTCAAATCGATGGCAGGAAAGAAAATCATAAGCGTCTTATACCAATCTTAGTGGTGGCCTCAGGGCGTCCAGGCCAGAAAATTTGCGATAAACTTCAGGCCGAACGCCTGGCTTTTTTCCGGGTGGAACTGGGTGCCGATCATATTGTCCCGGCCCACCGCCGCCGTGACCGTCTGGCCGTAGGCGGTGGTCGCCAGAACGTCGGCGGGATCCGTGCAACTCATATGGAAGCTGTGCACAAAATACGCATGGGCGCCCGGATCAATACCCTCAAAAACCGGGTGAGGGCGGGTCGGCGTCAACTCGTTCCAGCCCATGTGCGGCACTTTGTAGCCGGTGCCGGCAGGGCTTTCCGCGCCGCTTGGATCAAGAGCGATCACCTTCGCATCGAGCCATCCGAGGCCATCCGTCTCGCCGTGCTCAAACCCACGCGCCGCCATCAACTGCATACCGACACATATGCCCAAAAAGGGGCGTTTGTGCGCGCAAACCGCATCATTGAGCGCACCAATCATGCCCGGAAGCGCGTCTAAACCGCGTTTACAATCGGCAAAAGCGCCCACGCCCGGCAGCACAATACGGCTTGCAGCGCCCACCTGGGCGGGGTCTGAGGTCACAATAATGTCCGCAGACACGCCGGAATCCCGCGCCGCGCGCTCAAAAGCCTTGGCCGCGGACCGTAAATTGCCCGATCCGTAATCAATAATGGCGACGGTCATATTTCGCTTTAAATCTAAAGGCTTCCGCCCAGCGTGCCTTTGGTGGAGGGGACCGCGTCGGCTTTGCGCGGGTCGATCTCGGCCGCCTGACGCAATGCCCGGGCCAGGCCCTTGTAGCAAGACTCGACAATATGATGGTTGTTCTCGCCGTACTTATTCCAAACGTGCAGCGTTGCCCCCGCCGCCTGGGCAAAGGCTTGAAACCATTCCTTAAATAGCTCTGTGTCCATCTCGCCCAGCTTGGGTTTGCTGAACTCCACCTTCCAGATCAGATACGGCCGGTTGGATAAATCGATTGCCACTTCGCTCAAGGTTTCGTCCATCGGAATAGTTGCCGCGCCGTAACGCGCTATTCCTTTGCGCTCGCCGAGCGCCTTCGCGACGGCTTCGCCGATACAGATCGCGGAATCTTCGGTGGTATGATGAAAATCAATGTGCAGATCGCCCTTCGCCTCGACCTTCAAATCCATGAGGCTGTGGCGCGAAAGCTGCTCAAGCATATGATCTAAAAACCCAATTCCGGTGGACACTTCATAATGTCCACTTCCGTCTAAATTGACGGTGGCCTTAATTTGGGTCTCTTTTGTATTTCGTTCGACACTTGCTTGACGCATAGATGTCGCTCCATCAACTACATATACGAAATGACAATGCGAATTAGTATATCTCAGGCACCTTTGTGTACTGCCCTCGCATTAGCGCCGACCTTCTAGCAGGTCGCCCCATGCGAAGCCACCTGTGATTGATTTCGCAGGCACAAAAACACCCGCGCAACGCTTGCGCTGCCTTACTTTTCAATTCATTTTAGAAATGCATCATCACCTCAATAGTGGTTACAATAGCTATCGTGCCGTCAGCAGCACAAAGTAAAAGCAAATTTTTCAGTAACTATAAACAGTAGAGTGGGTAAATGGAGTCGACAGTCATCGCAATGAAATCCCGTGGTAGAGGCCGGCAACCCGGCACCAGAGGCGGAGGTCCAGATCCGATCGATATTCATGTCGGAAAGCGGATCAAACTGCGCCGCACGTTGTTGCACATAAGCCAAGAACAATTGGCGGGCGACATCGGCGTAACATTTCAGCAAGTGCAGAAATACGAGAGCGGCCACAACCGCGTCAGCGCAAGTAGGCTCTTCGATATTTCGCGCGTTCTGGATTGTCCGATCTCTTACTTCTTTGAAGACATCGGACCGGATACGACCGGCGAGCGGGCAACACCGACATCGCGCGGCACCGATGGCGTTGCGGAAGACGCTGCATCGTTCGATAACGATCCCATGCAACGGACAGAAACTCTGGAACTCGTGCGGGCCTATTGGCGTTTAAGCAACGCCGATCTTCGCCAGAATGTGTTGGAATTGCTGACCAACATATCGAAGCGCGAATAGCAGCGGACTGATTGCTGACGTGGCGATCCGTCACAACGGAGCGCTACAAAGCAACATGTTTACGGATCAAGCCTGTACCCGCCGGGCTCCGTAATCAGAAGGCGAACGTCAGCGGGATTTGCCTCGATCTTTTGGCGAAGACGGTAGATGTGCGTTTCCAGGGTATGCGTGGTTACGCCAGCGTTGTAGCCCCAGACCTCGCCTAACAATGTCTCACGCGGCACGGTCTTCTGGCCAACGCGATATAGATATTTGAGAATTGCCGTTTCTTTCTCGGTCAGACGTGTTTTCTGACCACTCTGGTGCACCAGCATCTTGGCAGACGGATGAAACTTGTATGGACCGATGACAAAAATTGCGTCATCGGATTTATCGTGTTGGCGCAAGTGAGCGCGGACACGTGCAAGCAACACCGCCATGCGAAACGGCTTCGTAATGTAATCATTGGCGCCCGCATCAAGCCCGGTGATCGTGTCGTCGTCGGAATCAGCCGCCGTTAAAATGATAATCGGCGAACGCACTCCGCGCTCGCGCATCTCGCGGCACACCTTCCGCCCGTCCATGTCCGGAAGACCCACGTCTAGCAATATAATATCGAAGACCGTCTCTTTCGTTTTCGCGAGCCCGTCGGCGCCGTCAACGGCTTCATCTATCGAAGCAAAGTCGCCAACCGCTTGAAGCTGATCCTTGAGCGTTTCACGCAAGAGCGTATCGTCGTCAATAATGAGTGCGGTTCGTACTGAAGACACTTCATACTCCATGATCGGCTCGCCCATGGCCGGGGCCGAAGTTCCCGACTGTACCTAAACTTTCCCGGCAGCGTACCCAGCCATCTAAATGTGGGAGATATACGCCGAGTATCACCACCCGGTATGATCGTCTGGCATCTGCTATGGCGGCACAGCCACGCCAAGCCTATATACAGGCCTCAAATTGAACGGCGAAATCAAAATGGCTCCATCAACGACTTTAACTGAAAGAACGACACCGACTGCATCGGTCGAGCGCGCGGTAAGCGAGTTGCGCCGCGGCGGTGCCGTTGTTTTGCATTCAGAGTCGGGGCCACCGACAGCGTTGTTGGTCAGGGCTGCGGAAACCGTAGATTTGTGGCCACCGCCGTTTTTTGATCATAGCGAAATTGGCGCCATCACGCTGGCTGTCACTGGTCGGCGTGCTGCTGTTTTGGGGCTAAGCGATCCGTCCGCGGCCGCTGTAGAGCTGCGCTTCGATCAGCCGATAGCGGCTGAATTTTTACGGAGCCTGATCGGGCCGAGCGCGAACGAACTGCCTACACCACCCCCGGGGACAACAGCAACTACCTCAGCTGCAAACAGCGTTGTATGCGCCGCTATCTTGCTTGCGAAAATAGCGCGCCTTCTCCCCGCCGCCGTGGTCGCGCCGCTCTCGTCGGCTGACCCACAAACTTGGGCGCAGAATACAAATCTCATTTGTGTGACTACGCTTGCGGTCGAATCCTATGACCGCCGTTCCGCCGATGAACTAGAGCCTATCAGCGATGCCCATGTGCCGCTCGCAGCCTGCGAGGATACCCGCATTATTTCATTCCGGCCAAAGGACGGCGGTGCGGAGCACCTTGCCATCATCATCGGTGCGCCGGATTCGAGTAAACCGGTTTTGACTCGGTTGCACTCGGAATGCTTTACCGGCGATCTGCTTGGTTCGCTGCGATGCGACTGCGGGGACCAGCTGCGCGGCGCTATCGAAGCCATTGCTAAGGAAGGCGGCGGTGCATTGTTATACCTTGCGCAAGAAGGCAGAGGCATTGGTTTGGTCAACAAGCTGCGAGCCTACGCGCTTCAAGACCAGGGCTTTGATACAGTTGATGCAAACGAACAGTTGGGGTTTGACGATGACGAAAGAATTTATTTGCCTGCTGTACGAATGCTGCGCGCCCTCGGCTATTCTCAAATACGGTTACTGACCAACAATCCGTCTAAGGTTGGTGCGTTGGTGCGGCATGGCATTGAGGTGACCGAACGCGTTCCTCATATCTTTCCATCCAATCAGCACAACCAAGGCTATCTTCAGACAAAAGCTAAACGATCAGGGCACGTGTTTTGAGGCTAAAGCCGTGACAAACCTAATAGACAAACTGGTCGTGATCCCGAGTGAAAAAAATCCTCAGCGTGGGCAACTGCAAATAGGGGAGCGCACCGTTTCTTGTATGTTGGGACGTAGCGGTGTTTGCGTGACGAAGTTTGAAGGAGACGGCGCAACGCCGGCGGGAAGCTTCCCGCTTCGTCAGGTTTTTTATCGCGCGGACCGTGTCAATCGACCGGAGTCGGCTCTCGCGACAACGACCATCAGTGAAAGCGACGGTTGGTGCGATGACCCAAACGATCGTTGCTATAACCGCGCGGTTAAGATGCCGTACGCAGCAAGTGCGGAGAAAATGTGGCGCGAGGATCATCGGTATGACGTCGTTGTCGTTATAGGGCACAATGACAATCCGGTCGTACCAGGCGCAGGCAGCGCGATTTTTCTACACCTTACCGAAGAAGGCGGCGGCCCTACGGCCGGATGCATCGCTGTGAGTTTACCGGACATGCTTGAGATTTTGAAAGTGGCCGCGCCGCATTCCGTAGTCGAAATCCGCGCCGAAGCACCTTAAGGCGTTCCCGAACCTCGAGCGCCGAATATAGCACTTCCTACCCGAACGTAAGTTGCACCAAAGGCAACGGCCGTCTCGAAGTCGGCGCTCATTCCCATACTGAGATGAGAAAGCTCATTCCTCCGGCCGATTTCACGCAAAAATGCGAAGTGCGGCGAAGGCTCCTCATCGGCAGGCGGAATACACATTAGCCCTTCTACAGGGAGATTCCACTTGCCGCGGCAGTCGCCAATAAATGCATCCGCCTCCGCCGGATCTACCCCGGCCTTCTGATCTTCCCGGCCTGTGTTTATCTGAATGAAACATTGAGGGCGACGGCCTTGGCGCTCCATCTCCTCGGCGAGTTTTTCGGCAAGGCGCGGACGGTCAACCGTGTGGATGACATCGAAGTGTGCGACGGCCTCACGGACTTTGTTGGTTTGCAACGGGCCAATCATGTGCAAAACGATATCGTCTATACCGTTGCGCAATGCGGGCCATTTTTCCAAAGCTTCTTGAATGCGGTTTTCGCCGAAATGACGATGCCCCTCGCGCAACAATGGCGCTATGTCTTGAGCTGTGAAGGTTTTTGAAACGGCAACGAGATTGACAGAGCTTGGGTCTCGCCCGGCAGAGCGAGCGCTTGCCTTGATGCGAGACGTGATGTCATGGAGAGCAACAACCGCGGACACTTAAAAGAACCAACTTGTCTAAGATGTATGGAATGTACCCGACGCTAACAAACACCGGCCGGAAGCTCAAACGCGGCATACCATGCGGCCCGCGACAGCGCTACCTTCCAGCGGTTTTTCTGATGACCGACGAGGCCCGCTTGCCGCGGCCGGAAACGACATTGTCTACCTTGCCGCGCGGCGCAGGGGTTATCTTTCGGCACTACGCTGATCCTGACCGGCAGAATATCGGCATACGCCTGAGTCGGATTTGTCGCGCGCGGGGCCTTCGTCTGCTGGTTGGCGGAAGCTGGCAATTGGCCGCACAAGTCGGCGCGCACGGCCTGCATCTTCCAACGCATATGGCCGCTGCCGGCCTGGCCCCCGCCGCAAGGTTATGGTTGCGGCAACGCAAGGGCCTCCTCACCGTTGCTGCACATGGTTCAAACGACCTTCGACAAGCCCGTAAAATCGGCGCCGCTGCGGCTTTACTGTCGCCGATCTTTCCGACGGCGAGCCACCCGGGCCAACGGCCTTTGGGACCGATGCGATGTGCGGCGATGGTTCGGGACACGACCGTTGCAGTTATCGCGCTTGGCGGAGTGACCGCAAAGACAATCAATGCGCTTCGCGGCACCGGATGCCGAGGCATCGCCGGCATAAGCTTCGTGTCAGAAAATCAATCGTAGATTAGAAACGGAGCTGAACGCCCACACGCGCGCCTGTGCCCTGGGGCGTAGCCAGTGTTGGCGCGGCAAACAAAGCCGGAAGGCCGCTGCTGCGCATGTCGTAGAATGCATCTGCATTTAAGCGCAGGCTGGAGGAGATTTTATAGTCGCCGCCAAGGGTCCATTGCTTGCTGTCGATTTGATGCGCCGCCGAGCCTAAATCATTTGCAGATTGCGATGCTGCGTAGGTCAGACGTAAATCGAGATTGCCCGTTTCATATCCGAAGCCGGCTTCCCAGCCTTCAACGTTCTGCAAAAATCCGACTGCGGTCATGTCGCTGATGCCGCCGCGAACATAAAATCCGGCATAGCCAAGAGACGCGCCGAAGTTCCATGCACTGTCGGACTGCAGGGACATCGTCGAGGGTCGATCGGAATACCCGCCATAGAGTCCGAACCGGCCGCCATGGATATCTGCTGTGTACCTACCGGCAATGTCGAACGTATCGGCAAGCGCTAGACCTCCCGACATACCGTTCAAGGCATTTACGGACAGCGGTTCGCCGGGCAACGCGCCAAGGGCAACCGAACGATTTGCCGGCGTCAGATAGCCCATGGCGACAGATTCAAATGCCGATACCGTGAGTGTCGATGTAATTTCGTTTTCGGAGGAGGTGGCCACGAACGCCGAAAGATCACCGGCGCGCATATCCGCTGACAGAGCAGGGGTCGCGGCGACCGAGAGGCCGAGCAGCGCGACTGCACCGGATAGTCCACATATGAAATTCGACAGGCGCATTACAACGCACTTTAAAATCAGTGTTAAGGTAAGTTGAAATTCGCACTGCAATACGCGCGGGTCAATAATGCGCTTTTATTCGAGCACTTTGGCGTATTTGTTGTGGCAAATACCCCACACTTGCGCCTGCTTTTACCCTTAACTGTTGCAAAAATAGAGAAGCGAAGAGAGCTTCGCATGGGCTAAAGCTTTGACACCTGTCAGCGAAATCGGAAAATTTCGACTCGGCGAACGATCGGGATGAACAATCGGCTCGCTAGAATCCGACTTTGATACCACCAAGTACGCCGCCCCCATCCGAGGAGGTTCCAGCGCCGTCATCTTGATCGGCATAAAAACCGGCGAGACCAACGCTTATGCCCGGACCCAACTTGTAAGCGGTTTGAAGTGTCGCGCGATCCACACGTTCATGCGTCGTAGCGCCAACGAACGGGCGCCGCTTCAACGTGCGGAAATCAGCCGACACCTGCAACGGTCCAAGTCCGTAGAGCGCCCCGACCGTCCAGGCCGTCTCGCGCGGGCGGCCGTCGAGATCGGCGTTCATATACGCACCTGCCAGTTCCCAACCACCGTAGGTCAGACCGGCAGAAATATTCCAGGCTTCGGCGCCGTCGTTGCCGAGCGCGCTTGAAGCAGAGTGAAAGTAGCCTGCCGCAAGGCGAAAGGAACCGCCGGGATAATAGCCTTCATAGCCTGCCGTGACGTCGACCGCATTGTGGGCGATTGTCGTAGTGTCAATCGGACCTTCGCCTGTCGCTATTCCCGGGTGATAGCTTACCCCCAACTTGATGCCAAATACCTCGGGCGCTTGATAGGACACTCCGAGCACATTTCCAGTGAAGCGCCTGAACGTGAACGCATCATTCAAAGTAAGCCCTGTGCGCGATACGAGCGCATCGCCAACAACTTCGTCGTAAACGGTGAGAAAGGCTTGCGGAACGGGGTCGCCAATCATCGACGTATTGACGCCCGCTTTCTCGCCAGCCCGCACACGGCCCAAGGAACTCGCGATTTCAATATAGACTTCATCAGCATTGGGCTGAGAGTTTGTGTCGGCGAAGATACGCGCATACGCGCGCACAACAATTCCGTTATCCAGAACGGTCCGGCCTTCGAACGTCAGGCGCGTGTCACTAAACATACCGCTGGGATTAATGTCTTCCCCCGCAGCTTCGTCTTGGCTCGCGACAAAAAAGTACTGGTGAATATAGCCGCCGAGCGAAAGCGTGATGGCCTCGGCCGCCTGCGCAGACGGCGTAGGCCCAACGGCAACGACTGTTCCCAACAAAATAGGTGCCGCGCTGCGCGCGATATTTGGCCAGTTCATATTTCTCCCCTGCCGCGGCAGTATGCCCGGCAAGGCAACAATATCAGCTTCTTAGCCGATGAAAAACCTCTTTGGAGGCATCACCGCCGAACATCGCCGCCGAGCCTAGACGATAAAAGCCAGGGAGGACCGCACGGATCCACCCTGGCCTTTTGAACGGCGTCCTAGAAATTTGCCTGAAGGCGAAGCTGAAAGATGTTTGGGTCGTCTGTGCGCGGCCCTAAAGCATCGGTGTTCACCCGCACGTAGTTGGCCATCATGCGGATGTGATTATTGACGTACCAATTGGTGCCGACGGTGATGTTTTCCATCTTGCCGCCGGACACAATGCCGGTGTCGTTCAAGTCGAGCGTGCTGTAACGCGCCGCAACCTCGACAGCTCCGAATTTGCGGGTGGGTGAGACGCCGCCAAAAATACCGCCACTGTATTTGCGTGACTCACCTGTGAGAATCCAACTCCCCATCACATAGTAACCGTGTGAATCGACCGATGTTAAACCTGCTGTCCGTTTCACACTGGAGCCGATGTATTCGCCCTGAAGTGAAAACGGCCCAAGTACACCGGCAAGCTCGACGCCGTACTTGAACTGCGCGCTAGCGTTGCTGATCCCGCCCGTGTCCACCAGCCGTGCGCCGTCCACCCGTGATTCCGGTCGCTGCCGGATGCGCACTGCGTTGGAATCGTCCGTCCATTCATAAGCGGCAGCGCCGCCAATATGCAGCAGGCGGCCGGCACCGTTAAACGGCGTGAAAGTTACCCGGCCACCGACAGCCAGCGGCTCGTCGCCGATCGTTGTAACGCCCACGTTGCGGCCATAAACGGCCGCAGTTGCGGTAAAAAGCGGTTGCCTGATATCGACGCTGAAACCGATCCGGCGGCTGGCGGCAAAGACCGTGGGCGATGCAGTCTCGATAAATGTCATGCTGTTCGAACTCGACAGTTCGTCCAGACTAAAGGGCATTTTGAACTGGCCTGCCGTGATACGAATTCCGTCAAATCCGCTGTATCGCAGGTAGACGTCGGCGAAACCCACCGAATTTTCCGCAAAGTCGTACTGAGCTTTGACGTCCCAGTCCTTAAGCAGCGTCGCATTTACGGCCAAACGCGCCCGGCGAAACAAAAATCCGCTGTTCATCGCAACGCCGTCTTCGTCATAAGCCGCCGCATCCAGGTGGATACTGGAGCCAAGAGAGAATTTGAAGTTTCCGTCTGCGCTTTCGATGCTCGGGCCACCCTTAAGGGTAACCTTGGCATCCTGGGCAAATGCAGGCGCAATTCCAGTGGGAATAAGGCACGCCATAGCCATGGCGGCCGCAATAAGGGGCGTTTTGTTCATCGGATAGTCCTTAAAACCGTTGTTTTTTATAGCTTTTTATCCCACAGCACCGCTGCGGGTCGCTCATCTGCAGGGATCTATACCGTCCCCGTTGTGCGGTGCG
>JAUIGX010000015.1 GCA_030432435.1 Alphaproteobacteria bacterium
ATCTGCCATGCGGGCGGCGAAGTCCTGGCTAAGAGATGTCAGAACACCTGTGTCCACAAGAATGCCCCGCGCTTCCATATCGTCGAGGATCGGGATGAGTTTGCGATCAAGGGTTTCGTAAATGCTAACGAGTCGGTCGGAGACAAGGCGTGGTTTCAGTACCGTGTGAAGGCGCAGGGTGATGTCCGCATCTTCCGCAGCATAGCTCGTGGCTTTGTCCAGCGGGACCTGATCGAAGGTAATCTGTTTCTTGCCGGTGCCGCAGACTTCTGAAAACGGAATGGTTTTGTGGCCCAAATGCAAATCAGATAATTCGTCCATGCCGTGCCCATGTTGGGAGCCTTCAAGCACGTAGGAGATCACCATAGTGTCGTCCACCGGAGTCACGTTGACGCCTTCACGCGCGAAGACGTGCATGTCGAACTTGATGTTGTGACCGATTTTGAGAACGCCGGGGTTTTCCAGCAGTGGTTTTAGAAGCTTGATAGCCTCCGCTACTGGAATTTGCGGCGGAGCATCTTTGGCCTCTGCATCGCCGCCTAAATCCAGAGTGCCTTGCGGCGCGCCGCCGGAGTGGCGCAAGGGAATGTAGCAGCCGCGCCCCGGTTCTATAGAAAGAGATATGCCAACCATGCGGGCCTGAAAGGGATTGAGCCCGTCGGTTTCGGTGTCGACGGCGATAAAGCCCTTAGCGGTTGCAGCCTCGACCCAGCGCTTAAGATCGGCGGTTGTTTGAACGGTTTCGTATTCGGTCTTTTCGACCAACAAAGCCTTTTGTTCGGCTGAGACTGTCTGCTGGCTATCGGCCGATTGCCCGTCGAGCTTGGCCGAAACTTTACTGAGCAGGCTTTTGAAGTTCTGTTCGGCGATAAAGCCCAGGAGTGTGTCGGGGTCGGGTTGCTGCCATTTCAAATCGCTAATCGGTACGTCGATGGGCACGTCGTCTTTCAAGGTGACAAGTTGCCGTGAAATACGCGCCATTTCCGCATTCTCAAGCAAGCTCTGGCGGCGCTTGGGCTGCTTTATTTCTCCGGCGCGCTCCAGCAGCGAATCAAGGTCGCCGTATTCACCGATCAACTGTGCGGCTGTTTTGACGCCGATGCCGGGTACGCCTGGCACGTTGTCGGTGGAATCGCCGGCCAATGACTGAACGTCGATCACCTTGTCCGGCGTGACGCCGAACTTTTCCATCACCTGGTCCGGGCCGATCGCACGGTTTTTCATCGGGTCGTGCATCGTGACCCCGGGCCGTATCAACTGCATCAAGTCTTTGTCGGCAGAAATGACGACCACCTCGATGCCTTCCGCCACCGCCAGCTTCGCGTAGGTGGCGATCAAGTCGTCCGCTTCAAAACCCTCCATCTGGACTGCTTTGACATTGAACGCGCGGGTGGCATCGCGAATCAGACCGAACTGCGGAATAAGGTCTTCGGGCGGATCAGGCCGGTGTGCTTTGTAGTCTTTGTATATCTCATTGCGGAACGTGAGACGCTTGGCGTCGAAGATCACGGCCATCAGCTCTTCGACGCTAGTGTCGCGCAAATCGTCGAGCAGCTTCATCAACATGTTCGAGAAGCCGTAGACCGCGTTGACCGGTGTGCCGTCGGCCCGGGTCATCGGCGGCAGCGCATGGTAGGCGCGAAAAATATAACCCGAACCGTCGATCAGGTAGAGGCGCTTTGGCGTTTTGGACTGTGCGGGCATTCCGTAAAACCGGGGTGCCGCCTACTGGCGGAGCGCCCCTAATCCATCAGTGACCGTCAGCGCCGGCTGCTGCGCCGGGCTTTAGAACATAGTGCCGACTGCAATACGGGCACTCGATTTCACCAACTTCCGGTTTGATCTGTAAGTAAACGCGCGGATGTCCCAAGGCACCGCCGCCGCCGTCGCAGCTAACTTGAGCGGACTCGGTTGGGATCGTTTCGACAGACTCAGCCATGGTGCAGTTCCTGCTATAAATCAGAGATGTGCGGCCGCACGCGGCCCTGCCTGTTTATGCGTTCGGTGCCGCTAGATTGCAAGCTGGCGGATATGCGGGGCCTTTTTTGCTCTGGGAAGGTATTAAGCCAGACTAGGCGGAGCGTTGACCCCGGATTTGGCCGGATGATACCCATTGTGCCCCGGTGTAGGTTGTGACCTGTGCCGCTGCATTTAAGATAGGCTTTTGCCCCGTGACAGATTCCGCCCGTTCCGCCCCCGCACACTCATTGCCGGACCTTGCTATCGAGATTCGAGGCCTTAACAAAATTTATGGCGGTGGGCGGCGTCCGGCCAAACACGCGCTGGTGGATTTCTCCCTCGACATACCGCGTGGGTCTTTTTTCGGTCTTCTGGGCCCAAACGGAGCCGGAAAATCGACACTCATCAATATTATGGCGGGGCTGGTCAAAAAAAGTTCCGGAACAGTTCGTATCTGGGAGAACGATATCGATACGGCCGAGCGGCAAGCCCGCTGTGCGATCGGGGTTGTGCCGCAAGAGCTGAATCTCGATCCGTTTTTTACCCCGCGCGAAGTATTGGAGGTGCAAGCGGGTCTGTACGGCGTACCGAAACGTGAACGACGTACGGATGAAATCCTCGAACTCGTCGGATTGTCCGATAAGGCCGATGCGTATGCACGCGCGTTGTCCGGCGGTATGCGCCGGCGCCTACTTGTGGCCAAGGCTTTGGTTCACGCACCGCCGATTGTCGTGCTGGATGAGCCGACTGCGGGTGTTGATGTGGAATTGCGTCAGCAACTCTGGCGGCATATCCGCGAGCTCAATGCGCGCGGCGCGACTGTTTTGCTCACCACGCATTATCTGGAAGAGGCCGAAGAGCTCTGTGATCATGTGGCGATCATCAATCACGGAAAGCTGGTGGCCTGTGACTCGACGCGCGCGTTGCTCCGCAGGGTCGACAACAAGTCAGTGTCGTTGATTCTCGCCGAGCCGATTGCCGAAGTGCCTGAGCCGCTGCAGCAGCTTCATGCGACTCAAACGGCTCCCAATGAATTACATATCAACTACCGGCCCAGCGCCAATGCGATGCAAGAAATTCTTGATACGGCGCGTGCTTGCCAATTGCTCATTGCCGATATCCGCACTGATGAGGTCGAGCTTGAGGATATTTTCTTGCAGCTCACATCGGGGGCGGGGCCCGAGGGTGGGGCGGGTCGTGCGGGCGCGGTCTAATCTGAACCTTCGGGAAAACGCTGTGCAAAGACTCATCGCTTATCTAAGGAATATCGGCGGAGTCGGAGCCGTCCTGCTCCTTTGTGCGTGCGCTCCAACGGTTGCGCCGCCGGGCCCCGTCGCCACAACGCCGACGCTCACCGAAGAGGCTTTTGTGACATCGGATGGGTTGCGCCTTCCTGTGCGACGCTGGGTGCCGGCGCCGGACGGAGAGCAGCCGCTTAAGGCCATCGTGTTGGCCGCGCATGGGTTCAACGATTACAGCAAAGCCTTCGATGAAGTCCCCGGTGCGCCGGGTGTCGGTCCGTTTCTCGCCGAGCGTGGTATCGCGGTCTATGCCTACGATCAGCGCGGGTTCGGCGAGGCGCCGCATACCGGGCTTTGGGCTGGCGGCGATGTCATGGCGGATGATTTTGCCGATTTCGCGCGGGTTCTGAAGAGTGCCTATCCGGATACGCCGTTGTTCGCTTTAGGGGAAAGTATGGGCGGCGCTGTGGTGATGACGGCACTGGCGGCGACCGATCCACCGCCGGTCGAAGGGGCAATTCTTGCGGCTCCAGCGGTGTGGGCGCGGTCCACGATGCCGATTCCTTACAGGGTGGCGCTTTGGCTCGGCGCGCGGATAGTGCCGGGGTTAAAACCCTCCGGGCAAAGTCTTGGCCGGCTTGCGAGCGATAACATCGATATGCTGCGCATGCTTGCGCGCGATCCGTTGTTTATAAAAAAAACCCGGATCGATGCGGTGTATGGACTGACCAACCTTATGGACGAGGCGCTGGCGTCGCCGCCGCAAATTAATGTGCCGGTCATGTATCTGTACGGGCAAAATGACGAAGTCATTCCCAAGAAGCCGACGGTGCAGGCGATGGCGCTGTTTGAGTCGGCTCGCAAGGATATGCAGGCCGCGTATTACGAGAACGGCTGGCACATGATTTTACGCGACAAAGAAGCGCCTCTGGTTTTGCAGGATGTCGCGGCCTTTATTGACGAGTCTACAGCGCCGCTTCCCTCGGGCGCAGACCAGCGGCCTCTGGAACGTCTCCGCGCTGCCGCAGATATTAACCCCTAGATTTTTGTCTGCGCGGTATATGTCCGCGCTCGGCAAGCCAAATGCCCCCGAGCACAAAAAGCAGAGAGGCGGCGTGAAAGCCTTGAAACTCTTCGTTCAAGATGAAAACGCCGAGGGCCGCTGTGATCACGGGGACGAGGTTGATAAACACACCGGCGCGACCCGGTCCGATCAGTTCGACACTGCGAAGAAAAAAGAGCTGTGAGAGAAACGATGGAAACACGGCGATGTAGGCTGCGACGGCCCAACCCTTGGTCGTCGGCCATATGAGATCGCCCATTGCGGCTTCGGTGATCGCCAATGGTATGGATGTCGCAAGCGCGCCGAGCGCCATCACCGAGAAGATGGCAAGGCCCGAGGCCGCAGGACGTTCGCGTAGCGCGACAGTGTAGGCCGCATAGAGCAAACACGCGGAAATCATCAGTAAGTCGCCCGGGTTGAAGTTTATGTCACCCATCCGCAGCAAGTCGCCGCGCGCGGCGACAACAGCGATGCCGATCATCGTAGCCACGACGCCGATCATTTGTGCGCCGGTCACCGGGGTCCGGTAAAAAATATAAGCCCCGAGCATTACGAGTACAGGCAGGGAGCCTTGAATAATTCCGATGTTAATCGCGACGGTCGAATGGGCGGCGATGTAGAAGAGGGCGTTGAAGGCGGTAAATCCGAGGGCGCCTAAACCCAGAAGTAAGGGTAGGCGGGTGCGGAGGACGGGCCATTCATCGACCACGCGCCGCTGCGCAAAAATAAGAATCAGAATCGCGACTCCGGCCCAGCGGAAGGCGGTGAGTAGCATGGGCGAAATCTCGCCGACCGCCAACTGGCCCGCGATTGCGTTGCCGCCCCACATAAACATGGTCAGTACAAGTAATAGGTACGGGTTGGCGGACAACCGGCTTAGCAGATGGCTCAAAATCCCAGTTCCTAACGGTTTAGGGGGTGAATCGGTTGGTGTCCTCGACTGAGCGGCGCATCCTAGGCGCAAAGGCTTCTGCGCGAAATCCTACTCTTTCAGTAGCATTTGCGCCGCACAAGCCGATGTTCTAAGTTCCGCCCCGCTCCGCCAGGGGCTATTACTATTTATGTGACGATTACGCGCCCGTAGCTCAGCTGGATAGAGCGTCGCCCTCCGAAGGCGAAGGTCAGGGGTTCGAATCCCTTCGGGCGCGCCAATCGAACCGTAAGAATTAATGATAAAATGAACACGGGCAATTTGATTGCGGGTTGCCGCTCTCCTCTCGACCTCGCACAATTGATCTCGATGAAACAATTTCTGCTCAAGCCCCACAACCGATGCCTCCTCTTCTTTGCAGCCGCCGCTGTCTTGGCGGCCTGTACAACGGCACCGCCGGGCCCAGCTGCCGAGACCGCTGTAAATGCTGGCGAGTTGCGGGTGGTGACCGGATTTCGTCTTGACGTCACCGTGGAGGAAGAAACTCTTAAGGAGAAAAGGCTCCGCGCGGTTTCTGAAACTGAAGTCACGTCTGTTCGGCGCGACATGGCAGTAAGTTCCTCGGACCAATGCATCGCTTCGGTGCGTCCGGGCGACGTTGTCGCGCGTGACCGCGAAACCGCTCCCGGACGGATGGCATTGACGGGGCCTGGGGCAACGTTGACGCAAAGCGGGGCGTCGGGCCGTATGAGAGCAGAGCCAGGGGTCTATTTTTTAGGCCCCATGGAAAATGCGGATGCGGCGCCTAAGCATCAGTTAGACGATTTTATCGCTACCCCTGCCGATCATCCGGCGCTGGCGGGGGCGAGGTTTGCGACCTTTCGGCTTGATATTGTCGCGACACCTGCGGGCGATCCGCGCAAACCGATCAATTGCATGCCCAATTTGGGCGCGTCGCAGCGCTATGAGGGTGATGGCGAGCGCCGTTCTTTCTCCTGGCACGGCGTAGACTTGGCGAGTGTGCCGGAACGGTTTCTGACCGGCATGCTACAAGATACCAAGGATGTGACAATTGCGGTGCTGGATGCTGTCACGCGGGTTCCGATCTCGAGCGCCCGGGTCCAAATTGAGAATTTGGACGGAAGCCTTATGGATTACACGCGATTTTCCGAACGCTACTTATCAGGGGTGCAGGATGAATTTGTTTTGGACCTCTACGGCAGTTTCGCGGATTCGGATTTCTTTAAATTCACAAATATTCAGACCGAGTACCGAAATGAGGATAAGTTGCGGATATTGAATAATCAGGTTGCGACATGGCCGATCACCGCAACGGCTACAGGTTACCGGCCGGTTATGGGGCAGGCGGTCGTTGGCGCCGCCCATAGGAACTTGAATATTCTGATGGTTCGAGAGGATGCTGCCGAAGCGGGATTGGTGCCCGCCAGCATTCAGACAAATTAGCTAAGGAAAGGATGAAGCCATGATGTTCCGTCAATTTGCGCTTGCTATCGTGGGGATCGGATTGTGCGCGCCGATGGCATTCGCGGATACGCCGTCGCCGCCAGGCGCCGAGGTTTACATCATATCGCCCAAGAACGGTGAAACGGTATCGAGCCCCGTTACGGTCCTTTTCGGGTTGCGCGGTATGGGCATTGCTCCCGCCGGCATGGATGCGGAGATGACAGGTCATCATCATTTGGTCATAGACCGTGATTTACCACCATTAGACGACTATTTGCCGACTGGAGATCCCCAGGTTGTGCATTTCGGCAAAGGGCAAACAGAAACCCAGATAGAGCTAGAGCCCGGGGAGCACACTGTTCAGCTGGTTCTAGGCGATATGGACCACAAACCCCATGTGCCGCCGGTGGTCTCGGAAGTCGTTAAATTTACGGTTAAGTGACCTAAATTGACCTGCAGAGGTGGTGCGGATTCAGGCTCCTATCTGGCCGAAAACTGCGTTGCGTCCGCATCTTGATTTAGTGAAGCGCAACCGTAAGTTACGACCGGCGGCGCGCTTGCCACTCGCAACGGATGTGTATAGGTTTGAAACAGCTAATTGCGGCGGTGGGAACGGCCATCCAACGTGTTGGCAGACAACGACTATTGGGGGCGCTGACCGTGCGTATCAAGAACTGATATGCTGGTTATGGCGCGTCGGGGCGACACATAAATGAGCGTGCTCTTTAAGGCGCTACAAAAAGCCGAAAAAGAAAACGAGCAACGCCAAGCAGACTCTGCTGGCGAGAGCTTTGATTCTCAGCACCTGGCGGGTTCCGGGGCTGTTCGTGCGCCTGCGCGCCGCCCTTTAGACTGGCGGATCGCGGGGTTGGCCGCGGCTGTAGTTCTGGCCGTTGTGATTGGCGGCGCATTTTTTGTGCTCCAGCCGACGCCTGGCCCGCAAGTCGCGTCAACGCCACCGCCTCCAAGACCTCAGACTGAGGCCGAGGTTGCGCCTGTTATCCAACCGCCGGTCGCTTCAGAGGCACCACAAGAGCCGGAAGCTATCGTTGCCGAGGATGCCGCGGATGTTGAGAGTGCTCCGAGCGCTGAAATGGCGAACACAGAAAGCGCCGAGTTAGAGACGCCGCAAGAGGCTGGTGTAGTGGAACCTGCTGCCCCGGTAGTATCAACGCAAACGGCTTCAGCCCCCACATCTCCGGTACGTACGGCGACGACACCTGCCCGTCCCTCTCAGAGAGAGCCGATGCCGCAGCTTGCCGCAGACTCGCCAACGAGAATGTTGAGCCCGCCGGTTTCCATCAATCGCGGCGACTTCGCATTGGCCGGTGTTGGGGATGCGGTTCAAGTGCGTAATGTATCGCAGCAGGCTCAGGACAGTGCGGGATCGGGTTATAGCGCCTTGATCCGCGGTGAATACGACACGGCGCTGGCATTTTATGATCAAGCTTTGGAACGGGAGCCCCGGAGCGCGCTCGCACTTATGGGCCGCGGAGCGGCTTTGCAAAAGCTGGGCCGGTTATCCGAGGCGCAATCCGCCTATGACGCGGTGTTGCGGCTTGATCCGAAAAACCGCGAAGCTTTAACGAATTTAACCGCCATTGTGGGCGAGCGGGCGCCTAATGAAGCGCTTGCGCAGTTGCTTGATCTTGAGCGAGAGCATCCGAATTTCAGCCCCATTACGGCTCAGATTGGTTTGACCTATGCGAAAATAGGCTCAATGCCCCAGGCGCGCGATTATCTCCGCCGGGCCGTGGCCTTGACCCCCGAAGCGGTCATGTACCATTACAATCTCGCGCTGGTTCTAGATCACATGAACCTTGGCGACCAAGCCGTTCGGTCTTATGAAAACGTTCTGGCTGCGTTGTCCGGCGGTCGTGGCGCGAGCGGCCTTTCTTCTTTGGATATCGAACGACGGGTGCGCTACTTGCGCACTCGCTAACGCAAAGGTCGGCTTGCCATGCCGTATCTCGCGCATTTTGGGCTGAAGGAACATCCCTTCACGCTGACGCCCAATACCAATCAGTATTTTCCAATCGACACGCATGTCGAGATCATCCAGTCGATTCAATTCGGGATCGCGCGCAACACCGGTATTTTGAAAGTTGTCGGCGATGTGGGAACCGGCAAGACGATGCTGTGCCGCCTTCTTCTTCGGAAGCTCGTCGAGTCTAACGATGCGGTTGCCTATCTCAATGCGCCGCAGGTGGACCCGGAAAGTCTTGTAAGTCTGGTGTGCGCTGAGTTCGGGCTGGAAACAGGCTCGCAAGCGCAGATGATGCAATCCTTGAACACGTTTCTTTTGGAACAGCATGCCCTGGGCCGCAATTCGGTTTTGATTGTCGATGAGGCGCAGGCCCTAGGCCCGGCGGGCCTAGAGGCGGTGCGCTTGCTGTCTAATCTCGAGACCGAACGCAATAAGCTGTTGCAGATTGTTTTGTTCGGCCAGTCGGAGCTTGATGACCTTTTGCAACGCAATGAGTTGCGACAAATTAATCAGCGTATCGGTTTTTCTTTCAACACCGGTCCGATGACCATAGCGGAGGCGACTCATTACATCAGCCATCGCGTGCGGACATCTCGTGTCGCCGGCGTCGACTTTCCGGTCTTCTCGGACAGGGCCATCGAGTTGCTGTCCAAAAGTGCCGGGTTTGTTCCCAGGGTCATCAATATCCTGGCCGATAAAGCGCTGTTGGTTGCCTACGGTGAGGGAGGCATCCAGGTCACCGAGAAACATGCGGAAGCCGCCATTGATGATTCGCCGCAACTTGCGCGGCCGGTGCGTATGGCGCGAGGGTGGGTGCGCCAGGCGTTGATCGGCTTGATTGTGGCCGAGGCTGTGGCGCTGATCGCCTTGTTCGCTTTCAGCCCCGATATGCAGAACTGGGCATTGGGGACGATAGATTGGGCGCGCGGCGCACTGGTCGGGTCCGAAACCGCAGCGCGGGAATAGGCCTTTGGAGGCGTTGAGCGAAATTCCGCAGCCTGTTTGGATCTTGATAGCGGCGGTATTTGGGCTGGTCTTCGGAAGTTTTGTGACGGCTCTGTCGTATCGCTTACCCCGCGGCGAAAGTATCGCCCATGGCCGTTCGCGCTGCCCATCCTGTGGCCATACTCTAACTGCTGTAGATTTGGTGCCGGTGCTTTCGTGGGTTTTCCACAAGGGAACGTGTCGCCATTGCAAAGCAAAGGTGCCTTGGCGATACCCGGCCATAGAACTGATCACCGCGGTTCTCTTCGCGGCGGCGGTCGCGGTTCTGTCGGATCCAATCCACATAGGTTTGCTGCTGGCGATGACCCCGGTGATTGTTGCTCTGGCTATCATCGACATCGAGAGCGAGCGGTTGCCCAATGGCCTTGTCGCGGTACTTGCCCTGTTGGCGGTTGGGTGGCGGTGGTTCGGTGACGGCGATTTGCTTATGGGGCTGGCCATTGCGGCAGGTGTGCTGGTTTTGGGGGCGCTGACCGACGCCGCCTACAAATCCAGAAAGGGCCACGGCGGGCTCGGATTTGGCGACGTGAAGCTGATGGCTTTGGGCGCTTTGGCACTACCTCTTGGCCCCTTTTTGCTTTTTTTGACACTGACCGGCTTTTTCGGAGTTGTTTTCGGCGTCTTTTGGCAGCGAATGCGGCAAAGCAGCACTTTTCCCTTTGGTCCGGCAATCTTGGCAAGTTTTTGGATAGGCCTCGCGGCAGGCGGCGTTATTTTGCAAAGTGTGATCGCATCGCTCTCTGGTTGAGTTGCGTCTGAGTACCTTGAGCGCAGTATCGTGGCGATGCGATTTGACGGGGCCGTGGGCATTTATCCTTGTTGTTCGGGGTGGCTTAGATAAGCCGAGGTCTGCTATGGTCGAACGAATAAGAGCGTGATACGCCTCACGAAATTCGCCTCTTGGTGGTTTTCCATTAAGAGGCCGGATAACGTGCCGGACCCTTAGCCGCCGAGAAACGGCGGCAGGGAAAACCGGACGAGGCGTTTGGATATGGGGGTTTTTCCGATGACATCTATTGGCATGAAGTGCGGTGCGCGTAACACGGCAGAAAAGCGGCTGCGTTTTCTTCGAAACGGTGCTGCGGTTGTTGCCCTCGGAATAGCTCTCGGCTCGTGCGCCGGCGGTATGGGCTACAACGATTATGATACGGCAGGCGGCATTACCAAGCAGGAATACGCCGATCTCTTGAGCCGCCGCGCGCCTGAAAAGCAAATTGATGAAGCGGCTGACGCGCCGCCGATTCCGGGCTTCCAATCGGTGTTGGCGGCGCCCGGCGCACCCGCCGTTGCCGATACGCGGCGCGTATCCCTTGCCGTGACTGAAACCACGCCGGTGCGCGACATTTTGATCGAACTGGCGCGCAAGGCCGAGGTTGATATCGAACTCGATCCGCGTATCTCGGGCGGCATCATAATGACCGCTACCGATCGGCCGTTTATCGACGTGATTGACCGTATCGTGGAACTGGCGGAGCTAAGGTATAAATTCATTCAAAATACATTGCGCGTTGAAGTCGACGATCCGTACCTAGAGCAGTACCGGATGGATGTATTGAACTTAAGCCGGAACGCTTCCTCAGAAGTTAGTTCGTCTACTGACGCATCATCCGTGGCGCAGGCTATTGGCTCTGGCGGTGGCGGTGGCGGATCGAATCAATCGGCTACCTCGGTAACAGGCCAGTCGACGTCGAATTTTTGGGGCACAATAGGTTCGAATATCGAACAAATTTTAAGCGGTGTGCAGTCGCGGCGGGGACAGCCGGCACGCAGCATTGATGCGGAATTCGCGCCGGAAGTCTTAGATGATGACGAATCTGCGCGTGAGGGTGGACTGGTGCAGCAAGCAGCATCGGTTGCGGGAGGTAGGCAAGAACAATTAGATTCAATCTTGGCGGAAGAAGGTGGCGAAGATCCCGAATTGCGGGCTTCGCGCGATGGCTCAGCACCCCGCACAGCCGGCGCGGTCGCTAGCAGTCAATATAGTCTCAATCCCCAAGCAGGCATCATTACCGTATTTGCTACGCAGCGCCAACAACGCGCCGTGGAAAGATATTTGCGTGACGTTCGGGCGTCCGTGACCCAACAAGTGCTTATCGAGGCAAAAGTGCTAGAGGTTACGCTAAGCGATCAATACCGTGCTGGGGTAAACTGGAATGCTGTCTTCGGGCCCGACGGAGAGCTTGGCGTATCCCGCAACGATAATTTAAATCTATCGACCAATTTTGCACGGAATGTGGTACCTCCCGATTTTGCCGACCCTACGGTGTCGGCGACGTGGATGAACGGCGGCGACCTTAGTCTTGCGGTTCAGATGGTGAATGAATTCGGGACTGTGCGCACACTTTCCAGCCCGCGATTGACAGTTCTAAATAACCAAGTCGCGATGCTGAAAGTAGCAAAAAACCAAGTGTTTTTTGAACTGGACGTTACCACAACCGATGCAACGTCAACTCAGGCAGGTAAGACCACAGTCGAGAGCCAGATCAAAACCGTGCCCGTGGGCATTATCGTCAATGTGCAACCCGCAGTGGATCCGGTTTCGCGGCGTATTTCCCTGAGTCTCCGTCCTTCCATTACGCGTATTACAGGTTTTATCAACGACCCCGGCGTGGCGGTGACAGTCGCTGTGGCCCAAGCCAATAACCCAGATACTCCACTTATTAGTTCTCCAGTGCCGGTCATTGAAATTCGCGAAATGGATTCTATCGTCAATCTTGAATCCGGTCAGACGGTCGTTATGGGCGGATTGATGCAGGAGGAAGTGCAGACCACTCGCGAAGGGTTGCCGGGCTTCATGGATGTGCCACTGCTTGGACAGGCGGCGGCGCAAAACGTTAAAGAAAATACGGTCACTGAACTTGTGGTCTTTATTAGGGCGACTCTGGCTGATGCCCCTGGCACCGTATCGGATGAAGACATCCGGCTATACAAAACATTCACACCGGACCCGCGTCCGCTTGCGTTCTAATATGGTGGTTAGTTGAGGTATGGCTAAGGCAGTGGGCGGAGCCCCGGCATCGCTTTTTAGACTATGAGACCAACCGTCCGATTTGTCGTTATGACCGCATTGAGGGACCGTTTGTTCGCGTCCCTATTTGTGGCCCTTGCTCTGACTCTTGTGATCGCTGCATATCTCGGCAGTGGTGCCTTATCTGAAGCGGATCGCATGACGGTGGTGTATGCCGCCGGGAGCGCTCGCGTGGTGCTGACACTTGGTCTCACCGTTTTTGTCTCTTTTCATATAGAACGACTTTACGAGACACGGGAGTTAGAGGCGCTTTTGTCCCGCGCGATTTCGCGAGAAGCGTTCATCATCGCATACTGGATTGGGATGGCCGTTGTGGCCAGCATAGTTTTAGTCCCGCTTGCAGTCGTTATTTTTATTTTTCAACTTTCGATCGAAGGCGCCGCCTTTTGGGTGACAAGCGTTCTGCTAGAAGGACTTGTGGTGATGGCGTTTGCCATATTCTGCGGAGTTTCGATGGAACGGGCGATCCCGACGATATTTGCCACAGCCGGATTTTATGCACTGGCGCGGCTCGTAGGATTTTTTACGGGCATAGCGACTCAGGGAACGCAATCGGGGATTAACCAAGTCGCGAATCCCATCATGGAGTACATCGGATATCTTGTGCCACGCCTCGATCTTGTAGGGCAGACGCGGTGGCTGATTTATGGGCCTGAAGCCTCGTGGGCGAGCCTTTTAATTCCCGCGCAGATGGGCGTCTATATCGTGCTATTGCTTGCGGCGGCAGTATTCGATTTGCGCCGCAAGCACTTTTAACGGGCTTCGCTGTGCAACGAACCATTGGAACCCTTGTTCTTGTTTCAGCGTTGTTAGTGCAAATCAGCTTGTCTATTCACATGCGCGAGATGCAACCGTATCAAGAAATTCTTGACGTGGCGCCAACCCAAAAATTTCTTGGGCTAGCGGCATTTGGCGACAATGAATTTCTGTACAGGCAATTGGTTATGGAATTGCAGAATGCGGGCGATACGGGGGGAAGGTGGTCGTCTCTGAGAGAGTACGATATGGCCCGGGTTGCTGATTGGCTGCGGAGCCTGGATACTTTGGATTACCGCGCAAATCACCACCTTGTATTGGCGGGGCAGTACTTTTCACAGACCCAAAACAAGCCTGATCTCATTCATCTTGTTCGGTACATCCAAGGCCATGTGGCCCTCGATCCGGCGGAGAAGTTGCCGTGGTTGAGCGCGGCGCTGCTTATGGCCGAGAAACGCCTTGAGGACGGTGAACTCGCGCTTCAGATCGCCGAACAATTGGGCAGCTATGATGTTCCCGGTATGACGTCGGCCGCCTATCAGTTGCCGGCGACGATCCACATGAACTGGGGTGACTATGCTGGGGCCGCCGCATATATGGAGCGTGCCCTTCGGATTTTAGAGGGGCGAGTGAGTCTTAAAGAAAAACAATTCATGGTAGATTTTATTAAGCATATGCGCGCAAAAGTCCGAGAGGCAGAGGCGGGCGGCTCCGAGTCAAATAGGCTCTAGACCTGCGCGAACCTTGATCCTTATCAAATTGCGCCGGAGCGCGGTTCTGGAGATGCTCAGAAGTTATGATAATATTACAGTTTTCAAGGCGTTATTTGTGCGCGGCTGGCGCTAACCCATTGTATTTTTCCTAGAATTCGTCGCACCCCTATGCTACCAAAAAGCTAGGAATCGGCGGCTTGAGGCGTATCTCTGGGGTCCGGTTTAAAATACCAAGGAATTTGGGGGTTTACATGTCGATGCTGAATTTAAAAACTGGTGTGCGCCAGAAGGGTTTTACGCTGATTGAGATGTCTATTGTGCTTGTGATCATTGGTTTGATCATTGGCGGCATTCTCAAGGGCCAGGAGATTATCGAGAGCAGCCGGCAGAAAAACCTTGTTACCCAGGTTGATGCTACGCGCGCTGCGGTCAACACCTTTGTGGACCGTTATGGCTCGCTGCCGGGTGATTACACGTTCAATGCGCGCTTGTCAGCCAACGCTGCTGTGACAGCTGGAAATGGTAACGGCGTTGTCGGAGCTGCGGTGGCGACTGCCGCGCTTGTCGGCAGCACCGACACCAGCGGCGCTGGCGAAAACAATCAGTTTTTCGTGCACATGGCGGCTGCAAAATTGATTGACGGTGTTACGATTGTTGCTGCCCCTCCGGCAGCGACCTTCGGCGAAGGCAGTCCTTTGCCGGCTGTGGCTATTCCAGGCGCGGGCAACTCCCTGGTCTATGGCCTTTATAACACGTCGAATGAGCCCAGATCGGCTCATTGGTTGCGCATTCACAAGACAGCGAACGGGTCGCCGACAGCGGCACTTTCACCGCGACAGGCTTATGAATTGGATCGCAAGGTTGATGATGGCTTGCCGGCCGAGGGCGTGTGGCGGTCGGGTCAGGACGCGGCCAACTGTGGTCAAGCAGCTGGCGCGGCCTATACCTTTTTGGATGAAAACGTGCTGTGCACGATGGTGACGGATCTTATCCAATAGTTGGATTTCCAGCGGATTTTTGGACAGGCCCCGCTCTTTGAGCGGGGCCTGTTTGTTTTGGGCTGTGAGCCCGATATATTTGTGAACTTTTACGCACGCCAATTGGGCTGCCTGCAATCGGGTGGTCGTGGCGTTTCATTCTGACTGTGTGGCGGATGGACGAAGACGCAAAATTTGGGCGCGGTTTCAGCATCATTGAACTGTCCATGACCATTTTTATTCTCGGGATTGTTTTCGCAATGACCCTGAAGGGGAAGGATTTGGTTGAAAACATGCGCGCCTTTATCGTCAGCTATCAAATCAGTCAGTTTCAAAATAGCGTCTTTGCTTACCAATCAAGTCACGGCGCCTTGCCTGGAGACGATACGCGGGCGGCGCAAAGATTCGGCCGCGAAGCGGCCATGTTTCTCATCAATGGAAGTGCCGTAACCATGATCGGAAATAGCCGAATCGACGGCCTGTTGTCGGACGCCCTACGTGCCAACGGAGAGAACTTCATGGCCTGGCGCGATCTGCGTTATGCCGGTGCTGTGGACGGGGACCCTGCTGTGGCCGGGGCATCGGCCATGCCCGAGAATCCGTTTGGTGGGGTGTATGGTTTTGACGAAGGCAATTTAGGTCAACGTGAAGGCTCACTTTGCGTTACGCGTGTGCCCGGACGAGCCGCGCAGATGATCGACGATAGGATGGACGACGGGATCATCAATCACGGCAAGGTTGTGGCCACTTCCCGCTACGATGCAGTCGAGGCGAAAAACCATTTTGACGCACCTGATTCCGAGCCCTATGACTTTGAAAAAGAATACATAATCTGCGCCCCGATCCTGCCCTAGGGGCTCGCCTTAAGGGCGCGCCTCGTATAGAATTTGGATGGGAACGCAAAGCTTTCGCGACGGGGGTTGCACATGGACGGCGATAATGCGGCAGCGGGACAACAAGCCCCTAAGCCGACAGCTAGAATTGGTGATTTGCTGGTTGAACGCGGACTGATCTCGAAGGATCAGCTCGACGTCGCCTTTCAGGAAAAATCCAAATCCAACAAGTTGCTCGGCGAACTTCTTGTCGAGTTGGGCTTTATTACAGAGCAAGCGCTCTCCGCCGTTCTGGCAGAAAGTTCAGGCTTTCAGCGTTTTGTCCCCGGTTCCACGGTCGTAGAGGCCGAAGCGTTGACCGCCTTGCCGAAAGAAGCCGCGCAGCGTTATCGCGCGTTTCCGGTCGCTTTCGACGGCAAAACCTTGCGCCTCGCCATGGCCGACATCTACGACGTTATTGCGCAGGACAAGGTTAAGCGTTTCTTCCCTGCAGGCACCATCGTTCAACCTCTCGTGTGTTCCGACACCGAGGTACAAAAAGCCATTGACCAGTACTATGGCCACGAGCTCTCGATCGAAGGGATCATGAAAGAGCTTGAAACCATAGAGGCCGGTGAGGACGAAGAAACTGAATACGTTGAACAAACCGAAGGCGGGTATCTGCATCCGCTGGTCCGGCTTGTAAATGCGTTGTTGCTTGACGCGATTAAAAGCAATGCGTCCGATATTCACTTCGAACCGGAAGGCAACTTTCTACGGTTGCGCTATCGTATCGACGGCGAGATGACGCAAATTCGCACGCTGCATAAGCGCCACTGGGCCGCCGCCTGTCACCGTATCAAGCTGATGGGCGGTATGAATATTGCCGACCGACTTAATCCGCAAGACGGTCGCTTCGCGCTGGAAATCGGTAACCGAAAGGTCGACTTCCGTGCTTCGTCGTTGCCGACTATCCACGGCGAAAACGTCGTGCTGCGCATTCTCGATAAGTCGCAGGCGCTGGTGACCATCGACAAGCTGGGTTACACCGAGCACAACTTCGAACTCATCAAGCGCATGGTGAAAAAGCCGGAAGGCATCATTATCGTCACGGGACCGACCGGTTCGGGGAAAACGACGACCTTGTATGCCATCATGGCGTTTATCAATTCGCTCGACGTCAACATCATGACCCTCGAAGATCCGGTGGAATATGAACTCGCGCTCATTCGCCAGGCCCAGGTGCGTGAAGGAAGTTCGCTGACGTTTACGGAGGGCATCAGAACTCTGATGCGTCAAGATCCCGATGTTATCCTTGTCGGTGAGGTGCGCGATTCCGGTACGGCAACCATGGCGTTGCGTGCGGCCATGACGGGTCACCAAGTGTATACAACGCTGCACACCAACGACGCGGCCGGCTGTATTCCGCGTCTGGTGGACCTTGGGCTCAAGCCGAGTTTGATGGCGGGTAACATTGTCGGCATTATTGCACAGCGCTTGGTGCGCAAGCTTTGCAGTTGCAAGGAGATGAAACCGGCGACGGAAGAGGATTGCAAGTTATTGCAGGCCGATCCGGCCAATCCTCCGACAATCGGCTACCCGAAGGGCTGCGATAACTGCCGGAAGACCGGCTATAAGGGCCGCATCGCGGTGTCCGAAATTCTTCCGTTCAATGACGATGTGGACGAGTTGGTGCTGAAGGAAGCGCCTCTCAGTCAGATTAAAGAAGCGGCTAAGGGTGGCGGGTTCGTGCCTATTGTTGAAGACGCGACCACAAAAGTTCTTGAAGGTTTGACCAGCGTCGCCGCGGCGATGAAGTCGGTCGACTTCACAGACCGGCTGTAATTTTCTAACGGACTACCATGGCACAGTATGCATATCGCGCTCTGAACGACGCCGGACGACAGGTTCGGGGAAAGCTGACGGCGAATAACGAAACCGATTTGTATCAGCAGTTGCAGCAGATCGGCCTGATGCTGATTGACAGCAAGGCGATGAAGACAAATGCATTGTCGTCTGCGATGTCTAAGGGAATCAGCGCGCGAGAAAAAATCCAATTTTTTGTGCATCTTGAGCAATTGCAGGCGGCGGGCGTCCCGCTGATCGATTCCCTGACTGATGTGCGTGATTCAACTGAAACGCCGCGCCTTCGCGACTTAACCGCCACGCTTCTCAATGATGTGAGTGAGGGAACGCCCCTATCCGAGGCATTCCAAAAACACCCAAAAGTATTCGGGGATCTATATAGTGCTTTGGTGGCGGCGGGTGAGGAAAGCGGTCAGTTGACCGAGGCGTTTAAACACCTCACGCATCATACAAAATGGGAAGACGAGATTCGTCAACGTATCGTTAAGGCGTCTCGTTACCCTGCCGTGGTTCTTGTTGTGATCTCGGCCATGATTATGTTCATGATGGGCTTTGTGGTGCCGGGTATCGTGGATTTCCTGAAATCGAACAACACGGCTCTGCCGCCTATTACAGTCGCCCTCATTGCAACATCCGAATTTGTACAGTCGTATTGGTGGATTATTCTTCTGACACCCATCACCATTATTGGCGGACTGTTTATTGCGGTTACCACATCCGACACTGCACGGTTTGCGATTTCGTGTCTTGCCCTACGAGTGCCAGTATTTGGAGATCTAATTACCAAGCTTGCCATTTCGCGCTTTGCACATTTCTTTGCGGTGATGTTCCAAAGCGGCGTGCCGATTTTGCAGTGTCTGGAAACGGCTCAGCGGGTTGTGACCAATCGTTGCCTGGAAGAATCCATGAAGACTGTGAGGCAGCAGGTCCAGAACGGTGAGCCTCTGTCTGAGGCTATGCGTAATTCCGGACAGTTCCCGAGCCTTGTGTGCCGAATGGTAAAGATCGGTGAGGATAGCGGTAATCTCGGCGGCGTTATGGACAACGTCACCGGGTTTTATGACAAGGATGTTGATGAAGCCATCGACAGTATGATTGGCATGATTGAGCCGGCACTGACTGCTATTTCTGGCTTTATTATGGGTTGGATCGTTGTTGGGGTGATGGGGCCTATATACGATAGCCTGGGAAACCTCGTAGGTTGATGCGCAAGCGAATAAAGGAATCGCCGTAAATGGCCAAAGGCGAATACGTTCTTAATATCGGCGACGACAATGCCGTTCTCTCCCGCATCGAGGACGGAAAGGTAGTCAATGCATGGCTAGCCTCGGCGGATCCGGCTATGGCGCAAGAAGAGCTTGGTGAGGCGCTTGCGGAAGATCCAAAAGGACGGGTTTCTATTCTTATCGATACGCTGGATCAGTCCTTCAAAGAGGAACAGGTCCCCAAGGTCAATATTCTTGATCGCCGCAAGGTTCTCGCGCGGCATATCAATATGGCCTTTCCCGGCGCGAGCTTGCGTGGGGCGCGGCTTGTTGATCAGATCGGTAAGAAAACGCTTCTGTACGAATTTGCTTCTGTTCCCCTGGACGGGCGCATTCCCGGCTGGCTAGACTTTTTTCAAAGTCTGCCAAATGAGAAGGGCGGCATACATTCCATCGCGGCTGAAAACGTCGATTTGCTGCAGGGCTTGGCACCCAAAGATGCGCCGGCCGCAGAGGAAGGACAGAACCACTGGCGGCACTTTATTGGCGTGAACGTTGCCGGGGGTCTTAGGCAGATTATTGAGAAGAACGGTCGGCTGAGCCTGACGCGGTTGACGCAAGCGCCTCCAGACGATACCGCGCCGCAAGATTTCGCAGACATGATCATTCGCGATTTTAAAGCGACCATCACTTACATTCGCCGCTTAGGATACCAGGTGGGCGAGCCGCTTGATCTTATCGTCTTGAGTTCCTCGGAGGCTAAGGCCGTATTGCAGGAATTGGACTGGGAAGGTGCACGCTCCGTCTCGGTCTACACACCCTACGAAGCGGGGTTTCTTCTAGGGCTTGGATCTATCGGCCGGGAAGATCAAGTCTACTGCGATGTGCTGCACGCCGCGTGGTTTGCGTCAAAGCGCAAATCGGTCATGCCGATGACACGTTCCGCATTCCTCGGAGACGCAAGCGACGATATAAGGGAATTGGCGTTTGCCGCCGCGCCATACGCTGCTGGCTTGCTCGTGGCTGGAGTAGTCGGGTGGGCTGGATGGGCGACCTATGAACTGATTGACTACAATGGGCGTAACGAAATCCTTCGGGCGCAATTGTCACAAGATCAAAGTAGGCTTTCTGCCGTACAAGCTGAGGTGGAGGCATTGCCTTACGCGGTTGCGGAGGTGCGGAATGTTATCGATGTCGCGGCAATCTTGGATCGCGGCAAGGTAGACTTTATGCCTTATCTTGGGCGGATTTCCGCAGCCTTGGATGGTGATGCCGTAGTGCTTTCGATGGCGGTGCTTAACGGATCGCAAGGATCTCAAGCGAATCTATCGGCGGGGACATCTCAAACTCCTGGAGCAACGCTTACCATAAATATTGACACACGATTAGCAGAGGTTGTTTCGACAGCCGATGAGGCTGTGCAAATTTCGAGAAAAATCGAGCGAGATCTTCGGGAAGCGTTTGGCGACGGTTTTGAAGTGACCATGACAAAATCACCGGTGGCTGCCCAAGCTGCGGATCAACTCCAAGGCGGATTCTCTGGCGCACAAGCCGGTGTTGCCGATCCGGGGCAGGCGAACACGCTAAGCGTTCCCACCCGCGAATCGTTCTTTGCCGCCTTTACAATCGGAGGTACGGCCCCATGAAAGCTATGCTGGAAGATATTCCGCGGCTTGTATTGATATCCGTGTCGACGATTGTCGGGGCATTAGTTCTATTCGGCATTCTTCTGCCAACACTTGGAGCGGCGCGCGATGCAGCCATTGTTCGGACCGCTTCATTATCTCAGCAAATCACCACTACGAACGGAACTCAGACTCAACTAGCTGCGGATGTACAATTCGTTCTCGACAATCAAGCCGCATTTGATGAGCTTATACAAAGTGATCGGCTGATTCCTCATACGCGCCGCACGGCCATTGCTGAACTACAACGCCTGGCGGTGGCGCGTGGTCTTACAAACTTAAATTATAGTTTTCAGGCTGCGGGCGAGGCTTCTCCGGAAATGGCGGGAAGTCAGCCGGCCTCCGGCGCATACAAAGTGTCGTTGGAGCAGGTGGAACTGAGAGTTGGTGCGCCATTCGACGGCCCAATTTACGGTTTCATTAATGACCTTACAAAATCCTTTCCAGGCTCTGCCGTTGTACAATCGATCACGATGTCACGGCCTCCTCAAGTAACGGATACTGCGTTAAAAGATGTAAGTGATGGCCGTGATTCGCGGTTAGTCGAAGGCACCGTGTTGCTGTCGTGGCGGACCGCTCAGGCTGCTGCCGAAGACGCATCCGGGAGATAGGAAAATGACTGGTTTTACAGTTACTACGCTGTGCATTTTTTTCCTGTGTGCGGTTGTCAACCTAACTCACGCCCAAGAAGCGGTGCCTGAACAAGCAGGCGAGATTCATGCGGAGGAAGATGCTGCGGATTCGGGACTCGATGCTGACCGGATACCTGACACTTTGATGTTCTCGATCGATGATTTGAACGAGATTCAAAGTCGGATTGCCGGGTCAGGCGCGAGTTCTGAAAGCGATGACAGCGCTATTGAGGAGGCGTCTCTCTACTTGTCGACCATTCTGTATTACGGGCGGGAAGACTGGACAGCTTGGATTAACGGAGTTCCGATTGGACCCGGAGAAAATTTTCAATCCTTTACGGTCACGGATATTGGCCCGGCCTATGTGGAACTTCTCGTGCCGCTGAGCGCGCAAGGCATGCAGCCTGTGCGGCTTTCGCCGAATCAGACGTTTGTTACGGACACGGGCACAATTATTGAGGGCCCATGGGAGAGGTGAGTTCGGTGGCGGAGAGTTCGCTGCCGTTAAGTATATCTGAGATTTCCGCGGCTTATGGCAAAAAGAGGGTCTTTGACGACGTATCCTTGTCGATGCGTTCAGGCGAGTCGTTCGGCTTGATCGGACTGAACGGTGCGGGCAAGACAACTCTTATTCGCTCTATTCTCGGATTGCGGTCGGCATCCGGCACAATTGAACTCTTCGGAAAATCAAATACCCAGCCGCAAGCACGGCGGAACCTGATATATTTGCCTGAGAAGTTTCAGCCGTCGCCCCAGCTTTCGGGCTGGGAGTATCTATCGATCCTCTTGGACTATTTTGGTCAACGCGTTGATAAAGATGCCGCGCGCGCGATTGCAGCAGGTTTGGACCTGGACCCGTTTGCGCTCGACCGTAAAGCGAAGACTTACTCAAAGGGCATGGGCCAGAAGCTCGGTCTAGTCGGTGCCTTTTTAGTCGAGGCTCCGCTGATGATCTTGGATGAGCCTATGAGCGGTCTGGACCCTCGGGCGCGTGTCTTGCTGAAAGATAGGCTCAACGAGGCTCAGAAAGCGGGACGGTCGATATTTTTTAGTTCGCATATTCTTGCGGATATCGAAGAGATTTGCGACCGAATTGGAGTCTTGCACGGCGGTCGCATTATTTTCGACGGCACTCCAAAGAATTTTGTAACCCAGTATGCGGCCCCGTCCTTAGAGCGCGCCTTTCTTTTGTCCCTGGATGAAGCGGGTAAGGGCGCAGATTCAGCGCCCTAGAGGCTCAGCCTAGGGACAGTTTTGACGTATCCATGTCCTTTAGGCCGCCGCCCTGGCCGCTCGCGACCTGCGCTTGTTTCATCTTAAGTTTAAGGTCGCCGACATTATCGGCCTCGGCCAACGCTGTTTCTTCGTTGATCGCGCCTTCTTTAAAGAGCTTGAGTAAGGCTTGGTCAAAGGTCTGCATGCCGTTGGCCTCATTGTCTTCCATGACTTTCTTGAGCTCTTTGACGTCGCCTTTACCGATAAGTTCTTTTACGTAGCCCTGGTTGAGGAGCACTTCGAGAGCTGCCGCACGGCCACCTCCCAATTTCGGCACTAGGCGCTGAGAAATAATGCCGCGTAAATTAAGAGATAAATTCAGTAATACCTGATGGTGCATTTCCATTGGAAAGAAGTTTATCACCCGTTCAATAGCCTGATTTGCATTGTTGGCATGAAGAGTTGCCATTGCGAGGTGACCTGTTTCTGCGATGTTGATCGCGTGCTCCATCGTCGACATGTCGCGAATTTCACCGATGAGGATTAGGTCCGGATGCTGCCGCAGAGTGTTCTTGAGGGCGGCATCAAATGAGTCGGTATCAACTCCTACTTCACGCTGGGTGACGATGCACTGCTTGTGGTCGTGTACAAACTCAACTGGATCCTCGATGGTAATGATGTGTCCGGGTGCAGCTGTATTCCTATGCCCAATCATTGCCGCCAGAGTTGTCGATTTACCCGAGCCTGTTCCGCCGACGACGAAAATCAGACCCCTCTTTTCCATAACGAGATCGCCAAAAAGGGAGGGGAGTTTGAGACTCTCTAAGGTTGGAATTTCAGCGCGAATAATGCGCGCCACAATTCCCGGCATCTGACGCTGCTTGAACAGGTTGAGACGGAACCGCCCAACCCCGTCCATCATAAGTGCCATATTGAACTCGCCGGTTGTCTCAAACTCCTGTTTTTGCTTCTCGTTCAGGAAAGACCCGACAATCCGATTAATTTCATCAGGGGTTAGCGGAGTGTCTCTCAGGTTGACGAACCCTTTATCACCCCGCCATGCCGGGGGCGCGTGAGCCGTAACGTAGAGATCGGAACCACCGGGGCCCGCGAGTTCGCGCAGCCAAGATTGAAACTCGGAATCGACCATGGTGGCCTCCTTGCCGGAAAAAGATGCTTGAAAGGTTGGTTCTAAAACATGGAGCGTGATTTACGAGGCGCATCGCCTCCCGCCGGCGGCTCTGGCGGTGGAGTAGGCGCAGGTTGCTTGGCCGCGCCGCCGGGAGCAGATTGAGCGCCAGGCGCCCCGCCGTCATCGCTAAGCGACTTGGCCATTTCTTCGGCTTGCCCCAAATCAATCACGCCGGAATCCACCAGCTTCTTTATCGCTTCATCCATGGTTTGCATGCCGTAGCGCTGGCCGACTTGAATCATGGAATATATTTGGGGGATCTTATTCTCGCGAATGAGGTTCCGGACGGCGGATGTGCCGACCATGATCTCGTGCGCGGCTGCCCGGCCCCCTCCTTTTCGTTTTAATAGCACCTGGCTGATCACGGCTTGCAGCGAGCTTGCAATCATAGACCGAACCATTTCCTTATCGCCCGATGGAAACACGTCGATGATTCGATCAACAGTCTTTGCCGCGGAGCTAGTGTGCAAAGTGCCCATAACCAAGTGACCGGTTTCGGCTGCGGTGAGCGCAAGTGAAATGGTTTCGTGATCGCGCATTTCGCCGACCAAGATAACGTCTGGGTCTTCGCGCAGCGCACTTTTGAGGGCGCGGGCAAATGATTTTGTATGGCGACCAACTTCTCGGTGATTGATGAGCGCACGTTTTTTGCCGTGAACAAATTCGACGGGATCTTCGACGGTGAGGATGTGCCGATCAGTATTTTCGTTCATGTGATCGATCATGGCGGCAAGAGTCGTTGACTTGCCCGATCCCGTGGGACCGGTAACTAGCACTAGGCCTCTTTCCATCTCCGCGAACTTCTTAAAGATATCGGGGCAGTTTAACTGCTCCATATTCGGAATTTTTGTCGGAATCTCACGAAAGGCTGCAGCGGAACCGCTGGTGGTTGTGTAGGCGTTCACACGGAACCGTGAATCTTCCCCGAAGGCGATGGCGAAATCGATTTCTTTTTCTGCTTCGAATTCCGACCGTTGTTCCTCTGTCATCACCGAATAGATCATGTTCTTGACGGTATCGGCGTCCAGATCTCCGGTTTTAATGGGCTTGAGGCCGCCATCGATCCGAGCCATGGGCTCTTTGCGGCTCACCAGATGAAGGTCAGAAGCTTTGTTCTTTTGTGCAAATGCCAGAAGTTCTGTGATTTCCATAGTGTTGCCCCGCTTGGTCCCCGAATTCGTATTTTAGTATTTAGCGTTGTTCTTTTCTATAATCTGGCGCGCAGATAAGTCAGACGATCGCGAATGCCGTCTATCGGTGTGTCCACAAGCACAGTTTGTTCGCCGTAGCGCGTCAAAAATTGTTCGTAAAAAGCAACGGCCGCCGCCGCACGTTCAAGCCTGTCTGCCAACACGCCCGCATTGAGATAGTACATTGTAACATCTGGCGCTGTCTGGACGGCCTCAGAGGCATAGTCCAGGGCGGACTCGTAATCCCCCGTAGCAACCGAAAGTTCTGATAACGCGGCCAATACTTCGGCATTCTTTACGCCGGCGTCGATAAGATCTCGTAGTTCTTTTTGGGCACGTTCGTGCGATTGGTTTAGGGACCGACGGAGCACATGAGACAACACGCCTTGGTTTGACGGCTCCAGTGCGAGATATCTGCCATAAGCGCTGGTGGTTTCCGCGTCTCGGCCAAGTTGTTCATAACTCATGGCCAGCCCAAGAAGCGCTGTTCGGTCCGTTGGCCGCTGATCAACAATAGCCTGATACTTATCGAGCGCTTCGGCATACCTGCCGGCCGCGTAGTCTTTTATGGCTCTGTGATAGGGCGTGTCTGTATCTTCCGCCAACGCGGCATTCATAACAACTGTGCGGGCGTTTTCGTTCCAACGGGCGAGAACGCGGTCGCGATACTGTTCGCGCCGTCCGTCATCGGAAGAGTGGTAGCGTTCAACCGCTTTGCGCCATGAGCCTTGAAGGCCGTGGAGTGAGCGCAAGAACTGCGCTCCGTAGGCAACATTGAGAGCCGGGTCGAAGGCGTCTTCAATCGAGCGGAAAGCGGTGGGATGGTAGCGAATATTGATTTGCATGCAGCCGATATCGATGGACCGTTGGCCTGCTTCCAGCAATCTCTGAACCTCGGCGACGGCCTCCGCCTTGGTTTCAAAAAACTGACCGTTGCCACCGGCATTGATGGTCCAGGGCCAGGGTGTAAGGTCGTTGTTCGGGCCGACGGGCCGGCCGGATTCAACGAAGGCAATTGCCATCAGGAGGCCGCGGGGAATGTTCATGCTGCGCTCGTAGCTTTGGAGATAGCGTAGGCATTGAAGGTCGTCGGCTATATCTTGCGCGCGGGCTGTCTGGGGAGCAGGTAGATTGATGCCCGCAAGCACGCCAAGGATAATGGCCACGGAAAGCCAGCGCGAGGGGAGGGCCAGTCTTTGAATTTTGCGCGGGATCATCTTCATTATCCTTGTATCTTTCTGCGTATTTTCGCGGTGCCTAGATAGGCTTAGCTCGGGTTCCCACATGCGCCGGCACCGCACAGTTGTACAATTAGCGGTGCTGTCCTCCACCGAACGATATCGTCGAAATGAGTGGCACCAGAGACGTTGATGAGATCATCCTGAACAAAAACCGCATCGCCGTCCGTGTTTTCTGTCTGATTGCCAGAGTTATTTGGATCGATGGTTTGAACACCAGAGCCAGCTGCAAAGCCCAGGCTGTGGTCGTCGCCGTGGCTTACTAGCGCATACCCCGCAATTGTCGTCAGGTTGACTGGGACAGTGTTGGTTACTGTTATGTTTCCTGCAGGATAGCTTGTCCCGGCGCGGTCCATGCCGCCGTCTAGCGTCAGCGCGTTGGTGACGCCGTAGCTGATCCGATATCCGAATCCGTCTGTGGCATCCGCTTCGGAGAGGCCGAGATTCTGCCAGGGCACAACGCCCTGTCCGTTTGTACAAGCCGCATCTGCGCAACCGGTTGCATAAGCGCCACCGGTATTGTCAACGGCTTGACCAGCAGTGGCGACAGCCGAAGCGGTTGCCCCTGTTGCCGGACATGGGAGGCAGCCGTTTATGATGGCGTGAAGGACCAAGGCCTCTTCAATGCGATCCAGTTTGCTCTCGGTCTCTGTGACCCGGCTGCTCTGAAGGACGGGGGCGATCGCTAGTAATCCACCAGACAGAAGAAGTCCGATGACCACCAGCACAATCGCTATTTCTACGAGGGTAAAGCCCTGAGCCCTGTAGGCTCGCGTCATTTTATTGTTCCCCAAAACACCGACTTTGCCGCTCAATATCGTGTGCTTGCCGCCGCCCCGACAACCAGAATTTAATATTTCTGCAGGTTATCTGATCCCCGCAAAAGGCGCACATCTTTAACGCTTTCACTACCATCGCGAGTTTGGTCGATCTGACGCATTGAAGCAAGCATTAAACACAGAATTTCAATGGGTTAGCTATGTGCTCGTGAGGTTGAAAGGTAGATGTGCCGCCCGTGTGTCCGCTGTGCTATGAGCGGGGGATGTGGAATGACGCTGTTGACCTGCGCGAATTCTATGCCGGCGCTAAAGGCCACCTCGTTGCGCGGTTGGTATCGCAACGCATGCGTGACATATGGCCAAGCTTCGCGGGCCATCGTGTGCTGGGAATCGGCTTTCCGACGCCATTCTTGGATGTGTGCCGGAGCGAGGCTGAGCGAGTCGTTGCGGCGATGCCGGCTGGGCAGGGGGTGTTACGTTGGCCTGAAGGCCACAAGAATTTAACAGTTCTGACCGATGAGCACATCCTACCTCTGGCAGACCGGTCCATGGATCGTTTGGTGTTGGTGCATTGTCTTGAGGGCAGTTCTCACCTCCAGCCGCTCTTGCGCGAGTGCTGGCGCGTATTGGCGGATGGCGGGCGCCTGCTGGTGATCGTCGCAAATCGGCGTGGTTTGTGGGCTCGTGCAGAAGGTTCTCCCTTTGCGCTAGGGCGCCCCTATTCAACAGGTCAAATAACGCGCCTTTTGAGAGACAACTTGTTTGTGCCCCTGCAAACGACGGGCGTCTTATATGCTCCGCCGATTGGATGGAGACTTTTCGGAACCTGGGCGGCAGGGCTGGAACGGCTGGGCGGGCGGTTATTTCCAACTTTCGCCGGATTGCTTGCAGTTGAGGCCGAGAAGCAAATTTATGCCGTACCCTTTGGGGGCGCTCCCGCCCGAGCCTCGCGAAGAAGCGTGCTTGCGCGCCCTGCCGGCGGCGGCATTAGACGCACCTGCCGCTGAATGAGATAGAGTTACGCACGGGCCAATACAAACAACGCTTGTTCGCTAAAGAGATTAGCGAGAACATTTGTTGCAGAAAAACGGCGCTGACGGCCAAGCGCATCCAGTGCGAAGCCATGTTCGATACGAATGTTCATCGCCCTACACAGATCGACAAAATCCAAAATCGTGCACAAATGAATGTTTGGCGTGTCGAACCAAGCATCGCCGAGAGTCGGCGTGACCGGCATGTGCCCGCCGAACATAACTGAAAGCCGAACACGCCAGTGTCCGAAGTTCGGAAATGAAACGATGGCGCGTTGTCCAACTCGCAACATTTCTTCGATTACTTTTTGCGGATTGTGGGTGGCCTGGAGGGTTTGACTTAAAACGACATAGTCAAACGCTCCCATCGGGTAGTCGGAGAGATCGGTTTCCAGATTGCCTTGAATGACAGGCAGCCCCTGGCTCACGGC
>JAUIGX010000227.1 GCA_030432435.1 Alphaproteobacteria bacterium
TTACGCTGTGGCCCTTGGCGCGCGCGCGCGACATTCCCCCGGTTGCTCTGTTCAGATCACTCCTCACCGACCAGGGCCGTTGGCCCCGGAAGAAATATGTGATCGTGATCGGAATCATTGCGGCGGCACTTGCCGCTTTCACCGTCGGGACCGCAGAACAACCGCTTTACGCATTCTATTTTGTCAGCGGCGCGGCCGTATCCATGGTGCTCTTTCGCATAGCCGCAACCGGCGTTATGCGATTTGCCGCACGCATGGCGTCGGGGCGCAATAGCCCAACAGCGGGGCGGCCAACCCTTCGATTGGCACTCGCAAATCTTTACCGCCCGGGGTCACCGACGACGTCCGTGGTTCTCTCATTAGGTCTTGGGCTTTCGGTGTTGGTCGCGATTGCGCTTGTCGAGTCTAACCTCAACGCAACAATCGACGAGGGGTTGCCTAGTGACGCCCCGAGTATGTTCTTCATTGATATTCAGCCGCAACAGGAAGAGCAGTTCCGTCAGATCGTAAATTCAATGCCCGGCGTTGAGAAAGTGCTGACATCGGCCATGATCCGCGGACGTGTGGTACGCGTTAACGATGTACCTGCCGACCAGGTACAAGTTGCACAAGGCAGCCGATGGGCGATTCGCGGCGAGCGCAGCATTTCGCATGCCGCAACAATGCCCGAGAATACGCGTCTCACCCAAGGAGAATGGTGGGCAGCTGACTATACCGGCGAAAATTTGGTGTCTATCGATGCCGAGGTCGCGCGCGATATTGGCGTCAGTCTTGGTGATACCATGACAGTGAATATTCTCGGGCGCGAAATCACAGCTCGCATAGCGAGCTTCCGAGATATTCGCTGGCAATCAGGCGCGATGAATTTCACCTACATTTTTTCACCAAACGCCCTTGTAGGTGCGCCTAGCACTTACCTCGCCACCGTAAACTCTGAGCCGGATACCGAACTCGCCATTGAAACGGCTGTGCTAAATGCCATGCCCAATGTGACGGTCGTGCAGGTCCGGCAAGCCTTGGATATGGCGCGCGGTATATTAGATAGTCTCGGACTTGCCGTGCGCATGACGGCAGCGGTCGCGCTTGTTTCCGGTGCGCTTGTGCTGGCGGGGGCTGTCGCGGCCGGTCACTCGCGCCGAATCTACGAATCCATCGTTCTGAAAGTTCTGGGCGCCACACGCGGCGACGTTTTGAAAGCGTTCATCTTCGAATATCTGCTTCTTGGCATCGCCACTGGTTTGATCGCCGCTGTGGTCGGAACACTAGGAGCCTGGGGCGTGGTGACGGAGATTATGGAAATTATCGAGTGGCACTTGGACTATGGCCTTGTCGCGACGGTGCTCACCAGTTGCATCGCCGTCACGCTGCTCGCCGGATTCACCGGAACATGGCGCGCCATGGGCACAAAGGCCGCACCGCATCTGCGGAACGAGTAGAATTTTGTAATATATTGATTTATAATTATATTATTGCGGGACCTTTGGTTAAATTCCTGCAAAATATGACCGATTTTTGTTGCGGGACGGCCCTAGAATCCCAATATAGGCTGACAGTCCGCAATGTGCGGACATACGGCTAACACACGAGGAGCATCATGGTTACTGAAGCCAATCGCAGAGCATATTCGGGCGCGGCCGCAAGCAGTGCAGAGTCCGCGCAGATCGATGCCGGTCTGCGGAGCTACATGCTGCGCGTATATAACTACATGGGATCGGGCCTGCTCCTGTCGGGTATTGTCGCCTGGCTGGTTGCCAATAACGAAGGCGTCCGCGATCTATTTTTTCAGTCCGCCGCCGGCGGGGGAGTTGGATACACCGGATTGGGCATGATCGCAGTGTTTGCGCCCATCGGCCTCATTTTGGCGATGAGCTTTGGGGCCAACAAAATGCAAACGAGCACCGTCCAAACCTTGTATTGGCTATTCGTCGCATTAATGGGCGTTGGGCTTTCGGTCGCGTTGCTGGCTTATACCGGCGAAAGCGTCGCACGCGTCTTTTTTATAACAGCGATTTCTTTCGGTGGCCTTAGCCTTTACGGCTACACGACAAAACGCGATTTATCCGCCTTCGGAACATTTTTGATGATGGGCCTGATCGGTCTTTTGATTGCCGGCGTGGTCAATATTTTCCTGCAAAGTGCGATGCTGCACTTCGTCTACTCTGCGGTGGGCGTACTGTTGTTCGCAGGATTGACCGCTTATGACACTCAATCCATCAAGAACACTTACTTCGATGTGCAGGGTAGCGGAGCGGAAGGCAAATCGGCCGTTATGGGCGCATTACGCCTGTACCTCGATTTCGTGAACCTGTTCATGTTCTTGCTCCAATTCTTAGGCGCGCGACGCGACTAAACCGCTAACACTAGCTAGTACATTTTAGCCCGGGCTTGTCGCGAGCCCGGGCATTTCTTTAGACCAGCCCCATGCTCGTATGGGCAGCTTATTATTTCAGCCTTTCCACAGTGACTTTACACATGAAAGAACCATTGTCCGTTGAAGGTGCTGCCGCGATTTTGGCGCAAGCTCAAATCATGAGGACGGCAGGCAGCCTGGATGCTGCGGCAAAGGTGTATGCGGACGTTGCTTCGCAAAGCGACGATAAAGAAACCGTCATCGCGGCGGTACAAGGATTGCAAGCTTGCGGAAAAGAAGCCGCCGCAATCACCATACTTGAAGGCGCTTTGCGCAAATGGCCGGACAGTCCGATGATGATCATGCATGCCGTGATCGCAAACGAGAGTACGGGAAACCCGTCCGGCGCAGCCCGGCACTTGCGCAGAATAACGGAAATGTTTCCGATGAAGCCTCGCTACTGGGCGAGGTTAGGCGAAGCTTACGCAGCGATGAGAGATTGGAAAGAAGCTGAGTCGGCTTTTGCTCAGACTTTGGCGTTGGCGCCGATGGACCCGGGGGCCTCCGTGCGCCGGGGCGATGCTTTGGTGCAACTTCAGCGCTTTGATGAAGCGGTTGTGTGTTACCGGCGCGTCACTCGAATGCTGCCTGATCATGCGGAAGCCACTCTGAAACTGGGAAACCTGCTTTCTGCCGTTGGGAATTTCGACGAAGCTATTCAAGTTCTCCGCCGCGCCATCGAGAACAATCCTAAAAGCGCAGTAGCCCACATAAGCCTTGGCAGCACCCTTCACTACGCGGGAAAAACCGAGGAAGGATTGATACTATGTCGGAAAGCTATGATGTTGGATCCGAGCATAGGAGTGGGCCGAGAGTCCGTTGGAATTCTGCTGTTAGAGAGTGGTCGCATTAGCGAGGCTACGGAGATCCTGGCTGCGGTTGACCGTGCAAATGCTGGCATTCCCGGACTTTTGGCGATGTATACCGTCGCGAGGCTTGCGGAGAATACCGATGCAGCGGAGCGCACTCTACAACGCATTCTCACGTTGAATCCGCAGCACGGAGAGGCTCGTCACCTGCTTGCCGCTTTACATAGAGAGCCTTTGTCCCAACCGATCTCCGGCTTCGTTGAAAGTGTTTATGGGCGTTTAGCTCAGCGGTTCGATAACCGTATGACGAAGGAACTCTCCTATCAGATGCCGCAGTGCATGGCGGCGACGATCGTGAAAATACACGAGCCGGTTCCGTCTTTTTCACGGTGGTTGGATCTAGGCTGCGGTACCGGCCTTATGGCTTCTGCGCTGACTGGCCTATTAGCCGGTGCTGAGAAAACTGGCGTCGATCTTTCAGAGGCTATGCTGAACAGTGCGCGATCTAAAAATGTCTACACTCACCTAATTCATCGTGATGCAAGCCATGCCCTCAAAGATATGGTCGGTAATTTCGATCTTATTACCGCTGCCGACCTTCTTCCCTATGTAGGGAGCCTTACAGAATTGTTTTCAGGGATAGCCGTGCGCCTCGCAGCAGATGGCGTTTTTGCCTTTACCTACGAAGACGTTCCCGAAGGGTCCTTCAAGCTGAGGCCCTCCGGGCGATTTGCTCATAGCCCGGAATATGTAGAGAAGGCAGCGACCAACGTCGGTCTAAAAGTACGAGCCAGCGAACCCGCGACCTTACGCTACGACACCGGCGAGGAGGCATCCGGATTTATCGGCTTGCTGTCGCTGGCCACGTAAATTCGGACCGACTGCGGTCACAAACATCACCGCAGACTGAACCGCCGTTAGGGTGAAACAACCCGCCAGTAGTAGCCGAGGGCTGAGGCGGTCAGCTTTTCCGTGCTATCGTTAACCGCCAGATCATAAATGTCATGACCGGTGACCTCTCCCGCGCTTTCATTCGCGTAGGTATATACCGCGTAGCCCTGATAGGCCCATTGCTTGCGACCATCGGCACGATCCTGAGTGGACCAGTATCCGGAGGCCGGTGCATTGTCGGGCGCGATCAAAGGCACCCATGTTTTTTCACATTCGGCATCGCACTGAGATGTACCAATCGCACGACCCGTGGACGGGTTGCCACGCGTTCCGCCGCGCGCATGGTGCCCACCCTGCATATCGGCGAACGCCCGGTCGCGCGCGTAAAGGGATTTGCCGCTGTCAGCGGCGACAAGAACGCCACCGCGCTTTTGGTCTCTACGTATAGCAACCTCGTCCGGCAGAAAGTACTGCATAACCCACGCGAGTTCCATCTGATCATTCACACCCGTACCGTTGGAATCGCCGTACTCGACGTCGCCGTCATATGTATAGAGCGCCTTACCATTCAGCGCCCACTGATAGATCCCGTCATCGCGCGCAATAATGGAGAAGTCGCCTACAGGAAGAGCCAACTGATATGCCGTGACGGGAATCCACTTACCCCCAAGCTTCTTGTCGGCATTTGGATCTCCCGAGAAAATGTAGAGAGGCATCCGACTTTCGTTGGCATAAACTTGGCCCGGTGCTGTCAGGATTTCATCCACGGTAATGCCTTGCGGCAAGTTCAGCCACATTTC